>CAJQKT010000102.1 GCA_905478995.1 uncultured Pseudomonadales bacterium | reverse complement strand
ACTCCTTGGCCGTCATTCAACTCAATAACTTCACTATTCATTCTGTCGTCGAGCACATCGGTACTAAAAAGGGCGTCTAGCACTCTTGAATCTGAGAATAGTTGTTGCTGTTGCGATGTCAGCTGAGTACCTTGACTTGATGACGATGAACCGCCCGTTCGCGTGATACCGCTAACCGACTCAATCGTGCCGTCGATTGCCGAAGCGGGCTCTGCTAGATCAGCGGCATTGAATGCCACATCCGCAACTTGCGCCATTACTCTGACATATTCTTTGGTGGCCGAGCGGCGCTGAATTTGCATTTCTATATCGCGCTTAATGTCTTCAAATGCGGGCATGCTGGTCTTAGCGATATCAGTAACGGTTATAAGGTGTATGCCTGCATCCGTGGTGACCGGAGCAGAGAGCGCACCCTCGGACAATGCAAAGACAGCCTCTTCAAATTCTTCAGGAAAGGTACCATCTTTTTCCGCATAGCCTAAATCACCACCCTCTCTGGCCGAACCTACATCTTGCGAATACTCAACAGCCAATACTTCGAACGATGTACCCGCATTATATTTTTCTGCGATTTCTGCCATTTTTTGCAGTGCATCGCTCTCAGACTGATCACTGTTAATCTCTAACAATATGTGCGCAATCTCCCTACGCTCAGTCTCAATGAACTCATTTTTTTGGCTGTTATATTCAGCCACCACTAACGATTCTTCAACAGATTCTGACAACGCCTCACGGTCTATCAATAAGTACTCTACATCGACGTTCAGAGCTGTAAGGAATTCAGTTTTACTCGCTTCGTAGTAATCGGTCAGTTCAACTTCGCTAACATCAGTGGATTGAGTGATATCTCCAATTGTAAGTTCGACCCAATCAACAGCGCGCGTTTCGTTCACGATGTCTAGTATCAAGCGAGTATTCTGCTCAGTAACAAATCCGCTCTGTAAAATGCCCGCCCTAAGCTGACCCAAACGAATGTCTTCTGCCAAACGGCCTTTGAGAGTATTCAAATTAAAACCCGTATCGGCAAGCACCCGGGTCATTTGTTCGCTAGAAAATTTGCCATCCACTTGAAACGCCGTTGTCTGCATAATCGTTTGCTGTAATAACGCTTCGGGAATCGTCAGAGACAACTCTCCAAATAATTGGCGAATTAACGTCGACTCAGTTAGCCTTTGTATTGCCGCAGGAGTAAGTTTCTCTTGACTTAACTGCTCAAAATCTACGTCCTCACCCATGCGAGAGGCCATCTCATTACGCAACAACACCACTTCCTGAGCAACTTGCTGCGCATCAATCTCCTCTCCATTCACTTCAAGCACGGTAGCGGCCCCGCCACCGCCGGTGAGAAGTGACTCAGCTCCAAACAAAACAAATGGCACTATGATAATCGCAAGCAATACCTTACCCATGCGACCTTTGATATTTTCACGAAAAGTTCTAAGCATTAATTATTAAACTCGAAGACATTAATTATTAAAGGAGAAAGTATTCCGGTCATGATGCTTGCCGAAAATGTTCACTGAGGACTGGCTAACTAAAACACTGCGCGGCTTCACTCCAGCCTTTACATCATAAAAACGGCAGTTATTGGTCTCATTCAAAAGCCTAAAACGGGGTGATAGTGACAACTGACGCCGCGCACTAAACTTGAAAGCGACTCACTGCCTCCAAAAAGACAGCTGGTTCATTATCAATTAGCGAGCCCACCGATCGACTACATTAAAACTATCGGTTTGAACTGAACTCAATAAACTTAATTTACTGCGTCTTTAAGTGCCTTGCCCGCTTTAAAACCCGGTACTCGACATGCCTTAATTTGAATAGTCTCACCGGTTTGAGGATTTCGACCTGCACGAGCGGCACGGTCTTTAACCTGAAAAACACCAAAACCAACCAAGCTTATTGGATCACCGTCTCGGAGAGTTTCTCCAATAGTGTCTAGGGTTGCATCTAAGGCTCTTCCCGCCGCCGCTTTTGATATGTCTGCAGATAATGCAATGGCGTCGATTAATTCTGACTTATTCATGAATAACTCTCCAAGGTTCTTTAAAAGCTGTATTCGATTAAATTAAAAATGGTGTGGCCTGCTTGTAAAGCTCGAACAGGCCGACAAATGGAACTCCAGGCGTCAAAGATGCTTATTAAGGACTTTTCGCCCTAAAATGGCCAGCCCCGCTTAAAAAACCGAAGGCAACCTGACACAAAAACAGACGCGGGACTTTATACCAAACAGCCGAACAGGGTCAAGGTTAGATCGAATCGGTTCCATTATTTGTGGGGTTTTGGCGGATATCCATTTTTTTTCGCCCTTGTGCTACCTCATTATTGACTAAATAGTCGCCTAGGGCCTTGGTGATCCCGGTTTGAGCTGAATTACCCCTACCAATGGTTAGTGCGTTTTAATCCTAGTATCGGGCTCACCGTCATGCTCCGAGCGCTGCCGATCACTGGAAGGCGCGGTAACATTATATTCCTCATCACTCAAAGGGTCCGGCATTTTTTCTAGCGCAATCTCTAAAACCTCATCAATCCACTTAACAGGTTTTATCTCGAGCGCCTGCTTAATATTTTCTGGAATTTCTTTTAAGTCACGCTCATTTTCATCAGGAATAATAACCGTCTTAATGCCGCCTCGATGAGCTGCCAATAACTTTTCCTTGAGCCCACCAATGGGCAACAACTGGCCCCGCAATGTAATCTCACCCGTCATAGCTACCTCGGAGCGCACAGGGATTTGCGTCAGCGAAGAGACTAAAGCTGTGCACATTGCTATGCCAGCACTAGGCCCGTCTTTTGGTGTGGCGCCTTCGGGTACATGAAAATGAATGTCGTTCTTCTCATTGAAATTAGCCGCGACCCCCAAAACTTGTGCGCGAGAGCGCACTACCGTAGTGGCTGCCAATATCGACTCCTGCATAATATCACCCAGCGAGCCTGTTTTTACCTGTCTTCCTTTACCAGGCACTGTGGCGACTTCGATAGTGAGCAATTCACCGCCAACCTGCGTCCACGCCAAACCGGTAACTTGACCAATTCTATTTTCGGCATCCGCCTCGCCATACTTAAACTTTTGAACGCCGCAGTAATCGGCCAAATTATCTGCATTTACCACCACTGGAGCCTCTGTATCTTTGGTGGTAATAGCCTTGATAACCTTGCGCACTACTTTTGAAATATTCCGCTCCAACGCCCGCACGCCGGCTTCACGGGTGTAGTGTCGAACCAGTGACATCAAAGCCGATGTTTCCATTTCAAGCTCACCGGGCTTCACACCGTTTAGCTCAATTTGTTTTGGAAGCAGGTAGCGCTCAGCAATATTTAATTTCTCATCTTCCGTGTAACCAGGAATCCTTATAACTTCCATGCGATCTAATAACGGCGCCGGAATATTCATGGAGTTTGAAGTACACACAAACATCACATCCGACAAGTCATAATCGACCTCTAAGTAATGATCGTTAAACGTGTGGTTTTGCTCAGGATCGAGCACTTCCAAAAGTGCAGAGGCAGGATCGCCACGATGATCCATCCCCATTTTATCAATTTCATCTAACAAAAATAATGGATTCTTAACCCCTACCTTCGATAATTTTTGCAAAATCTTGCCTGGCATTGATCCTATGTAGGTACGACGGTGGCCCCTGATCTCAGCTTCATCACGCACGCCTCCCAAAGCCATACGCACAAACTTTCGATTTGTCGCACGGGCGATAGATTCACCTAGCGACGTTTTACCAACCCCTGGTGGTCCTACCAAGCACAATACAGGGCCCTTTAACTTTTTTACACGACGCTGTACGGCAAGATATTCAATAATGCGATCTTTAACTTCCTCAAGACCATAATGGTCCTTATCGAGAATTTTCTGAGCCTTATTCAGGTCATATCTGACCTTGCTCTTTTTCTTCCAAGGAATACCTGCCATCCAGTCAATATAGCTACGAACTACTGATGCCTCAGCCGACATTGGTGACATCATTTTCAACTTATTCATCTCAGCAGTAATTTTCTTTTCTGCCTCCTGCGGCATTCCAGCTTTGTCAATTTTCTCTTGCAACTCATCAAACTCGTTAGTCACATCATCCATATCGCCTAATTCTTTCTGAATCGCCTTCATCTGCTCATTGAGATAGTATTCGCGCTGCGACTTCTCCATCTGCTTTTTGACACGGCCACGTATTTTCTTTTCAACTCTAGACAACTCTAACTCGGCATCCATAAAGCCCATTAATAGCTCGGCACGCTCCGCTACTGAGGGCTCTGACAATACAGATTGCTTCTGCTTCACTTCTAAAGCTAAATGCGTAGCCACTGTATCGACAAATCGCGATGCAGAATCTATACCCGCCAGTGAACTGAGCACCTCCGCCGGCACTTTTTTACTCACTTTGACATACTGCTCAAATTGCGCTGTAAGAAGTGCCATCAATTCAGCGCCGGCTTTAGCTTCAACTAATTCTTCTTCACAAATTTCATAATTAACACGCAAAAAAGGACCTGCAGCTAACGGATCGCCGTCATCATCTGATACCGCATCATCCGAAACGTCCTCACCTTCGGCTACACCGAGAATTTTTGCACGGTGCCCACCTTCAACAAGTACTTTCACGGTGCCATCAGGCAATCGTAGTAATTGTAAAATTGTTGAAACAGTGCCTAATGAATACAAGCTTTCAATACCTGGGTCATCTGTATCAGGTTCGGTTTGTGCCACTAGTAATATTTGCTTATCTTCAGCCATTGCGGCCTCAAGCGATTGAATAGACTTTTCCCTACCCACAAACAAGGGAACAACCATTTGCGGATAAACAACAACATCTCTTAGTGGCAGGACGGGTAAAGATAAACTCATAGATGACCTCTATCTGGAAAGACAGGCTAAAGCGCTAAGGTTAACTAACTTGGCTATTGCCTACCTTAACATTAAACGGAATACGTGCCCTGTATAATGGGCACAGAAATAATCTGACGCGCATAAACAAAGCCATGAACTTTACTCAAACGCTACTATTGGAATATGGGGATGAAAAAGGCAATTGCAACTCATCGGTGCCGCAGTTAGTTCCGCCGCAGGCTGACGCTCAGCGTCTTGAGCCAGCTCGCTAAATAAGCGGCTTGTAGAGCCAATCTAACCGAAGGTAGTGCCCTAGAGACCGCCATAGAGATCTTACTAAGCCAGCCTAAGCTGCCAAAATAGCCTGCTACAACGAGCCTAAATCAGGCGTCGTCGGCTGCTGCTGTTTTGGGTTCGGTAGTTTGGCCATAAACGATAAGAGGCTCAGAATCGCCAGAAATGACCGAAGCATCGATGACCACTTTTGCCACATTTTCCTGCGATGGAATCTTATACATGGTGTCGAGTAAAACCGACTCCAAAATTGAACGCAACCCGCGCGCACCAGTCTTTCGCTTCATGGCTCTCAAAGCAATGGCTTGGAGTGCATCGCGCCTAAAATCAACCTCAACACCTTCCATTTCAAACAGCTTGCCATATTGCTTGGTTAGGGCATTTTTAGGCTCTGTTAATATTCGAACGAGAGCGTCCTGATCAAGCTCTTCCAACGTTGCTATAACCGGCAAGCGGCCCACAAACTCAGGGATCAAACCGTAGCGCACAAGATCCTCTGGTTCAAGATCATTGAGCGTTTCGCCAAAGTTTTTCGACTCGTCTTTACTCTTAACTTCTGCATTGAAGCCAATGCCACTCTTCTCGGAACGGTCTCGAATAACTTTGTCTAGGCCAGCAAAAGCGCCACCACAGATGAACAGAATATTGGATGTGTCGACCTGAAGAAACTCTTGCTGCGGATGTTTTCGCCCGCCCTGAGGAGGCACAGAGGCAACGGTTCCTTCAATTAGTTTTAACAGTGCCTGCTGCACGCCTTCACCAGACACATCGCGGGTGATGGAGGGGTTATCCGATTTGCGCGAAATCTTATCAATTTCATCAATGTAAACAATTCCTACCTGGGCCTTCTCGACATCATAATCGCATTTTTGCAGCAATTTTTGAATAATGTTTTCTACGTCTTCACCCACGTAACCAGCTTCTGTTAACGTAGTAGCATCGGCTATTGTGAAGGGCACATCGAGTAAACGAGCGAGCGTTTCGGCCAACAATGTCTTACCACTGCCTGTCGGGCCAACCAGCAAAATATTACTTTTGCCAAGTTCTACCTCATCGCGCCCAGGCTCGCTTTGGCGCAGACGCTTGTAGTGGTTATAAACCGCAACCGACAGCACTCTTTTAGCTTTGGCCTGGCCAATTACATACTCATCCAGCGTTTCGTTCAGTTCGGCTGGCGTAGGCAGTTTGTCACCTTTAAGATCTGAACCGCTCTCTTGAACCTCTTCACGAATGATATCGTTGCACAGGTCTACGCATTCGTCGCAAATAAACACCGAAGGCCCCGCAATAAGCTTGCGCACCTCATGCTGGCTTTTGCCGCAAAACGAGCAGTAAAGGAGCTTTCCGTTATCGCCTTCTTTGCTGTCATCACTCATTTACAATCAACTCCGCCAACTTATCTATAATCGCTAGTTACAACGATCTCTGATTTTTTCTGCACTGCTCTGCCCCCAACACTTGGAACCAGACAATCTACATAGTAACTCTGAGCTCACTTTATACGCAAAACAAATCTAAATTAAAAGACTTGAAATGCTAATAAAGCAACCCATGCTATTTCTCGTGGGTGGGCCTAGAGTCCAATACTTGATCAACCAACCCATAGGCTTGTGCCTGCTCAGCGTTCATGAAATTGTCACGCTCAGTGTCATTTTGAATCGTTTCAAGATCTTGCCCTGTGTGCTCAGCCATTAAGCGATTCAATTTCTCGCGAATAATGAGAATCTCTTTAGCTTGAATATCGATGTCTGTAGCTTGGCCCTGCGCCCCACCACTTGGCTGGTGAATCATCACGCGACTATTTGGCAGACAGTAACGCTTGCCTTTTGCTCCACCGCCCAACAAAAAAGCCCCCATACTGGCAGCCTGCCCTAGACAAATAGTACTTACATCGGGTTTGATGAATTTAATCGTATCGTAGATTGCCAATCCTGCCGTCACGGCACCGCCTGGCGAATTAATATACAAGCTAATATCTTTATCGGGATTCTCTGACTCTAAAAACAACAGTTGAGCGACGATCAGATTGGCCATGTTATCTTCGACTGGACCCACCGCAAAAATAACGCGTTCCTTAAGAAGCCTTGAATAAATGTCGAATGAGCGCTCGCCCCTTGCCGTTTGCTCGACTACCATCGGCACAAGACCCAAATTTTGGACGTTCATGGCGTCTTGAGAATAAAAAGTCAAAGTTTCTCTCCTAACATGTGGCCACGACTAGCATTATTGCTTTGGTCGTAGTTTGACTTCTGGGGTCGCTACCCCGCTCGTCAGAATTAAGCGCTAATACCTATTTGTCGTCGGCGCTCGAAAATCATAAGACGCATGATAACAATACGCTGTCAGCAGCTAATAGTTTAGTCTCAGGCTAAAAGTTTTGCGCGGACAAAGGGGCATTTTTCGCAATAATTGTCGCAAAGAAACGACGCGCTGAGAATGAGGTATGGAGGACGTTGCGCGCAGCGCGCGCAACAGGTGTTTCAATGTATTCAGCCTGGAGCAGAACTACCCGCAGCGATGACCGCGTCATAGCTAGCATTTTTATCTATGACACCGGCAAGCTCCGCTATTTTTTCTACCACGAGCTTTTCAACAACGAGCAGATTAATTTGTTGTAGGCGTGACTCATCGGAGAGATACAAATTCCTCACCTCGTCCGGATCTTCATATGATGAGGCAATATCATCAATAAATTCAATGAGTTGCTCTCTAGATGGCTTGATTTCGTAACTGGTCACAATGTGATTTAAAATAACGCCCAAGCTAACACGCCTCTGCGCCTGATCTTGAAACATCTCGTCAGGTAACAATGAGCTATCGAAGCCTTGCGCATCGCCGCCAAACCGCTGAACTGCTTGCTCTCGCATCGCACCCACTTCCTGAGCGATCATAACTGCTGGGAGTTCCACTTCATTTGCTTCGCATAGCCCGTCCATCACCTGCTGCTTGAGATGATTATCAATGGCATCCTCGAGCTGATTTTTCATATTACCCTGAACTTTCTCGCGAAACTCTTGATAATCGCCATCGACCTCAAACGCTTTAAAAAATTCAGCATCTAGTTCGGGGAGTGTTTTCTCATTCACTGAGTTAACCGTGACAGCAAATTCAACCGCAGCGCCCGCTAATTCTTTAGCATGATAATCTTCAGGGAAGGACAGTTTTAAGGTTCGCTCATCCTTTGCTTCAGCGCCAATTAGTCCTGCTTCGAAGCCCTCAATCATTTGCCCGGACCCTAAAACCAAATCAGAACCTTGTGCCGTACCGCCTTCAAATGCTTCACCGTCGCGCGTGCCAAGATAATCAATATTAAGTTGATCCTTCTCCTGCGCAGCCCGCTCAACCAACTGCCACTCGCCGCGCTGATCACGCAGTTTTTCGATCATGGCATCGACATCACTTTCGCCGACTTCAGCCACAAACTTTTCAAGCTTAAGATTGGCCGGGTCCGCTAAATCGATTTCAGGAAACACTTCAAACGTGGCCACAATCTCTAGGTCGTGGCCGGCTTCGTTTTTAGTAAAATCTATGGCTGGAGTCCCCACAGGCGTCAATGACTCTTGGCTAACTGCCTGTTGAAATGATTGATTCGCAACCTCGCCAACCACTTCGTCTCTCAATGCTGCCCCAAAACGCTGCTGTACGACTTTACGCGGCACCTTACCTGGACGAAAACCGTCTAGACGGATCTTTTTAGCCGCATCGGCGAGGCGCTTTTGCACTTCAGTATCAATTTGCTCAGCGGGAATAGCCAGCGTAAGTTTGCGCTCTAGCCCTGACGTGGATTCAACAGAAACTTGCATTACCCTCTACCTCGGTATGGAATTTATAAATAAGCATAGATGACCCTGAGTTAGCCGATTGTTTTGGATCTAATGGTCTAACAACTCAAGTGCCAATAAATATGGTGCGGACGGAGAGACTCGAACTCTCACGGGTTGCCCCACTGGAACCTAAATCCAGCGCGTATACCAATTTCGCCACGTCCGCATACTTTCTTTCTAAAACTGCCCGCCCTCTGCCTAAATCCCGAGAGGCTCTATAACCGGCGAGACACTTTTCGTGCCACTCAACTTCTCCAGCACACCATGCCAAGAAGCGATATACGACTCGCCCGAAAACGGATGCGGATTTTCACACATGTAAGCATTCTTTATCAACCACTTAGCCACCTTCATTTGCAGATAAACGGGCAGAATCGCCAATACTTATCATTTGTTGGCCTTATTTGCTCAGTTTGGCGCCCAACGGCTGAGCCGCTAGCAAAAAATTCTGCCTTATACACCCTACCTTTAATTCACTGTCTCGCAATTAAGAGCACCACCTACACTCCTCAACAAATACACTCACAGTGACACTTTGACCCTAGCTTCAAACTTGCGCTGGCGCGTAATCTCTTGCATCCTCACTCTCAGCGTTACCTCACCCATCTAAAAATGCTCACGCAAAACCCTTTGAAGAACCATTCGATGGCAAAAATATCCATTCAAAAGAAACACTCCAAACCTGAGCAAGAGATTGAAGCGCTCGTAAGCAGCTTGCAGTCTGAGCTAGCCCAAGGCTACGGATGCCGCTGCAAGCGCAGCGGCAATGAGCTCGAAATTAAACGCAGCGGTGTCACCGGCACACTGCGACTCTACGAGCGGCAGATTGATGTGGACATCGTACTTGGAGCCCTAATGGCCATGCTCGCCCCTAAGATAGAGTCATTCATCAAAACTAAACTCGACGAACACCTCGACTAAACCTCTCTGCAGCAACTAGTTGGTGAGGCAGGCCGGATCAAATACATACTCACCTCGCAACCAAGCAACTATTTCTTGTGCCAAGGGAGAATCAATAGCCACGTAGCTTTCAATCAGTGCTGCACATTCTTGCTCAGTGAAATTTTCCAACCCTTTGGTTTGAAAGTGCGGCGCATCCCTCACTAAATTCTCGCTAAGCGCCGGGCATTGACGCGACAAAAAATCACACCAATTTGCATCAAGGGATGCACCGTCAACATTGGCCTGCTCAACATTAGCTTGGGCCGTATCTAGCGCGTCAACATTTTCATCCAGTTCAGAACGAGCAGCATCGGTGTAAACAGCGGGTAGAGTTGACAGCGGCAACAAAGACAAGTGCGCTTGATTCATGCCGTTTGCAAAATGATGTGCGGTGTAATCTTGTAACCAAGACGCGCGCCCAGCAAACGGCAAGAGATGCAAAAATTGACTCATTTTTTCGCCATCATTCACTGGGTAGTTATCCCACAGAGACGGCTTGCGCCGAAACTTAGAGGCTATAAAATCAAGGTTATCCTGATTAAAACTAGCGCTACACACCCTTTCTCCTGTCCAAAAAATATTTAGCGAAGCGTCGAGACCACATCCAAGATCGGCCCAATAGTTTTCGGGCCTTGGCCCAAATATTTTTTCCAACACGGGGTCTGTGGTGTAGTAAGAAGGACAAACAATAATATTTTTTACTTCGCAGCGCTCGCTGAGATAATCAATAATATGTAACTGATTGCGCGCCATTGATTTACCGCTCTCACGCATATCATCAAACAAAATGCATAATGTCTCGCAACCAATCAGGCGAATCTGCTCAATCTTACTGGCCAAAAATGCACGATCTTTTGCACCTGTAATTCCACCCAAACCCAGCGGCGAGAACCCCACACCAAAGCCGACCGACTCTGCTCGACATGTTGCACAAAGCGTTTGAAGCTGCTGCAACTCATAATCAGACCATGCAACCTGCCAATCGCGACGCAGCTTATTGTCACTTTTTGGCGCATAGATGTAATTGCCGTAACCGAGATTGGCAAACTCAGGTATGACAGCAGCCCGATCTCGCGCAGACCAGGCCCGACCATAAAAGCCCTCTATTACACCAAGCCTTTGATTTTTTGTTACTTCCATCTTTACCTTACGTGTTTTCGTTAGCGAGTCGCACCCGCATCTCTCGAAGTACTCAGCGGAAAGCGTGATAAAAAGCCCACCCAACTATAAACAGCGCCCATCAATATAAAATATTTGTACGTTTATTGGACAATTCCTGAAAAGCGGCTTTAATCAATATTAAGGATGTTACTTTCCCCAGTATCATCTGGAGACGAAAGTCTCATATGTTCCACTCCTATGGTCTTTAGCCCCGCGAGTTTCTCAAGGGGCTATTTTTTTACCTGCAACATTATGCGCTACACGCCAGAATTATGCAGTTTCCAAGGCTGATCTTTTATAATAAACCCGCTATCGCTTCAATTAACAGCGCAGCCAAAATGTGATCTAACCGCCAAAATTTCGTCCCCGACGATGGATAACCGCAAAGCGTTGTGGCACGCAGGCGGATCAACAGCTCAATGATTCAATGATTCAATGACTATTAACGGGCGGATTCAAGAAAAATACTGGTGCGAAAGGATCGCAATGAAGAGAGTTGTTTATTGAGTGTCGCTTATAACGTGTGTGTAGGTCGGTCAGACTCAAGAATGCCTGCAAGATAATTCTCGATTTTTTTAGTGGCTGTGTCATCTTGCGCACTAAATTGAACACCGATACCGGCCGCGCGATTAGATTGCGCGCCCTTTGGAGTGACCCAAACAACGTGGCCAGCTACTGGGATTTTTGCAGCCTCATCCATAAGGTTAAGCAGCATGAACACTTCATCCCCAATGACATATTGTTTGTTGGTGGGAATAAATAAACCGCCGTTTTCTAAAAAGGGCATAAACGCCGCATACAGCACGGCTTTATCCTTAATAGTTAAAGATAAAATGCCGCTCTTGGCATTGTTTTGTAGTGAATCACCCATCTTACTCGCCACAGACAATTAATTTCCCACCTTGTAAAACGGCTTATTACGAACTAGCTAAACGTTAGCGCTCTAGGGCCCCCATGCAGTACGCCACCTCGATAGAGCATCACCACAATGGGAAGGATACTTTAAGATATTGAAATCTTCTTCAAATATAGCTGTTTGTCACCAATCCGCCAGCTACAAATATAACCATCACCCTCAAAAAACAAGCTATTCGCCTTTTAACCGGTTGACTCGTGTGATATTTGACGGAAGTTAAGCACAAATGACTCAATAAATAGCTTTTTATTCGGGTTGCTGAGCAAACTCGTTCGAGTACGCATTACCAGCGACTGCATCGCTAGTGCGTGCCGCAGCGGCGTGCCCAAAAGTGGCTCTGACTGGCTTGGACAAACAGGACTGCCCTGCGCCAAACCCTCCTGCAACAATGGCGCATCAAGCACTCCTCCGGCAGATAGTCCCTCGTTGATAGCCGAATCATGGATGCGGTAAACCAGAGCGTCGAGAAACAACTCAAAGTTTACCGATTCAAGGCTCGCCGTGAGCGCACTGACGCTTTGCGAACCACTCAAAATAGCCTCCACCATCGTCTCAAGAGAGGCTCCCTCTGTGTTTTGGCCAAGCACTTCTGCCGCCTTCTCAGGAAAACCTCGACTCAGCCTGATTGCTTCGTCGACTTGGCCTCCAGCGTAAGCTGAAGCCAACCAGTCACGAAGCTCTTCGTTAGTAGGCATGCTCAAGTTTATTTTTAAGCAACGCGAGCTAATGGTTGGAAGTAATTGACGGGCTGAATTAGCCATCAAGATAAAATAAGTGTCTGAGGGCGGCTCCTCTAGCAGCTTTAACAGCGCGTTAGAGGAATTATCGTTAAGGCCATCAGCTGGCCAAATACAGCAAACCTTACTCCCCTGCATCTGCGCTGTTTGCTGCAGCTTCGCTTGAATTTCTCTTACCGAATCAATAGGAATACTTTTCTTACCATCAGGAATAGTTAATTCATAGTGATCTGGGTGGGTCTGCGCCTGCACAAGTAAGCATGACTGGCACTTTCCACAATAACGTTTAGCAATAATGTCATCGCCTTGAGCATGCTCTGCCGAATCGATTGGCTTATCGCTTACAGCGGCCTGGCATAACAAGCTTGAAGCCAGCTCGCTGGTAAAGCGCCGCTTACCGCTATGATTTTGCCCGCAAATCATGATTGCCGGATGCAAGGCTCCGGCATGATAGACCGCTAATAACTCGTTGATCGAGCTAACGTGCCACGGCAGCAAGCCCTCTAGTAATTCGCTCATAAATCAGCAGTGTCAAGCAAGGTATGGAGCGCGAGACCAATATCTTGTTGGACTTCAGCAATAGTCTGCCCCGCATCAATATGCGCATATCGCGCGGGACTTTCTGCAATACGATGAAGATAAGCTGAACGTACGCGCTCAAAAAATAATGTCGGCTCTTTTTCAAATCTATCTAGCTGACCTCGCTGAGTGATTCTTGCCAAGCCAGTTTCCAAGGGCACGTCGAGAAAAACGGTTAAATCAGGACGCATGGAGCCTTGCACGAACTGCTCCAGCAATTCTACTTTCGCCACACCCAAATCACGGCCTGCGCCCTGATACGCATAGGTAGCATCAGTAAAACGATCGCTAATGACCCATTCGCCTCGCGCCAATGCCGGTTTAATCACTTGCTCAATATGCTGCGCTCGGGCCGCAAAAACCAATAGTAATTCGGCTAACGGCACTATAGGCTCGCTATGCTCTGCCAACAATATCTCACGAATTTTCTCTGCCACAGGTGTACCGCCAGGCTCTCGCGTCACACAAAAAGGGATATTCTTTTGTGCAAGGTACTGACAAATAAAATCAAGGTTTGTTGATTTACCAGCACCTTCGGTGCCTTCAACAGTAATGAACTTTGCGATAAATAAATCCTCTTGCCTGAAAAAAAGACTGCGCCGGCACGCTAATCGCGCCGGCCTACCCCGGCCCTACTTTCGGCGCTGATTGGTAGTTCGACCTTCGGTTTAAGATTTGATACTGCTGGACTGCACGCTGATGCTCTTCATAAGTTGCCGAAAACTGATGGCGGCCATCGCCTTTTGCAACAAAGTAAAGCGCATCACCTGCTGCAGGATGCAAAGCCGCGCGAATGGCTTCGCGCCCAGGCAAAGCTATTGGCGTAGGCGGAAGCCCGTGGCGCGTATAAGTATTGTAAAGCGTATCGCGCCTGAGGTGCGCCCTAGTTAAATTACCTTTAAAGTCGCTGCCCAAGCCATAAATAACGCTCGGATCAGTTTGCAACCGCATTCGTTTTTGCAGGCGACGAACAAACACCCCCGCAATAGCCTCTCGCTCTTCGATGGCCCCCGTTTCTTTTTCGATCAACGAAGCCATAATTAAGGCCTCATAAGGGCCCGCATACGGCAAGTCCGCTTGACGAAGTTCCCATTCAGCCTGCAAGACTTCAACCATGTTTTGGTGCGCTCGGCGAAAAATATTAATCGTCGCGCCTACGTTCACAACATGATAAGTGTCAGGGAAGAACCATCCTTCTAATGCATCATTACCACTCATCATATCGCGCGCTGCATCAGACAGAACATCACGTAATTGAACCTGTATCAACGCAACATTAGCGGGCTCCTGTAAGCCTCCAGAGCTAACCGATTGCTGAACTAGAGCACTATAGGCCTCTACTACCGTAAAGCCCTCTACAATCGTTACCGGATACTGTACTGACACGCCCGAAGCCAGCAATGCAAACAACTGGGCGCGTGATGGAGAATCAGGTAAGCGGTACTCACCGGCCTTGAGCACTAAATTGGGCTCGTAATAACGTATCGCTAATTTAATTAGAGGCCGACTTTCCAGCACGCCCCTACCAACCAGTTGCCCAATTACTTGATTAAGACTCGAGCCTGGGCTGATTAAAAAAGTCTCGCCGGAATCAATGATCAAATTTTCAGTATGCCAAAATGAGTGCAGAGCCTTGCTGGCACCCAAATAAAAAATCAAGGCTAATAACAGCGCTGCAAACATTACATTAAAAAATTTTATCAAAATAATTATTGTTCCAATAAAACGATTTTCAGCTCGTTAAACCATTATTCATATATTTTGGTATGATCGGAGCACTGCCTCTTGTACCGCTACCAACTGCTTACTGCCAGTAAAAAGCACTTGTTCGCCCGATAATTTTTTGCATGAATGAATTGATCGAACACCCAGAATAGAATTGCAAAGAAAGCCGGCATCGCTTCCAAGCAACCGCTGCAAGGAAATATCTTCTTCAAAGCAAGTAAAACCTAGTGTCGGAAAAATATCACGTAATAAAAAGTTACGCATTACACCCTCAACGCCACAGTCATCAAGCGCAGGGGTAATGAATTTATCTTTTTCGAGAATAAAAATATTAGAACTGACCGACTCCACAACTTTACCACTTTGACTAAGCAACAAGCCCTCGTCACAATCGCTTGATTCTTGTTCGATTTTTGCGAGAACTTGCTCGAGTCTGTTACAGTGCTTAATCTTTGCCAGCTTCGGCTGCCGGCCAAGACGCGTTTCGCACTCTATCATTGAAACCGATGTTGGGGCTGCTAAGCTAGTCTCTACGGCCATGATAAATCTGCGCTGCTCAGCGCCCCGAGTGGAATAACCAGCGTTATTCGCACCTCGACTAACCACAAGTTTCAGTCTGAAGAAGCCATCGCTTGCAGGCAACCTGCTCAAAAATACATCAAGCTCACGGTGCAACACTTCATCAGGAAGATCCATTTTCAACACTGACAGCCCTGATTTTAAGCGAGCCACATGGTAATCCAACAGATGCACACGACGTTGTTTAACCAAC
>CAJQKT010000101.1 GCA_905478995.1 uncultured Pseudomonadales bacterium | reverse complement strand
TTGCAAACCGAGCAGGCGCAAAAAAGTCTCGAAGATTTAAAAAATCAGGCTGATTTTAAAACCAATATGAAAGAGCTTGAAGATTTAGAAAAAGCTTATCAGGATATGGTGGCGGCCTATCAAAAGGATCGCGCCGTGATGAGCGCCGAAAAGCGTGACGCTGAAGAGCGAAGCATTCTGGATAAGCAGCAAGATCTAAAGTATGTAGCGTCCAAGCTTCAGCAAACGCAAAAAGAATTTATTGAAAAAACCTATGAGGCTCGTGCGGCCGATACGCAAAAAGTGTTGGAAGGCTTGATTAAAGAACAGAACATAGGCTTGCTTTTGCGCAGTGATGCGAGAGCGGTGATGCATGCAGATGCCTCCTATGATATTTCAGATCAAGTGACCGAGCGACTTAATGCGATTAAGTAGTCGGGCGAACTAATCTATAGGGTTTTTACTATTACAGCATGACTTTAATGACAGCTAACTACTCACTAAAAAGCATCGCTGCGCATTTGGGCGCGGAGCTTCGCTGTGTGGGTGGTGATGAGCTTGGCAATAAAGAGGCTAGTGGTGTCGCAACGTTGATGGGTGCCAATAATCGCCAGATAGCGTTTTTGGCTAACCCCCGCTATCGCGCGCAGCTTGCTGATACGAAGGCGCTGGCAGTAATAGCCAGCGAGGCTGTTAGCGCTGATGTTCCTGTGCATTGCTTGGTGCATAGCGAGCCTTACCGCGCCTATGCTGAGCTTACGCAGTTATTTGAGCAGCGCCCCAGTCCAGCTGAGGGGGTTCATCCTTCGGCTTGCATCGGTGAGCATGTGGTGATTGGTGAAGGCGCAAAGATTGCTGCCGGCGTGGTTATTCATGATCACGTGGTTATTGGCTGCAATGCAGAAATTTTAGCTAACGCCGTTATTGAGTCGGGATCTACGCTGGGCGACGAGGTTTTTATCGGTGCCCATGTAACGCTGGCCCATGGAGTGACCTTGGGGAATCAAGTGCGTATCCAAGCAGGTACAGTGGTTGGTTCTGAGGGTTTTGGTTATGCGCCATTTCGTGATGCTAGCGATGGCGGTGTTCGTTGGCAACGTATCGCGCAGTTGGGTAGCGTAGTCATTGGTAATCGCGTTGAAATTGGTGCAAACACATCCATCGATCGCGGTGCTTTGGACAATACGATTATTGAAGATGACGTCATTATTGATAACCAAGTGCAGGTTGCACACAATGTTAAAATTGGCCGTGGTACGGCTATTGCCGGTTGTGTGGGCATTGCTGGTAGCGCAACGATTGGGCGTGAATGCAGCATTGGCGGCGGGGCTGGCATTGCGGGCCATTTAACGATTGCCGATGGAACAACCGTGCTCGGCATGACGCTCATCAATCGTTCGGTGAACAAAGCGGGCGTTTATGCCTCTGGAACGGGTATGCAAGAGGCTGCAACTTGGCGTAAAAGCGCGGTGCGTTTTACTCAACTTGAACAACTGAACAAAAGGGTTAAAGCGCTCGAGCAGCAGCTAGAAAATAAAACCGGCTTAGACAATAGTAAGTCAACGTAAATTGGGCGAGCAAGCTTTCGTCTTCTGTCAGATAAAATGATAAACAATAACCTACAGGCTTTTTGATGGATATTAAAGAAATACGAGAATATTTGCCGCATCGTTACCCCTTTTTGCTGGTCGATCGAGTGGTCGAGCTTGAGCTGGGTAAACGTATTACGGCGTTAAAGAATGTTTCAGTGAATGAGCCATTTTTTACCGGGCATTTCCCCGAGTTACCTATCATGCCTGGTGTATTAATTATTGAAGCACTGGCGCAAGCTGCAGGTATTCTGGGGTTTAAAACCGTCGATAAAAAACCGGCAGATGGATCGATTTATTTGTTTGTTGGTGCCGATAAAATGCGTTTTAAGCGCCCGGTGGTGCCAGGTGATCAGCTGCACTTACATGCCGAGATACTCGCTGAAAAGCGTGGAATCTGGAAGTTTAGTTGTCGGGCCGAGGTTGATGGGCAGTTAGCGGCCAGTGGTGAGATTCTCTGTGCCGACCGGAAGCTCTAAGATGATTCATCCGTCGGCTATTATTGATCCTGCGGCTGAGCTTGCAGAGGATGTCTGTGTTGGTCCTTTTACGGTTATTGGTGCTGATGTAAAGATCGGTGCGGGCACAGTCATCGCCTCGCATGCTGTGCTTAAGGGCCCAACAACGATTGGTCGTAACTGCCAGATTTTTCAGTTCGCAACAGTAGGAGAGGCAACGCCGGACGTGAAGTATGCAGGTGAGGCCACAACCTTAACCATTGGCGACAATAATATTATTCGCGAGGGTGTCACACTGCACCGTGGTACGGTACAAGATCGCGGCGATACATTGATAGGCAACAATAATTTGCTGATGGCTTATACCCATATAGGGCACGACTGCGTTGTCGGTGACCATTGTATCTTTGTTAATAACGCCGTGTTGGCTGGCCATGTCATTGTTGATGACTGGGTTATTGTGGGTGGTTATGCCGGCATACACCAGTATTGCCAATTGGGCATGCATTGTTTTATTGGGGGCATGAGTAAAGTGACTCAGGACGTTCCTGCGTACATTATTGCCGAGGGGCACCCGGCAACGCCGCGAATGATCAATGTTGAGGGTTTAAAACGCCGTGGGGTTGCGCCAGAGGATATCCGGCAGCTTCAGCAAGCCTATAAGATTTTGTATCGAAAAAAACTAATGTTAAAAGACGCGCTAGTTGAGTTGCACGCCATTGCCGCTGATAACGATGTCGTTCAAGGCCTAGTTGACTCTATTGCGGGTTCTAAGCGCGGAATTATCCGAGATTAATGAAGCGGGCGTCCTCAACGTAGAGTCTTTTTAGGCGACTATTGAGACTGTGTTAATACATTACTAAGCACGCAATTTACGGCGCGTTGACGGCCCTCTGTTCAACAATTATATAACCGGCGCATTCATTGACTTCAACTAACACTCCCTTGACCATTGGTATTGTTGCTGGCGAAAAGTCGGGTGACGCGTTGGGCGCTGGATTGATCGATGCAATCCAATCGCTGGAGCCCAGCACGAGGTTTACTGGCTTGGGTGGTCAGGCCATGATTGAGAAAGGCTTTGTGTCGATTGCTGCGATGGAGCGTCTTTCGGTGATGGGTTTAATAGAACCTCTCAAACGGCTACCTGATCTTATTAGGCTGCGAAGACAACTGTATCAGCATTTTATCAATCTAAAGGTCGATATAGTCGTTGGCATTGATTCGCCTGACTTTAACCTTGGTCTGGAAAAAAAGCTCAAACGCAGCGCAATACCGACCTGTCACTATGTGTGCCCATCGGTATGGGCATGGCGGCAAGGGCGTGTGAAAAAAATTCGCGCGAGTGTTGACCACGTATTGGCACTGTTGCCATTTGAGGTGGGTTTTTTACAGCAGCATGGTATTGAAGCAACATTTGTTGGGCATCCACTGGCCGACCGTCTTGCTTCCAGTGTCGTTGCTGACACTGCCACAGATAATGAGGCTGTGCACGGCGCGGAAATGCTTCGCCTTTGCGTGATGCCCGGCAGTCGCAGTAGTGAGGTCGATGCGCTGCTCGAGTGCTTTTTACAAACGGCGCTTCTGTGTGTGGCGCGCATACCTCAATTAGAAATAGTCATTCCGGCGGCAACGCCCGCTTTACACGATAAGATCCTAAACGTTTTGCAGCAAAGCCAGTATCGTCCACTTGACTCCTGCCTGACCGTGCAACGTTGTTTTGGTCGTGACGAAGCGCACGCATGTGTGCGCAACGCAACGGTTGTTTTGTTAGCGTCTGGCACAGCCACGCTGGAGGCAGCTTTGCTAGGTAAAGCCATGGTTGTGGCGTATCGTATGTCGAGTATGGGATATGCAATCGCATCGCGATTGATCAGAAGCGAGCATATAGCACTGCCTAACTTGTTGCTGGGTGAGCGTGTTGTGCCCGAGCTTGTTCAGCATCAGGCAACGCCGCAATGTTTGTCTGATGCGCTACTCGAGCTACTGGTTAACTCGTCACTACGCAGGCAAACTGAACATCAGCTTGAAGGCCTGCGTGATCAGCTGGCGCTGGGTGCCGATCAGTTGGCGGCTAGTACGGTTTTGTCATTGTCGCGAGGTGGCAATATTTAGTTAAGGTTAAAATAGCCCGCATAGATATGGCTGGTTGATGCGTTAGTGACCGCAAACCTCGGGAATTTTTATATCATGACATCAGCATTACAGGATTAAGATCAGTGAGCATTCAAGTTTGAGGGCTGATGTTGCCTTCATGACAGCATAGACTTGGCCAAAATAAGTTGTTGCATTGGCCTAATAAGAGTGATTAATGAAAATAAAACATAATGCAACCATTCCTTCCATTGGCTATGTGGGTGATTGCCTGGCCGGTGTCGATGAAGTTGGAAGGGGGCCGTTAGCTGGTGACGTTGTTGCAGCGGCGGTAATTCTTGATCCGATGAATGTCATTGAAGGTTTGAGAGATTCTAAAAAGCTCACAGCGGCTCGGCGTGATGCACTGTATGAGTGTATCTACGAGCAGGCAACTGCGGTAGCGGTGGGTCGAGCGAGCGTTGCCGAAATTGATCAGCACAATATACTCAATGCATCGTTGCTGGCTATGCACCGTGCTGTGGCAAACCTTAAGGCACAGCCTGAATATGTGTTGGTTGATGGTAATCGGCTGCCGTCTTGGGATTATCCTAGCGAGGCTATTGTTAAAGGCGACAATCTTTTTGATTGCATTAGCGCAGCCTCAATTATTGCAAAAGTGGTGCGTGATCGAGAAATGATTGCCTTGGCGCAGGAATACCCAGAGTATCAATTTGATAGGCACAAGGGCTATCCAACAGCTGTGCATCTACAGGCATTGGAAGAGCATGGTGCGTCGATACACCACAGAAAAAGCTTTGCGCCGGTAAGGCGAATACTGCAGTCCACATCCACATCCACATCATGCTAGCGGCTCAAGTTTCCCTTATGCTAGCCGGCCTGCGTTGTTGGACCATGGTGTTGATGCTTTGCCTTGCGCCCGTGTCAGCTAGTCGAGTAATTCAGTGGCTGAGGACTGTTCGGTGACTGCGCCTTTCGTACATCTTCGCAACCACTCAGAATTTTCGTTAACCGATGGCTTGCTCAAAGTTAAAAAATTAGTGGCTCATGCTGTTGATAGTGGCATGCCTGCTGTTGCCATTACCGACAGGACCAATTTTTACGCGCTGGTTAAATTTCAAAAAGCCGCTTTTGCAGCAGGTATTAAGCCAATTTTTGGTGCAGACTTGCAGTGGTTTGATCTTGCTGATCCATCCAGTCACAACACCATTACCCTCCTTGCGCAAAATAAAACTGGCTACAAAAACTTAATTGCACTTATTTCTAGAGCTTATACTCAAGGCCAGTCGACGCGCGGTGTGTTTGTGCAAAGAGAGTGGATTGAGGAGTTTAACGAGGGGCTGATTGCGTTGTCGGGTGCTTGTGAGGGCGATATTGGTCAGGCGCTACTGGGCTCTAATCCGCAGCTTGCCGGAGCAGCGGCTAAAAAATGGCAGCAGGTTTTCGGCAATCGTTTCTATATCGATTTACAGCGTTTGGGTCGTGCTGACGATGAGCGTTATATCCATGCGTCAGTGGCCCTGGCCGAGCAGTTGAGTATTCCTGTGGTTGCAACGAATACCAGTTGCTTTATGCGCCGTGAAGATTTTGAGGCGCATGAGGTTCGTGTTTGTATTAATGATGGTCGAGCGCTGGACGATCCGCGTCGACCACGAAAATACACTAACGAGCAATACTTTAAATCAGCTGATGAAATGGCGGAGTTGTTTAGCGACATACCCGAGGCGTTAGAGAATAGCTTAGCCATTGCAAAGCGCTGCAGCGTCCATGTCGAGCTTGGCAAGTACTGGCTGCCAGAGTATCCAATTCCTGAGGGCGAAACGCAGGAAAGCTTCTTCCGAGCTATCTCTCATCAAGGGCTTGATAGAAGGCTCGAACAATTGTTTGATCTATCGTCGCCGGACTTCCAAGAGACTCAAGAGCGCTATAGGGCGCGGCTTGATTTTGAAGTGGATACGATTTTGCAAATGGGTTTCCCTGGTTATTTCCTTATTGTAATGGACTTTATTGGTTGGGCTAAAGAGCATGGGATCCCGGTTGGGCCAGGGCGGGGTTCTGGAGCGGGCTCATTAGTGGCCTATGCGCTGGATATTACCGATCTCGACCCTCTAGCATACGATCTGCTTTTTGAGCGATTTCTGAATCCCGAGCGGGTATCTATGCCTGATTTCGATGTTGATTTCTGCATGGAAAAGCGCGATCGGGTAATTAAGTATGTGGCCGAAACTTATGGGCGCGAAGCGGTGGGGCAAATAATTACTTTTGGCACCATGGCCGCTAAAGCCGTGGTGCGCGATGTGGCCAGGGCACAAGGTAAGTCTTATGGGCTAGCTGATAAGTTGTCCAAAATGATTCCATTTGAAGTGGGTATTACGCTTAGCAAGGCGCATGAGCAAGAAGAAGTATTGCGTCAGTTTTTGCGGGATGACAGTGATGCGCAAGAAATTTGGGATATGGCTGTGCAGCTTGAGGGCACTACACGAAATGTAGGTAAGCACGCTGGTGGGGTGGTTATAGCACCATCTAAACTAACTGACTTTTCACCGCTTTATTGTGATGAAAATGGGCAGGGCCTGGTAACGCAGTATGACAAAAATGACGTAGAGGAGGCCGGACTTGTTAAGTTCGATTTCTTGGGGCTGCGCACACTCACAATTATCGATTGGGCTCTGGTTATTATCAATCAGCGGCGCGCCGATGGTGGTGAGCAGGCATTAAATATAATCGATATACCGCTCGATGATGCGGCTACCTTTAAGATGTTGCAAGAAGCAGTTACTACGGCAGTATTCCAATTGGAATCGCGTGGTATGAAGGATCTCATCAAGCGCCTTAAACCCGATACGTTTGAAGATATTATTGCTTTGGTAGCGCTTTTTCGGCCGGGGCCGCTGCAATCAGGTATGGTTGATGACTTTATTAATCGAAAATTAGGTCGGGCCGAGCTGGCGTTTCCTCACCCGCAGTACCAGCATGAGAGTTTGCGACCAATCCTACAGCCAACCTACGGCATTATTTTGTATCAAGAGCAGGTTATGCAAATTGCTCAAACGATGGCAGGTTATTCTTTAGGTGAGGCAGATTTGTTGCGCCGAGCCATGGGTAAGAAAAAACCTGAAGAGATGGCCAAGCAAGGTGAGCGGTTTTTACAAGGTGCGCAGGAGCTGGGCCATGATCATGAGTTGGCCAAAAATATTTTTGATTTGATGGAGAAGTTCGCGGGATACGGATTCAATAAGTCGCATTCCGCAGCGTATGCTTTAGTTTCGTATCAAACGGCATGGCTGAAAAAACATTATCCGGCTGAGTTTATGGCGGCGGTATTGAGTTCTGAATTGCAAAATACCGATAAAATTGTCACGTTGATTGATGAGTGTCGAAATATTGGCGTCGAATATACGCCGCCGAACGTTAATGACGGGCAGTATTTATTTAGCGTTGATGCTCAGCAAAATGTGATTTATGGTTTGGGCGCAATTAAGGGGTTGGGTGAGGGGCCGGTTGAAGCGATTCTTGAGGCGAGGAATGAACAGCCATTCACAGACCTGTTTGATTTTTGTCGTCGTACTGACTCGCGTAAAGTTAATAAACGGGCACTAGAAGCATTGATTAAAAGCGGTGCGTTTGATGTGCTGGGTGAGTCACGTTGGGTTTTGATGAAGGCGTTACCTGATGCAATGCATGCCGCAGATCAGCATGCCGCCAATGAGAATGCGGGTATCAATGATTTGTTTGGGGGAATTGGCGGAGCCGATCCGAGTAATTTGTATGAAGACTTTCGTCACGAGCGCCCTTGGCTGTTGCAAAAAATCCTCAACGCCGAAAAGGATACGCTGGGTTTATTTTTGTCAGGGCATCCCATTGACGCTTACGATGAAGAAATCAATCGTATGGTCAAGCGTCGTTTAAATGCTGTGCAAGTTCAATCAGGCAAGCAGCGTTTAGCAGGGATGATTGTGGCGATGCGCACAATGAAAAATAAAAAAGGCGAGACGATGGCGTTCCTAACGCTTGACGATCGCACTGGGCGTATAGAAGTATCGGTGTTTGCGAAAGTATTTAATGATATGCGGGAGTTATTGTTAAAGGATGCCATTATTCTTGTTGACGGTGCCGTTAGGCAAGATGATTATACCGGCGGCCTGAGTATAAGAGCCGAAAAAGTACAAAGTCTTGCGCAGGCGCGTCAGGAGCAAGCTAAAGGGATTCGTTTAGAGTTGAGCTCTGATGAGGTAGGTGGAAGCTTTATTGGGAGCTTGCGAGAGCTCTTGCGTGGGCAGATTAATACCGCCGGCGCAGGAGAATGCGTACTGCAAATTGCTTACACTGGTCTTACGGCGAGTTCGGTTATTAATTTAGGTCCAAATTGGCTTGTCCAACCCAGCGAAGAGTTGCTTGAAAAACTTCGAGAATTATGTGGTGAATCGAAAGTACGAGTCGTTTATCGCAGCTCGGCGCTAATGCCTGCGGTAGAAAAATACCAGCGAGCTGGCATGCATTAACCTTCGATCAATCGCAGGTTCTATTGTTCTTTGTAAGGAGCTTACTACAGCCGTCGACACATTATTCAGGGCAGAGTGTCTGAAATTAACTTTCATCATCAACAATTCTAATGCATAAACCATCAAGCGATACACAGCTCGATCGCAGCGTGACCCTGGTTCAGCTAACGTTGTTTGGCACAGGTTCAATTCTCGGTGCCGGTATTTATGTTCTGATCGGTAAGGTGGCTGGCGAAGCTGGAATTTATACCCCGATGGCGTTTTTACTCGCTGCAGCGATAGCTGCAGTTACGGCATTTTCTTATGCTGAGGTCAGTGCGCGATACCCTCGCAGTGCTGGTGAGGCAACGTATGTGTTGGCGGCGTTTCAGCGTCCTTGGCTTGCCACACTGGTGGGCTACGCTATTGTGCTCACAGGTATCGTATCGTCGGCCACCCTTGCTAACGGTTTTGTGGGTTACAGCCAGCAATTACTGCCACTGCCTGCACTTCCGCTTATTGTTATACCGGTTGCGCTCATAGGTTTAGTTGCCATATGGGGCATTCGGCAGTCTATGGTGGCAGCGGCAGTAGTCACGTTAATAGAAATAGGCGGGTTATTGTTGGTTATCGCGGTGGCCAAGGACAGTTTGCTTACACTACCCACGCAATGGCCAAATTTAGTGCCAGCCATTAATCAGGTTAACTCGTTGGCGATTATCAGTGGCTGCACCCTAGCGTTCTATGCATTCATTGGCTTTGAAGACATGGTTAACGTGGCGGAGGAGGTTGTTGAGCCGCGCAAAAATCTTCCTAAAGCCATTTTGTTAGCGTTTTTTATGGCAACCAGCTTATACGTTATTGTGGCGGTGCTGGCGGTGCTGGCATTGCCAATGCAGCAGCTGGTGGCTAGTGAGGCACCCTTTGCAACGCTCATGGAGATTTACGGTTATTCGCCCACGTTAATTAGTCTTGTCAGTTTAATTGCAATAATTAATGGCGCACTCGTGCAGGTCATCATGGCATCAAGAGTGCTCTATGGGTTAGCTCGTCAAGGTGGTGCCCCTAGCTATTTGGCCAGTGTTAACCCGACGACGAGAACGCCGGTGATTGCTACCGTGTTGGTAACGCTGATTGTGGCGGTATTAGCTCTGTTATTTCCTCTGGCTTCACTAGCTAAGATGACTAGTATCATAGTGCTCGCGGTCTTCGTCTTGGTGAATGTATCGTTAATCAAAATAAAAATCGACGACGATAAATCGCCAGAAAGCTTTGCAGTACCTCTGTTCGTGCCTTTTGGCGGGGCGTTGTTATCTGCCGCGTTGCTGCTTATGGCGATTTTTGCCTGAGCGTCTCACCTGATTTTTTAAGTAAGGCCAAAGCACGAGAAGGTTAACCATGGTGTGGTCACCTTAGGTGCAAGTGGGATTGGTCTTAGTTGATGGTCTTGATGAGAGCAGCGCCCCGTTGCCGAGTTGACTGCCGAGCGGATGGGTTAAGAGACGCATGAGGAATTCGGAATGGTTTTTTAGAAGGCTAATTCTAATTATTTTGGCTAATCTACTTGCAGATGAAGGGAGTCCCTTCGGCGACGAGGCACTAGCCAGTCGTATTCTTAACGTACCAAGTTGAAGAGGTATCTACCGTGGCCAAGAAATCAACGTCTAGTGAGAGCAAAATCATCGAACTTACGCGAGATATGTTTTATGCATCGCTGGGAGTTCAGAAGGTTGCTTATGAGTTTGGAGTGGACAAGTATTCCGAGTTTTCTAAGCAGCGTAAAAAAGATATGAAAAATTATATTAAGCGTGGTGAAGAGCTTGAGTCACAGCTGAAGGACCTATACGTTGAATTTAAGGCTGCCGATACTCGAGTAGCGAAGGGCGTAGTTACTGTAGAGCAGCAAGTTGATAAAGTAGCTAAGTTGGTTACCGATCTAAGTGATAAAGTCGTTGGTGTGGCGGGTAAAAAAGCGCCAGTGCGTAAAAAGACAGTGGCGCGTAAAGGCCGTGCTCCCGCAAAGCGAGCTCCAGCTAAGAAAGAAGAAGTTAGCAAGGCAGCTTAGTCGCTAGGCTGTGTCTAACTGGCTAGCAGGTCAAGAAGTTGTAAGTTCAAAGTCGGTAGTACTCGTAGTATGCAGTGGGTACTATCGATTTTTTCTGATGTTTTTAAGGTTAGTTTATTGCGCAGCAAAACGGCGCTAATTTAGGCAGCATTTATGAGTGCAGAAAAAGGCAAGAAATCGAGTGATTTTGCTAAAAACATTTGGTTGGCAGGGTTGGGTGCGCACGGCAAGGCATTTGATGCGGCAGCAGAAAAATATTCTAGTGCGTCAAAGGAATCGGCCAAGCTTTTTAACGAGTTAGTTGAAAAAGGCGCTGAGCTCGAGAAGCAAACTCGCGAGCAGCTGGTAAATCCACTGCCAACGCCTAAGATAGCCATTGAAGAACGCATTGAGAAAATGCGTACTTATCTCGGCATGTCCGGTACGCGCTCCGCTGATATAGATGAGGTCGAGCGTTTGGAAAAGAAAGTGAGTTCGTTAGAGCAAGAGTTAGCTAGTTTGTCTGCTCAATTGGATGCTCAGGCCTCTGCTAAATAAGCGGTGTGGTCGTAGTAATATTTTGCGGTATGATTAAGTAGTAAGTAGTAAGTAGTAAGTAGTAAGTAGTAAGGTAGTCTCCAGTTTTTATCTCTGATCCTATAGGTGTACTTTACACCGATCTTTATGCCACCTCATACTCTGGGGTGGTTTTTTTTTGCCTGTAAATCAGTTATACAATTCACTGGACGTGTCTTGCGTGAAAAACAATAATGGCCTCATCTGTGTTGGCTTATAAGCAGCTTTGGCCCTCATCAACCCTGGATGTAAAGTAGACGTTGTCATGAAGACTCGCGAAAAAATTTTGTATGCCAGCCTTGCGTTGTTTAACGACGAGGGTGAGCCTAACGTCACAACAGTCGATATTGCTGCAGAAATCGATATAAGCCCAGGCAATCTTTATTATCATTTTAAAGGTAAGGGGGCCATTATCACTGAGCTATATGGTCAGTTTGAGTTTGAGCTGGTCGACATATTAAACGCCTCGTTAGAGTCATTGACTATTGAGGATCGCTGGGTATATCTATACGTGCTGTTTGAGCGAATCTATGCGTTTCGTTTCTTTTATGAAAATCAGCATGACATTTTGCATCGAGCTCCAGAATTGGTGCCGCGTTTTAGGCGCTTGCTTGCTCGAAAATTCCGTACGGCGGTGGCGCTACTAACCGATCTGCGAGAGGCTGGCGTGCTTGCTATGGGTGATGATGAAATTGGCATGGTTAGCGAAAACATTGTACTTTTGCAAACGCACTGGCTCAATTATTCAAAAAGTAGAGCCGTTAGCTTGTCTGAAACCGTTGTTTTACATCGCGGCGTTTTTCAGATGTTAAGTATGCTGATGCCTTACTTAACTGAAGCGCATCAATCTGCTTATGATGATGTGAAAAAAATCTATCATGCAAACGTAGGCTCACTTGACCAATAGTTTTTTCTGATGAGGGTGGCTTTGGCGTTTCCTACTCTAGCCGTCACGCATAGCTACGCCTAAGTCGGTTGCGCTCTTAGCAACGTCTTAAAGGCGTTTGCGGCGTTCGATAGTTTACGTCCACTGTGTTCAATGATGCCGAGTGATCGCTCTAGATAAACGTCGGGCACATGGATTATCTCAAGGCCCTCGGTCATTGTGCGTGGTAGAACGCTCCAGCCGAGTCCAATAGACACCATCATTTTTATCGTTTCTAAGTAGTTGGTTGTCATGGTTGCTCCCAGTTTAAGCCCTTGGTTGGCAAAAGCAGTGCTTACGATCTGGCCTGTATAGGTATTGGCCGCTGGCAAAATAGCATCGAGCTGGGAGAGTTCTTCGAGTGAAACATGATCGCGCAAATGTAGTTGATGGTCGGGGCTGCAGACGAATACCAATGGGTCGGCCCATAGAGCCGTTGCGTGCATGTCTCTCTGCGGCTCGGGGGCCAAGGTGATTAACGCAAGTTCGCTACTGCCTTCTCTTAGGCGGTTGTAGGCTTGCTCTGAGTCGACAAATTCAATGTCAAGGTGCACTTGTGGTTGGCTCGCAAAAAATTGCTTTAGGAAGGGGGGGAGCCGGTGTAAGCCGATGTGGTGACTGAAGGCGATCGACAGCGTTCCGGCAATGTTGCCCTCAAGTTCTATCACTGCTTGATAGGCTTCATCAAGCTGTTGCAGGGCGCTCCGAGCTTTGGGTAGCAGTGTCCGGCCGGCTTCATTAAGCGCTACCTTTTTGCTTACTCGATCGAGTATCTTTGTGCCTAGCTGGCTTTCAAGTTGGGCGATCCGCTTACTGACAGCCGGCTGGGTAAGCCCGAGTTGCGACGCGGCTATGGAGAATGAGCCGCTGTTCGCCACAATGATAAAGGCTCTCAATGCTTCGGTGTCTAGTGATTGCATGGTGGAAAATCCTCGTATTGGTGGATCTTGGGTGCGGCTTGTTTTGCGCGGCTTCAGTATAGGCTAACCATTCCCATCAGGAATGCGTATTATAAGTATAATGAATTTTATTTATCCATACTTTTTCGCTATCCTTTCAACAGTTTGAGCTATTGGCTTTAGCGAAAGTCGATCGCGGTTTATTTTTTAATGGGTAACACTCAGGGGCTCCCTTATGGCAGGTAAGACACTTTACGATAAGTTGTGGGATCAACATTTGGTTTCGCAGCGTGATGACGGCACCGCGCTTATATACATCGATCGGCAACTCATTCACGAAGTTACGTCCCCGCAGGCATTTGAAGGGCTGCGAATAGCCGGACGTAAGCCGTGGCGAGTGGCCTCTAATATCGCCATGCCGGATCATAACGTGCCCACCACAAGCAAGGAGCGCAGTGCAGGGCTTGCAGGCATTGCCGATCAGGTCTCGCGCGTGCAAATCAAAACGCTTGACGATAACTGCGACGAGCTGGGTATTACTGAATTTAAGATTGATGATCGTAGGCAGGGGATTGTACATGTGGTAGGCCCCGAGCAGGGTGCAACACTGCCAGGCATGACCATTGTTTGCGGTGACTCCCATACTTCTACCCACGGTGCTCTAGGGGCGCTGGCGCACGGAATCGGTACTTCTGAGGTTGAGCATGTAATGGCGACGCAGTGCCTGTTGGCTCGCAAGATGAAAAATATGCTGGTGCGGGTCGATGGTGAATTGCGCCGCGGTGTAACAGCTAAAGATATGATCTTAGCGATCATCGGTGAAATCGGTACAGCCGGTGGGACCGGTTACGCATTGGAATTCGGTGGCGATGCTATTAAAGCCCTCTCTGTCGAGGGGCGTATGACCGTTTGTAATATGGCAATTGAAGCGGGAGCCCGTGCTGGCATGATTGCGGTCGATCAAAAAACGATTGACTACTGTCAAGGTCGACCCATGTCGCCTACGGGTGAGCTATGGGATCAGGCGGTTGAAGCATGGCGCGAATGTGTCAGTGACGACGACGCGGTATTCGATAAAGTCGTTGTTATAAAAGCTGAAGACATTGCACCGCAGGTGACGTGGGGTTCGTCGCCCGAACTCGTTGGTGCAATTACTGACAGAATTCCCGAGCCTGCTAATGAAAGCGATCCCACGCGACGCAATTCGCTTGAGAGGGCGCTCGAATATATGGGGCTTGAAGGTGGGCAACCCATTAAAAATATTCCCGTGAATAAAGTGTTTATTGGGTCGTGTACGAATTCTCGTATCGAAGATTTACGGGCGGCTGCAGAGGTTGTTGAGGGTCATACGGTTGCGAGTAATATCACTTTGGCGATGGTTGTGCCAGGTTCGGGATTGGTGCAAGAGCAGGCAGAATCTGAGGGTCTGGATAAGATCTTCGTTGCGGCCGGTTTTGAATGGCGTGAGCCGGGATGTTCGATGTGTTTGGCAATGAATGCAGATCGCCTCGAGCCTGGTGAACATTGTGCTTCAACATCTAACCGAAATTTTGAGGGGCGCCAAGGGTTTGGCGGTCGGTCTCACTTGGTTAGTCCGGCAATGGCGGCGGCTGCTGCGATTGCCGGTAGATTTGTTGATATTCGCGAAATGGGAGAAGCCTAAACATGAAAGCATTTACTACACATACAGGTATTGTTGTGCCGCTTGATCGCGCTAATGTTGATACCGACATGATCATACCGAAGCAGTTTCTCAAATCAATTAAGCGAACGGGCTTTGGTCCTTATTTGTTTGATGAGTTGCGTTATCTCGATAAAGGCGAGCCTGATATGGATTGCGCTAATCGACCTTTGAATGACGATTTCGTGTTGAATCAGGCAGACTACAGTGAGGGCAGTGTTTTGCTATCGCGCCAAAATTTTGGTTGTGGTTCTAGCCGCGAGCATGCGCCGTGGGCGCTCGAGGATTACGGATTTCGCTGTTTGCTAGCTCCGAGTTTTGCCGATATATTTTTCAATAATTGCTTTAAAAATGGCATCTTGCCAATTGAGCTGCCGGAGGAGCAAGTAGATCAATTGTTTGCAGCAGTTAATGCTCAGGCGGGTTTTGCTTTGTCTATTGATTTGGAGCAGCAGGTCGTGTCACTTCCGGATGGCAGCACTATCTCGTTTGAGGTTGACTCCTTTCGTAAGCATTGCTTACTCAATGGCTTGGATGACATTGCATTGACGTTAGAAGATGCGCCTTCGATTACGGCATTTGAAGAGCAGCACCGAATTCGTATGCCTTGGTTGTTTAGCTGATAGAGCTTTCACATTAATTAGTCGTGTTTTCTAATTTACCCGCCACCACAGCCCGGCCTTGAGTCTAGGTCGTCAACTGGGTGAGCATGCATACAGCAGAGAGATTTTTAATGTCTAGAACTTATGATGTCGCAGTGGTCGGAGCGACCGGTGCAGTTGGCGAAGCAATTATTGAAATATTGCAGCAACGAAAATTTCCTGTGGGTACTTTGTATCCATTGGCGAGCGAGCGCTCGGCAGGTAAGCGCATTCAATTTAATGGTAAGCAAGTAACCATTCAGAACCTAGCGGAGTTTGATTTCTCCAAAGTGCAGCTAGGCCTGTTCTCTGCTGGCGGTTCAATTTCGGCTGAATATGCACCTAAGGCTGGAGCTGCAGGTTGTGTTGTGATCGACAATACATCACATTTTCGCAATGAGCCTGATGTTCCGTTAGTTGTCCCCGAAGTTAATCCCGAAGCTATTGCTGATTATGCCAACCGTAACCTAATTGCTAATCCGAATTGCTCTACCATTCAGATGTTAGTTGCACTGAAGCCCATTTACGACGCGGTAGGCATTGAGCGAATTAATGTAGCGACCTATCAAGCTGTTTCGGGCACAGGGAAAGAAGGTATTGAGGAGCTAGCTGGCCAAACGGCGCGCTTACTCAACGGTCAGCCTGCTGAGACGAACGTTTACCCGCATCAAATTGCTTTTAATGTGTTGCCGCAAATTGATGTTTTTCAAGAGAATGGCTACACCCGCGAAGAAATGAAAATGGTCTGGGAGACGCAAAAAATCTTTGCTGACCCCGGCATCATGGTGAACCCGACCTGCGTGCGTGTGCCGGTATTTTATGGTCATTCCGAGGCCGTCCATATTGAAACGCGGGATAAGATTAAATTGGCGGATGCGCGAAAATTACTCGCTAATGCTCCGGGTGTCACGTTGATTGATAAGCAAGAGGATGGCGGTTATCCGACTCCTGTTGGCGACGCAACCGGCGAAGATGCAACCTATGTGGGGCGGCTTCGCGAGGATATTTCTCATCCTCGAGGGCTAAATATGTGGATTGTGTCTGATAACGTGAGAAAAGGTGCCGCGCTCAATACTGTGCAGATTGCCGAACTCTTGATAAAACAGCATATATAACCAATACTTACCCAATGTCACAGTGTTCCAAGGCCCACGATTTTAGTGCAGTGTAAAGAGTGGTTAGAGGGTCTAGCGCATTAGATTTAGTTTACTTGGTCGGCTGTATGCCCCGGCGGCAATGGGATTTTATTATGAAAACAAAGTTAGCAACGGCCGTTATGCTGGTGATGCTGCTTCATGCGAGTGCGGTCTCTGCGCTAGGTCTGGGTGATATTGGTGTTGAATCCAAGCTAAATGAACGGTTTGTTGCTGAAGTCCCGTTAATCAATTCGCAGGATCTTGGTGCGGGTCAAATTATTGCGGGTCTTGCAACGGCAGACGAATTCGCTCGAGCTGATGTTGAGCGCTCGCATTGGCTCAGCGACCTTTCGTTTCGAGTGCGGCTAGATGATAGCGGTGATCATTTGCTCGAGGTGACCACCGATGAGGCGTTGCGAGAGCCTTACTTGAATTTCTTACTCGAAGTGCGGTGGCCCAATGGGCGAATGCTAAGAGAGTACACGGTTTTACTCGACTTGCCCCTTTATGCGGGTGGCGTCACTGAAACAAGTCCGTCCGACTCAAAGGCGGTGGGCGCAGCGGACGCTCAAGCCAATGCATTAGTGCAAGACCCTGCAAGTAACGCAGCTATTCAGAGGCGGCCGCGCGTAGACGCGTCACGGACTGCGTCTCTCAATACCTCGGCACAAAAAACCACGTCTGCGATCACTCGATTACCTGCAAAAGGCGACGTTGCGCTTTCGCGAAATCAAGCGCTGAGTGCAGAAGCGGCGCAAGTCAGTGCCGGTAATGCCGAGATTGCTAGGCTTCAAGCCGAGTTGGCTAGTAGCCTTGAGAGTCTCGATCGAGCGTCGTTAGAGAATCAGTCGTTGGTTGAGCGCATTGACGATATCGACGCTAAATTTGATGATATTGAGCAGCTTTTAGAGCTCAAGGCACAGCAGCTTGAATCTTTGCAGTCGACACTTGACGAGAGTGATACGGGTACTGTGCTGGACGCCGAAATAATCCCCGCGGCCGAACCATCAGAGATTGGGCAAGTCGATACGCCTGCGCTTGTGCCGGTTCCAGCGGAGGTTGTTGCTCCTGCGGCGACGAGCGCTTCGACGATAGGTTCTAACGGTTACTTGTGGTGGATTGTTGGCTTGGCGGTTTTACTTGCTTGCTTGCTCGTATGGATACTTGCGCAGAGAAAAGATGACTACCAAGCGACGGTTTTTGATGCCCCGCAAGATCCAGATATCAAAGACGCTTACGAACCTGCGGAGCCTGTTAGTGCGGTCGATGCAGCGGCAACGTTGGCTGCGGCTAAGGCAGTTGAGACCATCGTAGCTGAAGAGTTTTATAATGAGAATGCTGAGCGCAGTTTTGATGGCAGTGATGATGCGGCTCTAGGTGGTCAGGGGCCAGAGCCAAGCGCTCCTGAAACGCCTGATGAAGTTATTGCTGAGGCTGATATTTATCTCGCCTACGGTCGTAATGAGCAGGCCGTGTTGATGCTAGAAACGGCGATCGAAAATGAACCCTCGCATGTGGAAATGCGCATGAAGCTGCTTGAGGTGTATGGGGTGTTGGGCGATAAAGATCGCTTTGAAGCTCAGAAAACTCAAATTCTTCTCCTGGATCCGGAGCGAGAAGCAGACGTTGCCGAAATGCTTGAAATGCTTGTAGGTTCTGGCGAGGATCATGAAAGTGTGGGTCAATCCAGTGCAATTGAGCTAAGCGAAACAGTTAGCAGTGAACCGGTTGAAAGGGTTGTTTACGGGGCTGATGATATTGACTTATCGAACGTAGAAACCTTATCGAACGTAGAAACCTTATCG
>CAJQKT010000100.1 GCA_905478995.1 uncultured Pseudomonadales bacterium | reverse complement strand
TGCCTAAAATCATCACCGATAAAAACAGTGCGAGCATTCCAAAGGCGCTCATTGCGGGCACCAAAAAATTTGCCGTGGTCGGATCGGTACCATTGTTAACTTCATCACCGTCACTAACGCCATCACCATCGGTGTCTGCATTGAGTGGATCAGTGCCGGTATTGCTGCTATCAATAAACTCACCGCTATTAAATTCAACGCTGTCTAGCAAACCATCACAATCACTATCGCCAGGATACAAACTGGCATCACAGCCGGTTGGGAACGCACCACCATCGCTGTCTATTTGCTGCAAATAGGCCACTAAATCTGCGCGCTGGTCAGCGTTCAAGTGACTGCCATGGCCGGGGATGAGTAAAACCTCATCCAACGTTTGCGCCTGGCCATTATGCAAATAAGGAGCGGCAGACCAAATACCTTTTAGCGTTGGCGTTTCAAAACCGATGCCCGCCAACGGCTGATAAATACCGACACCCGAAGAAAGCTCAATGGTGCCGACATCATGTCGCAAGCCATCGGTAAACTGCGCACCGGCGTGGCAGCCCGAGCAGCCCTGCGCTAAAAAAACCTTTCGTCCCGCTTCTGCATCGGCACTGAGCGAACGCGCCGCTGAGCGATCAGGACTTGCTGGCAGCGTATTTAACGAGCCAACATAGGCGGCAAGTGCATCGAGCTCTGCGCTCAAGCCCGCCTTGGGTTCAGCTAAGGGGTTAGCTGTTTGCAAAAACTGCGTCTCACTTAAAAAGCCAGTGCCACTGAAGGCATTGCGAATTTCATTTTCAAAATCTTGCAGCTCATCAAAACTCCCACTCCAATGCACATTGCCATGACCTAGGCCACTACGGCCGCGCAGGTCAATGGTGTTACGCAAGCCCTCTCCCCGATCGGTAAAGTCCCACACGCGACCATCCTGCCCGCCGTCTAAATGGCAATTAGAGCAACTGATATAACCATCGAGGCCCATTCGGGTATCGGCGGCATTGTAAAATATCTGCTTACCAGTGAGCACCTCGGGGCTGAGCAACTCATTGGAAACCGTGCTGATGTTAGCAATGGGCGTTGTACTAACACCTCCACCGGCCGCCAGCGATGCCACATCAAATACCGAGACCGAACGCTGCATAAAGTTGTGCGTGAACAACCGAGAACCATCGGGTGACAGCACTAGCCCCTGCGGCGCCAAACCGGTTTGTAATGCCGCTACCGAAGAGCCACTATAAGCATCGCGCACATCAATAAGGTTATTGCCAGACAGCGCCACAAAAGCCCAATCGCCCAACGGCGAAAAGCGCACCGCAAACGGCAGACTGCTATTGTCAATATCAATTCGCTCAGCTATTTCCTCAGTGCCGGTTGCCAAATTAATTTTAGCGGCAATCGCGCGAACAGTATTTTGAAAAGTCAGTGGCTGACCATCTCGAAACAGCCCTCTATCAACATTGTCTTTTTTGGCTGGCACCCAAGCGCGCGTGCCGTCTGGGGAAATACTGATTGCACTAATGTAGTTGGGCAAACCACGTCCGGCATTGGAGGCATCTGGCCCTAGATCTTTGGCCAATGCAATACTGTTACTCACTGTTAGCGTGGTAGCGTCAACCTCGGTCACCAAACCATTTGTGTTAGGCGAAATAAACCGCGTTACCAATATTCGCAAACCATCGGCTGTTACGGCAATGCCACGGGGCCATGGCCCCACCGCAACGGTGCGCTGAACAGAGCGCGTCACTGCATCAATCTCTACCAGCTGGCCGGTGGCCTCCAGTGTTATATAAACGGAGCTGGCGTCGGGTGAAAAAGCAATACCGTAAGGCGCGCTGCCATAGGGCAGCGCAATGGTCTGAATAACGGCACCACTACTTGGGTTAAGCACAGTGACGGTGGCGTCATCTTGGTTGACCACCCAGACATTCCCGTTGGCCGCAAGAGCCAGCGTGCGCGGATGGTTGCCGACGCTGTATTCGGCAAGTTTTATCAGCCCGCTGCCGTCAATTTTTGTCACGCTGTTATTGTCGGGATTAACCGTCCAAACCCACTCTTGCGCCGCATGGTAAACGATCGGAGCCGAGGCCGTGGGAGCGGTCTGCGTGAGTGGTAAATAAACCGTTTGCAAAAAGTTTGCGCTGGTTTGCTGGCCCTGTTGATCGCGCACGGTCAGTTGCACCGTGTAATGCCCAGGCGCACTAAAGCTATGCGTTACGGCAGACGTAGTAACGAATGCAGTGGGCGGTGTGCCATCGTTAAAGTCCCAGGAATATTCCAGTATGCCATCACCACCGCCGATGCTGGCAACATCAACAGCCACTGGGGAACCAACCAGCTGGGCGGTACTTTGCGGTAACTGCACTGACAACGGCCCGCCATTACCCGGCGATGCCAGCCCAGCGATTTCACTGGCATTTAGTAGACGATTGTAAACGCGCACATCGTCAAGCCCCCCAGCCAGTGGCCAGTCGTTGGCGGTCATCTGCCCTAGGTGAAGGGTGGCATTAAGATTAAAGTTGTTCACCGTAGTCGGGTCTTGCGTGACTTCATTGCCGTTGTAATACAATTGTACGAGGCCTGCTGGTCGGTCAACGGCTACTGCCACGTGGTTCCATTGATTAAACGCAAAGGTACCGGTAGGCGAGAAAGCATGATCGCCGGTCACATCGTTACCGGCTTCAAAAACAATACGGCCGTCTTGGGTGTCGTAGCTGTTAACAAAAAAGCGAAAACCACTAGGGATTAGCCCACCTTGAATATTAGCGGCAAAGGTTTGAATATTAAATTGACTGGAATCGGCTTTAGCCCACATGGCAAGCGTGAAACGTTCGGCCAAATTAAAGTTACCCGCATTCACGTAATCGTTAACTCCATCAAGCGATAAAGCCTGGCCTCCAATTACACTATCGCTACTAAACTGCGCCCCGCCCTGCACCAAGCCATTGTTGCCGCTACCGGTAACATCAATGGCATTACCATCCATTTCCCAATGCGCAGCCAGACCCGGTGCTCCATTGCCCAGCGATGTGGTCGCCGTGGACGGGTTACTGTAACTCGAGTTACCGTTATGGTTACTACTACGCACACGATAAGTGTAAGCGGTGGCTGCGCTTAAGCCGTCATCTTGGTACAAGCTGGTACCGAGAGCCAACGTCGCCACCTGTACAAACGGACCGCCAGCTTCACTGCGTTCAATTAAAAAGGCGGCTTCATTATCGCTGTTGTCTGACCATGCAAGATCAATGGCGCTGGCTGAGGGTGCCGTTACATTCAATGCACTGGGCGCCGATGGCAGTGTTGGATCGGCTAATAAAGCCATGTCAAAACTCGTTAAAACGCGGTTATAGATGCGCACATCATCAATAGCGCCATGTAGTTCAAACGCCGAGAACATACGACCCAACTCAAGCGTGCCATCACTATCAAAACTCGTTAAAACAGTGCCATCAACCGTAATGTCGATGCCGTTGTAGTAAATGTGTACCTCACCGGCGATGCTATCCACCGTAACGGCAACATGATTCCATTGATCAAAGGCAAAACTACCGATAGGTGTGAAGGCCACATCACCCTGCGTACCATTCTGCGTCTCAAAACGAATACTGCCGTTGTTAGTAAGATACTCATTGACAAACAATCGAAAACCATTGGTCGGTGAACCGCCTGTCGTGTTGGCAGCCAACGTTTGAATATTACTCTGCCCAGAATTTATTTTTGCCCACATCGAGATAGAAAACTCAGACCCCAGATTAAAGTTATCGGTTGCAACATAGTCACCTACTCCATCCAGATTTAACGCTGTAGTACCAACTGCTGCGTCTGCTGAGAAATTGCTGTCGCCGTTTAAACTAGCCACGTGGCCATTGCTCGAACCATCAAAGACATCGCCATCAAATCGCCAATGCGCCTCTAGCTGATCGTTAGGCCCCGTACCCGGTGTTAATATCGAAACTTGGCTGGAAAAAGCTGAATTGCCATCACCCTGTGCTCTAATGCGGTAGCTGTAAGTGGTAAACGGCGCCACCGTTATATCTGAGTAAGCAACACTATTCGCTGCTAATTGTGCCAGCGGCAAAAACGGTCCACTCGCTGTTTTTCGTTCAATTAAAAATGACGTTTCGGTACTGCTGCTATCAACCCAACTCAAATCAATTTGGGCATTAGAGATGGCCTGCGCAGTCAAGCTCGTTGGCATGGCCGGCGCAGCGCCCACAATTGTCTGACCAGTAGTAAACCGGGTAAGCGACGCTACTGCCATACCGTTGCCCGCAAGGTCTTCAATGCCATTGGCGAAAACTACGACTTCATAACTGGTATTGGCTAACAATGGCTGGTCAGGTACAAAATTAATAGTACCCGTTTGCGTAGTGTACGTACCGCCTATGGCCGAACCACCCACTGGGCGAACGGCAAACGTACTTGAGTTAACCGTGCGCGGATCAATTTGATCGCTAAGCGCGATACCGATCATTGACGTGCTCGCAACCTGAGTTTCGCCGTCGATAGGCCGAACTGCACTCACTACCATACCTTGCGTATCGGGCTGGGTGTCATGCGCCAGTAGGTAGCCGCCAGGCAAGGCGATATCTAATACGCTATTACCAACAAAAACTAGATTACCCATTGGCAATGCAAATTCGGGATCAGATTGCGGGCCGCCAGGCAGCGGCGCACTAGCAACCAACTGCATACGGTTGATATCAATTTTTTGATAGGTATCGTTGCCAAGATTCCCGAGGTGGATAAATTCATCTTGTAACATGGGGTAGCGCGGCGTGCCACCAGAGAGCACGTTGCCAAGATGCACAATATTACCGGGGTCGGTTAGGTCGTAAACATGCAAACCGCCTTCTTGGCCACCGCTGTACAGTCGATTGCCATTGAGCAAAGAGGTGTAGGTGTTATCGCCAGGAATACGCAGTACATCGAGTAGTACAGGGTTTAACGGATCGCTGATATCAAAGGTCACAACACCATTCGTCTGGCTGGCAGAAACGACTAAAATATTGCCCAGAATATGCGTCGAACCGCAGCGGAAGCCAACCAGTGCCGGCATATCAATTTCACTGGCAACTACAACGTTATCGGGGTTGGAAGCGTCGAGGATAGTAACCCAGCCTGAGGCGCCGCCATAACCTTCGCCGCCTTTATAGATATAGGGCGCAGCGTAATAAGTCCATAGACTACTCGCGGCGCCACCCATAGTCCCGCGCCGCTGCGGCGCCGCGGGATTGGTGATGTCGTAAAGTACGCCGCCTTCGGCTCGCACCGTCATCAAGTCATCGGAAAAGCCCATGGCATGGGTTTTAAAAATGGTGTTATCGGGCGTCGAGCTAAACAGCGTCGGTGCGGTGGGATCAGCGATATCCCAAAAAGTCAGTGCACGCGGCTCATTGCCAATACCACCGCCAGCAATAATAAGATAACCCTTGTGCATGCCTGCGAACGTTGGCCTGGCGCCAATTTCAGCCGTCGTAAAGGTACGCAGCGGCGTTAACAGTTCGCTTGGCTGAAAGCTCAACGCAGGCACGCCTGAGCCGTCCTGCGCCCTACTGGGCAGGATGACAGCGAGCAATAGCACCATTGCAATAAGCGATCTGAATGTCATTATTAGATCTCGTTAAAATTCTTCCTGACAGAATACTATAAAAACGGGCCTTGCAGCCGGCTTTTAGAGCGCTGCGCACTGCTATATTAGAGGGTTATTTAACAAGCCAAACTCAGTCATCGAGGGGCTGTGAACTGCCAGTGGGAACCGAGGATTTGACGGCAAAAATACAAATGAACACGAACCGCAATTGACCGCTCGTCAAGATCAAAGATCAAAGATCACCACCAAAGCATAGCCGAACGACGAGCATACCTTTAAATAAGTGTTAACGGCTCACTATCGAACTGAATGCCGAGCCAGCCGTCTAAAATAAAATTACGAATATTGGCGTGGTCCTCGCCTGCTGGGTGACCTAACACATCGTCACGGTAGAATTCTCCAAATAGCGCTAAAGTTTCCATTTCGCTGAAGCCGTTGAGTTGCGCAAAAGCAAAAATCTTGCACGAGCCTTCATTAGTGCCCGCCTCATTAATAACGGCGCCATTAGTAAATCGGGCTGGGGTGTAAGCGTAAAGCGCATTAATCAACGCTATAACCTGATTAAAATGTATGGTGTCGGGCGCGCCTTGCACTTGATCGCGTAATGCTTGAATTGACATAGTCTCTCACAATAGAAAAAAAGGGTTGTAGATTCCTGAGAACGTATTATCACCGACAAAGCGATAAGGTCAAAGAACACTGAACTATAGAAAGTCTCACAATAAATTTTTCGCTCACACGCGGACTATACGCAGCATTAACCCCCCTTCCCTTCGTAATCTTTTAGCAACTAATACTCGATCTCTAGGAGCGCTCGTAACACGCACCATGCCTCTATACCGTCATTTGTATAAATTGGGGATGACCTCACTGAAATATGAGCAGATAATGCCCCCCCAAACGCAACAAGTTGAATAGCATGCTCATTAATTGGTACCCGGGCCATATGAACAAGGCCCGCAAAAAAGTCAAAGAAATTATGCCGAACGTGGATATGGTGATTGAGGTGCTTGATGCACGCCTGCCATTCTCCAGCGCAAACCCGATGATCGAAACCCTGCGTGGTCAAAAGCCTTGCCTGAAAGTTTTAAGTAAGTCCGATTTAGCCGACCCCAAAATAACCGAACAATGGCTGACTGTGCTGCGCGAACAAAACCAGACCGATGCACTGGCGATCACCACTGAAAGCCCGCGCATAGCGCGCACGATACCCAATAGAATATTTAAATTTTTTCCCGAGCGTGACACCCACAAACGCCCGCTAAAAGCTCTTATACTTGGCATTCCTAATGTAGGAAAATCAACGCTGATAAACACACTTGCAGGACGCAAAAGAGCACCCGTGGGCAATGAGCCGGCCATCACTAAAGCGCAGCAGGAAATTAAGCTTAGCGACCAATTAGCATTAATTGATTCACCCGGAATGACATGGCCGGGGTCAAAAAATGAAACCGTCAACTATCGCCTTGCAACAAGCGGAGCCATTCGCGACACCGCCTTTGAATACGATGACGTAGCCCTGTTTGCCATTGAATACTTAATGGAACGCTACCCCGCCAATATTTGCAAGGCATACCAACTAAAAGCAGTGGCCACGTCACCCCTTGAAACACTCCAAGAGATTGCTAAGCGCCGAGGGTGTATGCAGCGCGGTGGACCCGATTACCAACGTGCCGGCGAATTGGTTGTACATGATCTGCGCGCAGGAAAACTTGGCAAAATCAGTTTGGAAGCACCAGGAACTGATTGCGAGTTGGTAAAAGTATCATAAAAAAAGCGCCCCGTAGATACTAGAGCGCTTTAGGTCGCCAAAACCCGCCACCTCTGCTTTTGCATGGCTCTCAAACGACGAAAGCCCTTGCAGTTATCATTTGAAATAGCTGCTGCATGTGATAGCAATCAGACTCAATCGGTGTGCGTTAGCTGGCTATGCTGATGCGCGCTTTCGCCGTGTCGTATTCGGATCTTAAACGGTCAACTAATTCACCAGCAGACAACACATTTTTAATCGCGCCAATACCCTGACCACAACCCCAAATATCTTTCCAAGCTTTTTTATCGGTGTTGCCGCCGGAGCCAAAATCCATTTTTGACGGGTCACTAACGGGCAAGTTATCGGGGTCCATGCCCGCGGCGATGATAGAGGGCTTCAAGTAATTGCCGTGCACACCCGTAAACAAGTTAGTGTAGACAATGTCAGAGGATGCATAGTCCACCAACGCTTGCTTGTAACCTTGCTCAGCATTAGCTTCCTGCGTGGCGATAAAAGCCGAACCAATGTAGCCAAGATCTGCTCCCATTGCCTGAGCGGCTAATACGGCATCACCTGTGGCGATGGAACCCGATAACAGTAGTGGCCCATCGAACCACTCACGTATTTCCGATATCAGGGCAAAAGGAGACGTTGACCCCGCGTGGCCGCCTGCGCCAGATGCAACGGCAATTAATCCGTCGGCTCCCTTAGCTATCGCCTTTCTGGCGAAAAAGTCATTGATAATATCGTGTAAAACGATACCGCCGTAAGAGTGAATTTCTTCGTTCAGCTCGGCCCGAGCACCCAGTGACGTGATCACAATCGGGACTTTGTACTTCTTGCACAGCGCGACGTCTTGATCTAAGCGATTGTTAGACTTGTGCACAATTTGGTTAACGGCAAACGGTGCCGAGGGGTTATCAGGGTTTTGAGCATCATACTCAGCAAGTTCAGTGGTAATTCTATCCAACCACTCGTCCAGCATTTCAATGGGACGGGCGTTCAAAGAGGGAAACGAACCAACAATGCCGGCTTTACACTGAGCGATGACTAGGTCGGGGGTTGAAATAATAAATAAGGGAGCAGCAACAACGGGGATAGATAACTTTCCCTTGAGAATATCAGGCAGGGCCATAAAAAAACCTCGTTTGGTTAAACGTTCAAATTGGATCGGCTAATTGCGCGCACAATATAATATGCATAAAGTTGCATAGTCAAATAAAATGTGCAAAATGTTGCATAAGGTGATCAACAGTTAACAGGGATTCTTACTTTATGGCCCTTTCTCACGCCATTATGACGGCTCTACTGGAGGAGAATTTGTCGGGATATGATCTCGCCAAAAAGTTCGATATGTCCCTCGGATTCTTTTGGCAAGCGTCGCATCAGCAAATTTACCAAGAGTTAAAAAAAATGCTGGAGCGGGGTTGGTTGAGTTCAGACACCGTAGAGCAAGCCGGCAAGCCGAACAAAATACTTTATGCATTAACCGGCGACGGGAAATCAGCACTGGACGACTGGGTTGTTGCACAGACGAAGGCGCGCTCGGCGAAGGAAGACCTGTATGTAAAACTCTACAACATTGGTCATTGCGACCCCGAACCGTTAATCGGCGAAATTGCTGATCGGCAATTGCAATGCCAACGCCAGTTAGCGCTGTATTTGAAAATAAAAGAGCGGCACTACGCCGAGCCCGAAACGTTACCCATTAATCGAAAAGGCATCTACTTAGCACTGTCGGCGGGCATTCGGCAGCAGCAGATGCATATTGATTGGTGTGATGAGGCTCTGGAGCTACTTGGCGCGCTAGCTTGAGACGATGGCTTTCATCAATGTCTAAGATCAGGCGTTCAACCGCTGCACTGAAGCGCAGGCATTACCGGTTTATATAGCTAATCAGCGAATTGCTTCACTGTACTAAACAATTTCTTCCGTTTTGTTTGGCTCTATACAGGGCCTTGTCGGCAGCTTTCATAACTTGGTCTGGCTTGTCAATCAGATCCGTGCGCTCTGCGATTCCAATGCTAATGGTGACGCTGACCGTTTTTTTTCGCCGTTTTTTATCGGGTTTCTGGTTACGGTTTTTCGCACCGGCCTGCGCATTTTTGGGTCTCGTTTTCCTGTCTCTCAAGGTAATACGATGATCGCCAATCGCTTCTCTGACCGCTTCTAAGTGAGGCGCACAGGGCTTGAGCGATTTTCCTGGAAATATCACGCAGAACTCTTCGCCACCATAGCGGTATGGAGTGCCTCCTCCGGTAGTTTCAGCAATATGGTTAGCCACAATTTTTAGGACATCGTCACCAACATCATGTCCATGGGTGTCATTGAATTTTTTGAAATGGTCTATGTCAATCATCGCAACCACATAGCGGCTGCCCAAACCGCGTAATTTTTCATTCAAAGCTCTTCTGCCCAATAATCCGGTCAGTTCATCTCGATAGGCCATTTCAAATGAGGACTTAAGCAAACTCAGGATCATAGTTAATCCAGCTGCAGAAAACATGATGGTCGATATCAATAATTGGTCGAATTTTGCCAGCGTAATAAAACTTAAAACAATACAAATAGTGAAGGACGATTCTGCTTCTGCATTGCGAATGAGTAAATAGCATAGCGATACCAATATTGTTATTCCCATCCACGCACTGGCATAAAGTGAGGTGATAAGCCCGGGATAGGGTCTTAGTGGCATTAACTGAAAAATGGCATGAAGCTGCGAGTTACCGCCGGTGCTGACGAAGATACAAGCAGCTGTCAGTAACAGTGGCCCGACCAATATGGGCACAATGCCATGACGATTCCATAGGCCTTTTTCTGGGATAACGGCTAACAGCGCTAGACCAAAAGGTAACAAGATACTCACTGTTGTAAAAAGGTAAAACGGTAATGCTTCTTCTAAGTTTGTTTGCAAGCGGTTTTGAATTAGCCAAAACGCCACTGCCATTAATAAAGCTGCGGAAAAAAATCGTGATCGATTGAAGTAGTGGCTCAGCCCGATGACAATAACGAATAATCCATAGGGTAATAATTTTAAGAGCTTGACGTAGTCGCTAGGTATTTCACTGAGATAATTGAGCGAAATGATAGCTGCTAACAGCAGCAAGAGCGGCACGATTAAACGAAATAAGGGCTTGAAGTGAAGCGACATAGCAGCAGTTATTTATTATGACTGGATGGGTGAAGAGTATAGATGATAATTACATAAATGGACTCTTACTGCCGTTTGAAATTGCTTGAGTAGCACAGGCCCTGATGTAATATTTTGGTTTGCAAGCCAAACTTCGCCTCCGCATTAAAGAGGTTATAGCTTGGTCCAACCAGCGCTGCATCTACCCGCAGGTGGCTATAAAAAGGCGCTGCGCACCTGTATCAATAAATGAGCTAGGCCAGCTTTTATAAGCTAATTTTTCCAGACATCTATTTCAGCATATCCAGCGCCATGGCCTCAGCAACCTTGATGCCATCTATAGCCGCTGACAAGATGCCGCCCGCATAACCGGCGCCCTCCCCGGCCGGGTATAGACCGCGCGTATTCTTACTCTGGCAGTCCTCGCCACGCTTAATACAAATAGGCGATGAGCTTCGGGTTTCGATGCCGGTCAGTACCGCGTCTGACATCGCAAAGCCTTTTATTTGCCTGTCGAACGCCGGAATTGCCTCACGAATGGCGTCAATCGCAAAGTCTGGTAATGCCTGCGATAGGTCCGTCAATGTGACTCCCGGTTGGTAGGATGGCACCACGCTGCGCAACGCTTGCGATGGACGACCCTGAAGAAAATCACCGACCAGCTGTGCAGGCGCATTATAATTTTCTCCGCCCATTTTATAAGCGAGCGATTCAAGTTCGCGTTGCAAGTCAATACCCGCAAAAATATTGTCCGGGTAATCTTCAGCCGGATTGATACCGACCACAATCGCTGAGTTGGCATTGCGTTCGTTGCGCGAATACTGTGACATTCCATTAGTCACCACACGACCCTCTTCCGAGGTGGCTGCAACAACGGTGCCGCCCGGACACATACAAAAGCTGTAGACGGTGCGGCCATTATCGCAATGATGCACCAGCTTATAATCTGCCGCACCCAATATCGCATTGCCGGCGTATTCACCAAAACGTGCCTGATCAATAATCGACTGCGGATGTTCAATACGAAAGCCTATAGAAAACGGCTTAGGTTCTATGTACACCCCTTGGTCCAACAACATTTGAAAAGTGTCGCGAGCGCTATGCCCTATTGCGAGTACGATATGTCGACTCAATAACGTTTCACCGCTGCAAGTAGTCAGTCCGGTTACTTGGCTAGCGCCATCACTGTCTTGTTCGCGCAACAGTGATTCAACTTTCACTCCAAAACGTATCTCACCCCCCAGGCGAATGATTTCCGCACGCATCTTCTCCACCATCGTAACCAACTTAAAAGTGCCGATATGTGGCTTGCTCACAAACAAAATTTCATGAGGCGCGCCAGCCTTCACAAATTCGGACAGCACCTTGCGGCCTAAATGACGGCGGTCTTTAACCTGACTGTAAAGCTTACCGTCGGAAAATGTGCCGGCGCCGCCCTCACCAAACTGAACATTAGATTCGGTATTGAGCTGGCGTTTACGCCACATTGCCCAGGTATCTTTCGTACGCTGACGCACCTCGCGCCCCCGCTCTAGCACTATAGGCTTGAGGCCCATCTGGGCCAGCAACAAAGCGGTCAAAATTCCACACGGCCCAAAGCCTACAATGATAGGCCGCTGCTGTTCGGCTTGCGGAAAATGCGGGCTAGCCTGAGCGACAAACCGATAATGTGTATCTGGGCTGGGACCAACACGGGAGTCACTTTGGAAATGCTCTAACAGCTTTTGTTCTTGTGCAGAGCGCAGCTCGACATCCAGCTGGTAAATTAACAAGATATTGGTTTTTTTACGCGCGTCATAACTGCGTTTGAAAACATTAAAACTACAGATATCATCCTCACTGATACCTAGTCGCTCGGCAATAGCCGCCGTCAGATCATCAGCGTCATGCTCGAGTGGGAGTTTAATTTCATTGAGTCTGAGCATAGCGGCAGATTGGCTTCATCAAGTTGTGGCTGAACATCAGTGGCTAAAATACCGTGATGCTCTCAAATATTGGTGACTAAAAAAACGTCGCTAAGTGCAAATGTTCCCTAAGTGCATAAAGTGTCGCTAAGCGCTTGGGCCGATCTAGGCACACTCGAATTAAGCTGGCATAGTATTAACTCAAAAAAATAACAAACCGCTAAACATACTGCCCGGCACAAAAACCAGAAGACCAGGCCCATTGAAAGTTGTAGCCACCTAAATGGCCACTTACATCTAAGACCTCTCCGATAAAAAATAGGCCAGCATGATTCTTGGTCTCCATCGTCCGAGAGCTCATTCCTACCGTATCTACCCCCCCCAGAGTAACCTCTGCCGTACGGTAACCTTCGGTGCCTGAGGGTTTCAATATCCAGTTACACAAAAGCCCGCCAAGCTCGATCAGTCTTTTGTCACTGAAGTCCGCCAGCTTTCGGTCTGCATCATTTAACCACCAGAGCGTCTGTAGCTCAGCCACCAATGCCTTGGGTATTCTTTGCGCCAGCAACGTGCGCAGCAGGCTATGACTCTGATCGCGCTTGGACTGCAATAGCCAGCCACTAACATCCAAATGCGGTAGCAAGTTAATCGCAACGGAATCGCCAGGACACCAGTAATTGGAGATTTGCAAGACCACAGGGCCACTAATACCCCGGTGAGTGAATAAAAGACTCTCAGTGAACGACTGACCATTACAGCAAACCTCCACTGCTAAGGCCACACCAGCCAAGCGTTCACACACTGACTTTGTCGCGTCGCTGAACATCAATGGCACCAGTCCGGCACTGCGCTGTGTCAATGCCAGTGCAAACTGCTCAGCGATGTCATAACCAACACCACTGCCTCCCAAGGTCGGTATCGAAAGGGCTCCGGTAGCAACGACCAGCGATTCACAAGCAACAGAACGATTCGCCTTCTCGTTGTTTTGGCGCTGCTCGAAACCCACACAAAAACGACGGGGCGAATCAGCCATAGCGTCAATCGAGCCGAGTTCACAATGGGTAGCGATCGTCACACCGGCGTTATCGCATTCTTGCAATAGCATCGCCAGAATATCCTTAGCAGAATTTTTACAAAAGAGCTGCCCGTGTGTCCGCTCTTCATAATCGATACTGTAACGCTCAACCAGGGCTATAAAGTCCCATTGCGTGTAGCGACTCAACGCCGATTTACAAAAATGTGGATTGCCCGAAACAAAGTTCTCCGGCTCAACAACACAGTTAGTGAAGTTGCAGCGGCCACCTCCGGACATGAGGATTTTTTTTCCCACTTTGTTGGCTTTTTCCAACACCAAAACACGACGGCCACGCGCCCCTGCGATGGCCGCACAGAATAACCCAGCCGCGCCAGCGCCAAGAATAACGACATCATAGTGTTCTATTTTTTCGTGCAAGATTTTCTCATTAACTAGACTTTTAAATGCTATTGGATCACCTCAGAAGATGCCAGCCGTCCCGACTGGAATCATTGCGGTGTGATAGGCTAACGTTTTATCCGCTAACATTGGATTATTGGCTATGCAATACAACATCATTGACGCTATCGGCATGCTGGGCACACTCATGGTCATACTAGCCTATTATCTGTTGCAGCTCGAGCGAATCGACCCTAAAAGCCTTAGCTACAATGTCATGAATTTGATGGGCGCCATCTTGCTCTTTATCAGTCTGTGCTTCAATTTTAATCTTGCCAGTTTGGTGATTGAAGTTTTCTGGATAGGTGCTTCAATGATTGGCCTTTGGAAATACTGGCGCCGACATGCGGTGAGAAAGCATGCCACCAATTGATCACGAGACCTAAGAAAACAGATCTTAGAAAACAGATCTTAGAAAACAGATCTAAGGACAGGCAATCAACCACTAAACCCCAGATAACAAAAAGCCCTCGCCTGGAGGGCTATAAACCGCAGTGCTGATTACGCTTTCTTGCGTTTCAAGCAC
>CAJQKT010000099.1 GCA_905478995.1 uncultured Pseudomonadales bacterium | reverse complement strand
GTGCGGTGGTAACGTATAAAAGGTTGAATCGTTCGCCGGCTGACTAAGGTGGGTTGCTCAGGCCGTGTTAAAGGTTTTCGGGGCTTGTGATCATTAAGGCTCTTCAACATGCTCACCTCTCACCCAGCTTACCCTCGGATCCTCCAAAAAAAACGGCCTGGTTATTCAGGGTATAATGGAAAAGGCCATAACATGGCTGTACTGCCAACCTGATTCATTTATAAGAAGCTGCGGATGTTGATCTGATCGTGAAGCGAAACACTAATAAAATTGTCGCCCGGCACACGGCTGTGCAGCCAGTGGTGATCAGCTTGTGGCTAATGCAGCTTATTTTTTGGGCTGCTCACGCCGTGATTACTTTTTTCAGCCTTACGCTTTGGTATGGAAGTGCTGAGTTGCCTTACATATTGCATGCGTTACTGCAGTCCATCGTTGGCATTTGTATAACATTCCCAATGCACTGGGTTTACCGCCGGCTTTGGAGGCGATCGATGCCCACGTTGGTTTTAGGCAGTATTTTGGTTGTTATGCTGGTATCTTTTTTAGCGACTATAATTCGCATGCAGTCGTTTATATGGATGACGATTGCCGGTGAAGAGCAGTGGGCTGATTTTGGCGGCTGGTATTTTAGTGGCTTCTTTATATTCCTGTGTTGGACGGCACTCTACTACAATATTTTGTATTACCGATTGGCCTCAGGAGAGCGTGATCGCCGGATATTGCAGGTTGAGCATGCCCGAGCCGAAAAAGTGAAGCGCTATTATGCTGAAAAGTTGGCCAGTGAGTCGCGCATGGAAATGCTTCGCTATCAGCTCAATCCACATTTTTTGTTTAATACGCTCAATGCTGTGAGCGCCTTAGTGGCGGTTAAAGAAGCGACTAAAGCGCGCGAAATGATTGATAAGCTCAGTTCTTTTTTGCGCTATTCGTTAAAGGATGAGCGTAAAGAGGCTGTAAAGTTACAAGAAGAAATTGAAGCATTAGACTTGTATTTAAGTATTGAGAAAACACGTTTTTCTGATCGGTTGAGCATTCATTACAATATAGACGAAGCCGTGTTAGATGCGCGAGTGCCCAGTTTAATCTTGCAACCATTAGCCGAAAACGCTATTAAATATGCCATTAGCCTGAGTGAACGTGGTGGCGTAATTACTGTTGCAGCAGCGAGGAAAGGCGATAATTTAGTCGTGAGCGTTACCGACGATGGCTTGGGTATCGGCGCGCTAGGTGCTGGGGTATACACTAAAAATGCGTTTAATTTTGGTGGTGTGGGCATTCAAAACATTCACGACAGGCTTGAAAATATTTATGGCCAAGACGGTTATGAAATGAATCTATATAATAAATTAGGCGAAGGTTTGAAGGTAGAGCTTATTTTTCGTTTTGAGCGCGTTGCTTAGGCGTGCTAATCGTTGAGTGTTAAAGCCTTAATGGGTCTGCGCAAAAATTTAGATATTTTATTGAGGGGCGCGCGGCGCCCAAGTAATGCAATTAACCCGTAATACAAGCAATTAGTAGTGCAATTAGTAGGATTATGGAAAAAAATAAATTAAAAGTAGTGGTGGTTGATGATGAGCCTTTGGCGCGCGAGTTATTAATAATCTTGTTAGCTGAGTACCCGAATGTTGAGGTGGTTGCCCAGTGCAAAAATGGCAGCGAGGCTGTAGGTGCGGTGCAAAGGCTCAAGCCTGATGTGATGCTGCTTGATATTCAGATGCCTGGGTTAAACGGTTTTGACGTAATTAAAGCATTAGGTGCGCATGATTTACCGCACATTGTTTTTGTCACAGCGTTTGACGAGTTCGCCATTGACGCCTTTGATGCAAACGCTATTGATTATGTACTCAAGCCTATCAGTGATGAGCGGCTTAAGCAGGCCCTGCACCGTGTGGTGCAGCACATTGACTCCGGCGCCGGCGTTAAGCCGTTACAGCAAGCGGCTATAAGTGCAGTGGTTGAGCGGGTGCGAGAAAAGCAAACCAAGCAAAAGGAGCAGGTCGATCCTGCGACGTTACCTCCGGTTGAGGTTCGCAAGTTGTCGATAAAGGATGGCGACACGGTGACCATAGTCGATGAAAACGATATTGATTGGATTGACGCGGCGGGGGACTATATGTGTGTTCATGTTAAAGGAGTAACACATATTATGCGCTCAACGCTGCATGAGTTACTGGCGCGTTTGCAGGGCGAGCAGTTTAAGCGGGTGCACCGCTCAACCATTGTTAACATTAGCCGGATTTTGCGAGTACAAAAACATACCAAGGGCGAATATTTTTTGTTTCTTGATGGTGATGAAAAAATTAAGGTTAGTCGCCACTATAAAAGCGTAATAAAAGAATTTATCGATCAAAATCGCTAGATCGCCAGTGGTAGATGACAGTCCTTTTTTAATTTTTCTCAAGCAGGTAAGCAGCTGCGCCAATTAGACCGGGCTGCGCTTCGATAATTAAGTGGCTAGGTATAGTGCTCATAAAATGTGACATGGCGCCTTTGCTTTCAAAGCGCCGTCGAAATGCACTCTGCTGCAAAAAATCAACAAATTTCGGTAAGATTCCTCCAGCTAATACTACGCCACCGGTTGAGCCGGTGCATAGCACCTGGTCGCCAGCAGCGCTGCCCAGCAGCGCGCAAAATATTTCCATGGCTTGCTCGCAAAGTTTATCTTGGCGGCTGCATCCCAACTGCTGGATTTGTACGACCTTGCGGTTTTTGTAATCGGTAGAGCTGGCTGCAACACATAAGGCCTCATAGATTCGCTCAATTCCTGTGCCGCAAACAAAAAATTCACGATTGATGCGGCAGCCCTTATCGCGCCAGTATGAAAAAATTTGCAGTTCTTCGGTTGTTCGCGCGCTTAAACCTGCATGTCCGCCTTCAGTAGGGACGATGAGGTAGTGATCTGCGCCATCCCTGGTTGTTGCATTGGGTACTAAAAGTGCGGCGCCTAGTCCGGTGCCCGGGCCAACTACAGCAATTGGACCACTAGCTTCACCGTTAATCGGTTGGCCGATTTCGATCGTGTCTTGTGGCTTTAGTTGAGGCACCGAATAGGCTATAGCTGCAAAGTCATTGATTAAGACTGCGTGTTGAATTTTAAGGTTTTTGCGAATGGTGTCGGTTGAAAACTCCCAATCGGTGTTGGTCATTTTGACCTTGTGATTGATGATAGGGCCGGCAATAGCTAGGCAGCAGGCGCTAATACTTATGTCGCCAGACTGCAGTTTCGGGCGCAGGTAAACACCAATAACATGGTCTAGATCTTCGTAGTCTCGAAGCGAGAATTTTTCAATGAAGTTGACCTCAGTCGAGTTGGCCGCGCACAAGCCAAAACGGACATTGGTGCCGCCGAGGTCGCCGACTAGATTGTAGAGTTCTGGCATGGGGTGATGATTCCGTGAGTGTGTTTGGCCTAGATCGTAAAGCGCGGCCAAAGCAACCAAGCGTGATTTGAGACGGCTTTGATGAATTTCGCGTTATATGCACGCCGGTTTGGGCCGCTATTTTTCTAACGACAAGGCATTCTGCGGCGGTATCTTATAGGTTTTTACTGAGCGGCGAAATACAATATAGCCGTTTTAATCGAGCCAATGTTGCGATAAAGAGAGGTTTTAGTGCGATGAATTGCGTTTGGGTAGCAAGACTACCTAAAACAGTACTAACGATGCCTCGTGCCAATAATATACTATACGCGCAATCATTTTATGGCATTGTTAATAGGTATCTCCCGCGTTAATGGGGGCAATTATCTGTTGAGAGCTGAGCGGTACAGTCCTCCAGCTTCAAAAAATTTATTGGTTGGGTGTTTCGCGCGCGTTGTGGCGCAAAGCTATCCCGTTTTGTAACACTTTTGTAATCACTTGAATGAAGAATTATGGCTTGTGACATTATTATTATTGGCGGCGAAGGTGATCTCGCTTTTAGAAAATTATACCCGGCGCTATTCAGTCTCGATTGTGAAGGTTTGCTTGCTGAAAGCATAAAAATCATTGCTTTTGCGCGTGGTAAATATGATGCCGATGCATTTTACGCGGCTGTTCGGCTTGGCATTGAGAACAGTGACTATACGGCAAAAATTCAAACAGCCGATTGGGAACGCTTTACCGAGCGGCTTATACAATTTGTGGGTGACGCAACGAGTGCGGCCTCTTTTGTAAAGATGCAGGGTCTTCTTAAGAATGAAGAGCGGGTGATTTATTTATCGACACCGCCGTCTATTTTCTCGCCTATTTGTCTTGCTTTGGACGAGGCAGGTTTAGTTGAACCGAGCACTCGCATTGTTATTGAAAAACCTTTGGGTGAGTCTCAAGCCAGCTTTGAGCAAATTGACGAGCATGTGCAGGCGGTTTTTGAAGAGCATCAGATCTACCGTATCGATCACTACCTTGGCAAAGAGACAGTACAAAATTTATTGGCCCTGCGCTTTGCTAACGTTTTGTTTGAGCCGTTGTGGAACAGAAACTACATTGACCATGTGCAAATTACCGTGGCAGAGCAAGTGGGCGTAGGCGGGCGCTGGAGTTTTTACGATAGTGCCGGCGCGCTTCGAGATATGGTGCAAAATCATATGTTGCAGCTGTTGTGCTTGGTGACTATGGAGCCGCCTGCGAAAAACACCCCTGACTTTGTTCGCGATGAAAAGCTCAAAATTCTGCGCTGTTTGAGGCCTATTGAACGCAATGATGTTAACCATGTCACCGTTCGTGGTCAGTATGCTAAAGGTCAAATTCAGCAGGGTGATGCACCGGGCTATTTGGAAGAGGCCGATGCTAAAGGCAATGCTTCTAGCACAGAAACCTTTGTTGCTATAAAAGCCGAAATTGAAAATTCGCGCTGGAATGGTGTGCCGTTTTATCTACGTACGGGTAAACGAATGCGCGAGCGTTATTCGGAAATTATGATTCAGTTTAAACCGGTAGTGCATCGTTTTTTTGACTCAAACAGCGGCCGACTGACGGATAATCAGCTGATTATCCGCCTGCAGCCCAACGAAGGTATTGAAATGAAGCTCGTGCACAAAGTGCCAGGGTTGACTGAGAATACCCGACTAAAAAGTGTGGGTTTAGATTTATCGTTTGACAAGGCTTTTGGCGATCATCGCTCGCCCAGTGCATACGAGCGCCTCATTCTCGATGTTATTCGCTCCGACCAAACGTTGTTTATGCGTTCTGATGAGCTTTTAGCTGCGTGGGAATGGATCGACCGTATTATTGATGGCTGGGAGCAAACCGGCAAGCAGATTGCACAATATGCCGCAGGCAGCTGGGGTCCATCGGAGTCGGTTGATTTGCTAGCACGCGACAGGCGGCGCTGGTTCGATTATGACGACAACCGCTAGGCTTTCTTGCTGCTATAGCAGTGTATGTTATAGCAAAGCTTGGTAATACATTCTGGTCTGGCTTAATACTGTAAAGAGTGGCGGGCTACTTTTTTAATACATTAATCTGCGTAATTAAACTGTGAAAAAAAATATCTTTGCAACGCACGATGCTCTTGCCAGCGAGCTGGCAACTGAAGTCGCACAGCGCTTGTCGCGCGCTATAGAAACAAAGGGCCATGCTAGTGTAGCTTTTTCTGGGGGTAGCACGCCTAAATTGTTCTTTAGTAAATTGGCCGAGCATTCGCTTAATTGGGCGGCGGTTCATGTCACGTTAGTTGATGAACGCTGTGTCGATTTTGATAACGAGCGCTCTAACGCTAGGCTTCTGCATCAAAATTTGCTGAGCAAATTATCTAGCCAGCCGGTTTTTCATACCTTGTATAAAGGTGAAGAGAGTGTGGCCCAGCTCAATGAGCGTTTAGCTGAATTGCCACGGCCTTTTGATTGTGTGGTTCTTGGTATGGGTGACGACGGACATACGGCTTCTTTTTTCCCTAATGCAGGTAACCTGCCCACCTTGCTCGATCTGAGTCAGCAGCAAGGCTTGTTTGGTACAGAAGACGGCCCTGATGGCGAGCAAAGGCTTACTTGGTCGTTGGCTGCGTTGTTGCAGGCTGAGTATTTGGTGTTGCATATTTGTGGCGAGCGCAAGTGGGAGGTGCTGCAAGATGCAATGGCGCCTTTTAATGACAACGTTGAGAGTGCTGAGTTATTGCTGCCTGTGTCGGTTTTGTTAAGTCAAACTACTCAGGTCAAGCCGAACGGTACGCCATTAGATATTTATTTCGCAAAAAATTGTTAACTTGGTAAATTATGAAAGACGCAATTCAGAAAGTCACTAACGCTATTATTGAGCGGAGTCAAAAGCCTCGGGCTGCCTACCTCGACATGCTCAAGCAAACGCAAGACAAAAGCCCAGCAAGGGGTTGTCTATCGTGCAGCAATATGGCGCACGTCGTTGCCGCCAGTCCTGATGACGAAAAAACGCCTATAGCCCAAGGTGCCGGCGTTAATATTGGTATTGTCACTGCATACAACGATATGCTCTCGGCGCATCAGCCGTTAGCTACTTACCCCGATTTCATCAAAGAAAAGGCACGCTCATTGGGCGCTACTGCCCAGGTTGCCGGTGGCGTTCCTGCCATGTGTGATGGCGTTACACAGGGTTTACCGGGTATGGAGTTGAGTTTATTTAGTCGTGACGTAATTGCTATGTCGACGGCTATTTCACTCACGCATAATGTATTTGATGCGGTGGCCTGTTTAGGTGTTTGCGATAAAATAGTTCCAGGCATGATTATTGGCGCCCTGCAGTTTGGTCATTTGCCAGCGGTATTTATTCCAGCAGGCCCGATGGTCTCAGGTATTTCCAACGCCGAAAAAGCGCGCGTACGTCAGCAGTTCGCCGCCGGTGAAGTTGATGAATTGGCGTTAATGGATGCCGAGACGGCCTCTTATCACAGTGCTGGAACCTGCACCTTTTACGGTACGGCAAATGCTAATCAATTGCTGATGGAAATGCTGGGTGTGCAGCTGCCATCTACCTCATTTATTAATACAGGTACGCCGTTACGTGATGCGCTTACCGCTTCGTCGGTTGAGCAGGTCATTAACATGGCTAGTAAAAAAATAGGCTTGTCTTCGGTGGTAACCGAGAAGTCTATGGTCAATGCGCTGGTGGGTTTGTTGGCCACCGGTGGCTCGACTAACCATACGCTACATCTGTTGGCCATTGCTCGCGCGGCCGGCATCATCGTCACTTGGGATGATTTTAATAATCTTTCTCGCGCTGTGCCTTTGTTGGCTCGCGTTTATCCAAATGGTACTGCCGACGTCAATCATTTCCGTGATGCAGGCGGCATCGCATTTTTGGTCCATGAGCTTCGTCGCGCAGGCATGCTGCATCAAGACACGGTCAACGTTATGGGTGAGGGGCTCGATGCCTATGAGCGCGAACCGGCGCCAGCGGGTGAGCAGCTTTCGAATGGCAGCAGTAGTGAAATCGTTTGGAGCCCGGCAGTCACGGCTAGCCGTAACACCGATGTGTTGCGTTCGGTTGATGAGGCCTTCGATCAAGAGGGCGGTATTAGATTATTAAAAGGTAATCTGGGCCAAGCAATGGTAAAGGTTTCGGCTGTAGCCGAGGAATTTCATATTATTAAAGCTGCTTGCCGAGTATTTTCATCGCAGCATGCGATGCTGGATGCCTTTGCCAATAATGAATTGGATCGCGATGTGATTGTTGTAGTTCGCTTCCAAGGGCCTGCTGCTAACGGTATGCCTGAGTTGCATAAGCTCACGCCGCCATTGGCCGTGTTACAAGATCGAGGCTATAAAGTGGCCTTGCTCACTGATGGTCGTATGTCGGGTGCATCAGGCAAGATTATGGCCGCCATTCACGTGGCGCCAGAGGCTATGCGCTCGGGTAATATCGGTAAATTATGTGATGGTGATATCGTTTGTATTGATGCCGTTCGTGGCGAGCTGAGTGTTGAACTCAGTGAACAGGAGTTGGCCAGTCGGCCCGTACTCGAAGCACCCACCGAGGCTCAAACGCTGGGTCGAAACTTGTTTGACGTGTTTCGCGACCGTGTGTCGGGTGCAGAATACGGTGCAGACGTTTTATTTTAGTGCCTGGCTATAAGTTAGGGAGTGATGCAGCGTAACTTGGCTGCCGCTGATTTTCACCGTAAATTTATTTAACGAGTTAATGACAAGTGAGTACTAATGCAAGAGTCAATTAAAAAATGTTTACAGGGCCTTGCGCCTATTTTGCCAGTGATTAAGGTTGATACCGCTGAGCACATTTTACCGATAGCTGAAGGCCTATTGGCTGGTGGCATTGGCGCGTTAGAGATCACGTTGCGCACGGAGGCCGGTCTTGAGGCTATTGGTTTGGCGCGTAAACAATTTCCTGAGTTGGTGATTTGTGCCGGTACGGTCACGCAAGCTCAGCAGGTTGAGCGCTTGGCTGATGTGGGCATTGATTTTATTGTCAGCCCCGGAATTACGCCCGCACTGCTGGCCACAGCGCAGGCTAAATCGGTGCCAGTGGTACCGGGTGTGGCTAGCCCATCTGAAGTGATGTTGGGATTGGAATACGGGCTTGACCATTTCAAATTGTTTCCTGCCGTAGTGGTAGGCGGCATGAGCATGCTCAAAGCAATGGCTGGACCTTTTCCCGATTTGCGGTTTTGCCCAACGGGTGGACTCACACCGAGCACTTTTACTGACTACTTGGCACTTAATAATGTGTTTTGTGTGGGTGGCACATGGATGGTTAAATATACCGATGGTCAGCCGGATGTGCAGGCTATTGAAGATATCTCACGCGCAACGCTCACAACGCTTGCTGCAGCTATAGGCTAGCTGCCACCCACCGACGGCACTTGATTGGCCGTGCTCATCGCTCTGCTTGGTAGGGCTTGAAGCATGTTCTGTAACAAGGTTAGAGCATGGTGGCTGTTTTATCAGCCCTTGCTGGCCGTTTTATAACTTTAATATCACGCCATTTGTGGCCAACCGTGCTTCCGTTCGAGAAGCCGATTGCGTATTATGCGTGCGCGCTCATTTTGATGGCTTTTACTGCCATGATGCTCAGCGCGTTTACTACAGTGTCTGCCACTGCCGTAATGTTTCTTTTGTTTTACTTTTGCAACGCTTTGCTCGTTGGCCAAGCGTCTCATTAGCCTAAGGTCTCGTAAGCTGCGGTGTGGCCTTCTAGTTTAGCGTTCTAGCTAAGGAGTTTTCTGAGTATGAGTCGAATTGTGATGAGTGGCTTGCAGGTAGATGCGGCGCTGGCAAGTTTAGTCAACGATGAAATATTGCCCGGCACCGGTGTGTCTAGCGAGCACTTTTGGCAGTCGTTTAGCGACATAATCGCCGATTTAGCACCCGAAAACGCTCGTTTACTCGCGCATCGCGAGGCGTTGCAGGCACAAATTGACGATTGGCATAAGGAGCATCGCGAGTCAGGCTACTCGCTCGAAGCGTACAGAGGATTTTTGTTGGCGATAGGCTATTTACAAGCTCAGCCTGAGTCATTTGTTATCAACACTAGCAATATTGATGAAGAAATTGCCACGCAGGCCGGCCCGCAGCTAGTTGTACCGGTTAAGAACGCACGCTTTGCATTAAATGCGGCCAATGCGCGCTGGGGTAGCTTGTACGATGCTTTATACGGTACCAATGCCATCCCTGAGACTGATGGCTGCGAGCGCAGTGGGCCTTATAACCCTGCGCGCGGCGATCGAGTGATTGCGTTCGCCAAATCATTGCTTGATGAAGTGGCACCGCTAAAAGAGGGCAGCCATAGCGAAGTGGCAGCTTATGGGATTACCAATGGCGCTTTGCAGGCCACGTTAATTAATAACAGTAACACCGGCTTAATTGATTGCGCCCAGTTTGTGGGTTATCAAGGTGCTCCAGAAGCGCCTAATGCAGTGCTGCTTAAAAATAATGGCCTGCACATCGAGATTCAGATCGATCGCACGCACTCTATTGGTCAAGTCGATTCGGCGGGCGTTAAGGACTTACTGATGGAAGCGGCGGTAAGCACCATTATGGATTGCGAAGACTCGGTTGCAGCGGTTGATGCTGACGATAAAATTGAGGTGTATCGCAACTGGTTGGGCCTGATGAAAGGCACGTTGGCGGAAACCTTTAGTAAAGGTGGCCGTGAGGTTACTCGTAAGATGACGCCTGATCGTGAATATGTGAATGCCCAGGGCAAGCACTTTTCGCTGCATGGCCGCAGTTTGCTGTTCGTGCGCAATGTTGGGCATTTAATGACAAACGATGCGGTGCTCGATGCAAGCGGCAACGAAATCCCTGAAGGCATACTCGACGGTATGGTTACAAGCCTTGCAGCAATGCACGATTTGCAGGGTAAAGGTGACTTAGCAAACTCCCGCACCGGTTCGGTTTACATCGTAAAGCCTAAAATGCATGGACCCGAAGAAGTAGCCTTTGCATGCACGCTGTTTGTTCGCATAGAGGAGGCGTTAGGTCTTGCAAAAAACACGCTAAAAATTGGCATTATGGACGAAGAGCGCCGTACCACGGTTAATTTGGCTGCCTGTATTAAAGCCGCTTGTGAGCGCGTAGCGTTTATCAATACTGGTTTTCTTGATCGAACGGGCGATGAAATTCATACAGGTATGCAAGCGGGCCCCTTTGTGGCCAAGTCTAAAATGAAGCAGCAGCCTTGGATCCAAGCTTATGAAGAATGGAATGTTGATGTGGGTTTGGCTTGTGGTCTGCAAGGCAGAGCACAAATTGGTAAAGGTATGTGGGCCATGCCCGATGAAATGGCTGCCATGCTGGTAGAAAAAATTGGTCATCCGCAGTCGGGCGCTAACACCGCGTGGGTACCGTCACCCAATGGTGCTACGTTGCACAGCATTCACTACCACCGTGTGAACGTG
>CAJQKT010000098.1 GCA_905478995.1 uncultured Pseudomonadales bacterium | reverse complement strand
CATTCCCAGCAGCTTTACCGATTCGTTTAGTGCTTATGCTGAATTTGAAATCGGGCTGTGTGCTCTGCAACAAAGGCTTAGTGAGCCGCTGATGCAGGCCGTTTGGAATGATGTTCAGTTGGATGCTCAGTTGGATGCTTAGTCGGTTGCCGGCAAGAATCTGAAGGTAACTCTATCAGTGCTTTGCTCGCTCCAGCCTGGTCAAACCGTAATTAAATAAAGGCAAGCATGGCTATTGCTTGTTAAGCTGTAAAGGCTTTTAAATGGTCTGGTGGCTGAGCATAGGCACACCGAAAAATTAATTGAGCAGCACTATAGCTGCAAACCGGGCGTAAACGCCGAGACATCTCATGAAGAAGAATGACAAAGTGACACCGTTAGATGCGAATAAGACTGGCTCTTTGCCGACCGACGAAGTGGCCGCGCAAGAAAAGTCGGTGTCGGGTCTGGAAGATTATTTACCCATTGACGAGCATGTCGAAGAAGTATCGGTGGGCGGTAAAAAAGAGCGCCATAAAGGTATTTTTTTGTTACCCAATTTGTTTACCTCGGCTGCCTTGTTTGCCGGTTTTTACGCAATCATTGCGGCAATTCGCGGCGATTTTGCAGCGGCTGGATTCGCGATATTCTTTGGACAGTTGCTCGACGGGGTCGATGGCCGAGTAGCTCGGCTCACTAACACGCAGAGTAAGTTTGGCCAAGAATTTGATTCGCTCTCAGATATGGTGACGTTTGGCTTGGCGCCAGCGATCATTATGTTCATGTGGTGTCTATCCGACATTGGTAAACTGGGCTGGGCAGTGGCATTTATCTATGTGGCGAGTGCGGCCGTGCGGCTGGCGCGCTTTAATGCTCAAGCTGATACTGCCGATAGCCGCTATTTTATTGGCTTGGCTAGTCCGCCCGCGGCCACGCTTATTGCCAGTACAGTATGGTTGGGCTATGAGTATGGCTATACCGCGGCTACACTGCCGGCTTGGTTAGTGACGCTTATGGCAATACAAACGGCGTTAGTAGGATTTTTGATGGTGATCAATGTTCGCTATAGCAGCTTCAAGGGCATTGACTTAACGTCTCGAGTACCGGTTATTGCACTGCTGTTCTTTTTGTTGCTGCTGGTATTGATTGCAGCCTACCCGCCAATCACCTTATTTCTTATTGCTGTGACCTACGCGCTATCGGGGCCGTTAATAGCCGGCTTTAAATCGCTGCGCGCGGCGATGCGTTGAGTGGATTTTTTTGTCAGCGTTTTTATTGAATAAAATCGGTGCATCAATCGAGCGAGCGGAATTTTCGCGCTGAGTTAGGGTCTGTAACCAAACGGTGCTATTTTTTCGTGAGTGCTGTTCGACTCCTCTATGCTGGATTGTTATGTTAATTAAACGCCCCTCCGATATACCTAGTTCTGAAATCACGTCTGAATCTCATTACTTGAGTCGTCGCAAGTTCATGCAGGCTTTTGCCGGTGCTGCGGCTGTTGCAGCCGGAGGCTCCGTGCTTTCTTCATGTGCCGATGCAGAGTCTCCAGCATCATCGAGACAAATCGCAGAATTGCCTAGCCGGCCACTCGATTTTGTAGCAGCGCAGCCAGTCAGTGATAACAATGGTTTTTCAACGAGTGAAAAACTAACTCCCTACGAGGCGGTGACATCACACAATAATTTTTATGAGTTTGGTACTGATAAAAGAGATCCCAAACGCTACGCAGGAGAATTACAAACGGACCCCTGGAGTGTTGTTATTGAGGGCGAAGCAGATAATACGGGGACATTTTTTTTAGAAGACTTATTGAAGAATCAGCCATTAGAAGAGCGTATTTATCGTTTGCGCTGTGTAGAGGCCTGGTCGATGGTGATTCCGTGGGTGGGCTTTTCACTATCTAGTCTCATCAAACGAGCCCAACCTAATTCCAGCGCGCGTTATGTGGTTTTCGAAACATTGTATCGGCCGGAGCAAATGCGAGGTCAGCGAAGTCGTTTCAATACGCTTGAGTGGCCGTATGTAGAAGGGCTGACGATGGCAGAGGCTATGCATCCGCTAACCATGATTGCGACAGGGCTGTACGGTAAATCACTGCCGGTGCAAAACGGCGCGCCCTTGCGTTTAGTTGTGCCCTGGAAATATGGCTTTAAGAGCATTAAGTCGATAGTGAAAATAAAATTTGTCAATGCTCGTCCCAGCACATCGTGGAATGTCAGCGCACCGCGAGAATACGGATTTTTCGCTAATGTTAACCCCAAAGTCGATCACCCGCGCTGGAGTCAGGCAAGTGAGCGACGTTTACCCACTAGCTTATTTGATTCAAAACGTATTGCGACACTGCCGTTTAACGGTTATGCCGAACAAGTAGCGAATTTGTATACGGGCATGGATTTAAGAAGATATTTTTAGTGGGTACGTTGGGAAGCAATACTCAAAATAATAGCGAGAGTTTTTATAGTGTTAAGCAAGCAACGCAAGCTAATAAAAACAGCCCTGTTGTTATTGGCACTGACGCCTCTGGCGTTAATGATTGAAGCCGCCATTGGTCAAGCGCTAGGTCCAGATCCAGCTGAAGCGCTGGCTGATCAAACAGGTGAGTGGGCCTTGCGCCTCCTCTGCGCATGCTTGGCTATCACACCGTTACGCATTATTACCGGCAAAGTTGAGTGGCTGCGCTATCGACGGATGCTGGGACTGTTGGCATTCTTTTATGCTTGCTTGCATCTTGCGGTTTACTGGGTATTTATATTGCGCCTGCAATGGGCAGATTTTTTTTATGAGTTTGCGCAGCGTCCTTATATCGCTGCCGGCATGGCAGCACTACTTTTATTGGTACCGCTGGCAATTACTTCCACCAAAAAATGGCAAAGAAAGTTAGGCCGACAATGGCCGAGATTACATCGCCTGGTGTACTTGGCTACAGTACTGGCATTGACGCATGTGTGGTGGCAAACTCGCAGTGATTACACCGAAGCACTGACCTACACATTAATACTACTGGCCCTGGGAATCATTCGATTTAGGCGCAAGCGGTGGTTTAAATGAGCGCGGTTGGGTTTGTCTTGCAGTAGGCTAAAATGACCGCCTTAAATACTTAGGTGCACTCGCCAATAAATATCTGAGTATGACTGAGCAATCATGATTAGAATAACGGTATTACACTAATCCTATGAGGCCTTTAAATATGTCCAGACACATCAATACACTGTTAGCTCTTTTCGTAGCGTTTGTTTTTTTTCAATCGCTATTCTTTAAATTTGCCGAGTTATTTGGTAGCCCAGCTGATATTACGGTCTATATTTTTCAAACCATAGGTCGTTGGATGACCGATAGTGGCTTAGGTCAAATAGGGGTACTGTTCAGTCAATATGGTGGGATAGTCATTGGGCTTGCCGAGCTTTTAGCCGGCGCGATGATTTTGTATTCGCCTACTCGATGGTTTGGGGCACTGCTAGGCTTGGGCGTTATTTCGGGTGCCATTTTCTTTCATTTATTTACGCCATTGGGCTTGTTTCCCTATACCGATTTGGCTTGCACACAGGTGGGCTGCCCAACGGAAAAAGCACTGTTTTTTATGGCGCTGGGCGTTTGGTTATGTTGCGCTACTTTGTTGCTTAGATTGCGTTCAGCAAAGCCAAGATAGCTCAATCGGCCAAGGGGGGTATGGTAGGGGGTTTTGATGAGAGCGTGTGTTGGGAATCCTAGGTTCGCAGTGACATCTGGCACCGGATACATATTGTTCAGCAATGGCGAGGCTCGAGCGATTAAATAGTGCTCAATTAGCAGTATTTTGTTACGAAGCTATACTTAAGGTAAGTCATGTTTTTTATAATCCCACTATCAGGAAGATCCGATGACCGCGCCAATTGTAGATGATGACCCAGCTTATCAATTACTTCGTCAAGAGAGAATCGACTTATTTAATGAGCAAAAAGACACCTTAGATCTTGGAGGTTTAGCGGCTAAAGATTACAGAGGCATTGATTTGCGTAATCTCAACGCCGATGGGCTAGATTTTAGCGATAGCTATTTTCGTAATGCTGATTTGAGAGGCATTGATTTCAGAAAGGCAAAACTTGAGGGTAGTAGTTTTGCTGACGCCAAAATTTCGGGGTGCTATTTTGATGATGGTCTATCCGCTTCCGAGATGGCCATGAGTATTGTACAAGGTACTCGAGTGAGACTGGACTCAGCTGCAGACAAATAAAATTAGAACGCGTCACTCTTTTCCAAACAAAAACCCCCCGTTAAAATCTTTAACGGGGGTTTTTTGTTTCTAGGTGAGCAAGCCTAGCTGTTTAGAGCTCGCTATTGCCACTACGCATCTGCGGGATAGTGTTCGACAATGGGCTCGCCTTTTATGGTTAGCTCAAATGCTTTGAGTCGTTTATAAATCGATAATAATTCAACGATGGTGCCCCATGAGTTGACCAAAAACTGGAATGACTCTTCAACTTTTCCAAATGCTCTTAAAATCTGCTGCAGTACGCCCAATGTAATTGCACCTGCCACAATGGTGGGGCCGAGCATAATGTAGGGAATGATCACCGTGAACTGCAGGTACGACCACTTAGCAATATCGAAGTACAAATAGTGTTTGTACAAATTAAAATAATTTTTACGGATGTTGACGAATAGCTCGCGCAGCGTCGGCGGTTCGGCGCGCTCGGCTTGGTCTTCACCAAATACTAACTCTTTGCGGTACGCGGCTTCTACCCGTTGATTTTTAAATTCTAAGCCTGGAAGCTTAATGCCAACAATAGCGAGCAGCACAGTGCCAAATGTGGCGGAAATAATCGCCATGTATACCAGTGCATGATCGACTGGGCCAATCCAAGGTAGTTCGGTGACTTGTTCACTTAAGGTCCAGAGGATGGGTAGGAAGGCGATGAGGGTCATAATTGAACGCAAAAAAGCTACGCCAAGGGCTTCGACTATACGTGCAAAGCGCATAGTATCTTCTTGCACGCGCTGGGCAGCACCTTCAATGTGGCGTAGCTTAGGCCAGTGTGACGTGTAAAAGTCATTCATCGCTGTACGCCAGCGAAAAATATAGTGTCGAACAAAAAATTCGAGGATGACTGCCACCAAAATGTAAATGCCAGCAATTTTGGCAAAGGTCATACATTTGGCGAGAAAGGATTCAAGCTCTACCGAGTTGGGAGTGGCTAGAGCTTCTTGCACTGTATTATAAAAGTCGCCAAACCATTCGTTGATTTGAACATCTAGCTGCACTTTGTACCAAGTGGCTAATAGGATAACGAGTGAGCCGAGAACCGACCACGCAAACCATTGTCGGTTGAGAAAAAACGATCGAAACATACTATGCCTGCGAATTGATTAATAGGTTAACAGTGGCTTTTAATGAGGCCATCTACTGACAATATGCCTGTGTTGTCACGCATCGGGCACGGTAAAAAGAGACATTCGATAATCTTGCGCTTGATAAATTCAAGCCCGCGACTGTTGGACCGCGTCGAGCTTATAGTTTAGTACGAATGTTGGGTATTTCATTGCTTTGGTATTTTGTTATGCGGGTGCGGTTGCTATCCTCCTGCAGTGCAAAAAGATCACCACAATCGACGCGATAGCTACTGGCAGCCTCAGTATCTCGGTGCAAGCCATGGGTGCCAAGCTTGCTTATATTGGTTGAGTGTTTATTGCTTGTGATGGGGCGAATACTGCTGAGACTTGCGACAATATTATTGGCGAGAATGAAGGCGATGACGTTGTGTATTTAATCTGCTTTATCGGTGTTTATCGCAATTATTTTCCGCCTGCTATAACCCTGTGTGAGTTGTTCCCAGTAATGTGCCAAAGAGCCATCCTGCAGCAATTCACTGGCGTGCGGATGGTAAGAGTGATGCCGGAGTTTAGAAAGATATTTGGGCCTGATGGCAGGGTGCAGGCTTGGTTAAAGGGCGAATGACTACCGCCAGCCGGATTGGCCGTCTTGAGCAAGGGTGGATGATAGCATTGGCGAAATTCCGACGATAAAAGCGTGCGGCATAATGCAGGCCGACAGACTAATCGATTGGAATTATGCCGTGCAGAGTGCAGGCATTTAAATTTTACAGAAATCGCTTGCGCACAAGCTGTTAACCGCAAAATGTTTAAAGATGGTGCCGGGAGGGGGACTTGAACCCCCACTCTGTTGCCAGAACCGGATTTTGAATCCGGCGCGTCTACCAATTTCGCCATCCCGGCAGAGGTTGGCTGCTCAACACGTACTACAACTGTTAAGCGGGCGCGATTATAACAATGCGAAGCGCTTGCGCAAGTATAAGTTGATTATTGAGCCAGAAAAATTTTCGCTTACCTAATCGTGGTTAATCATCGATATTTTTTTTTTTGAGAGCCCTTTAGATTTGCTTTAGTTATATAATGATCGCAGTTAAAAGCAGTCGAGGCATTGATTAGGGCATTGATGTTGTCGGCAATGCTAATTTCGGCCACTATCGCGATAATTTCGACCGCACTGCTTTTTAGCTGCTTGTTCCGCACTGACTATTCCCTTTGAGCTGCGGCCATCCGAATTTTCTTTTTCGTAGAATTTACAATGAACCGTCAGGACTTTGATTACCAGCTTCCCGCTGAATTAATTGCCCAGCATCCTGCGCAGCAGCGCAGCTCGTCTAGGCTGCTGCAGCTTGGCCGAGTGAGTGGGGAAATATCACATCGGCAATTTACCGATCTACTCGAGCTTGTTGAGAGCAACGATTTACTGGTTTTTAATGATACCCGAGTTATTCCGGCAAGGCTGTTCGGCGAAAAAGACACTGGCGGCAAAGTCGAAGTACTGATTGAGCGTCTCACCGGAGGCACTCGCGGTATTGCACAAATCCGTGCCAGTAAAGCGCCAAAAGCAGGTGCCGAAATCCGTTTGCCTGAGGGCTTGGCATTAAAAGTGATTGATCGTATTGATGATATGTATTTGATCGAAAGCGTGGGCGAGATGTCATTACCCATGATTCTGCAGGCTGTGGGCCACATACCACTGCCTCCTTATATTGAGCGCGGTGATGAACAAGAAGATCGCGAGCGTTATCAAACGGTTTATTCTAAGCGCGAAGGGGCGGTCGCAGCACCGACAGCAGGCCTACATTTCGATGAGGTTTTACTCGAGAAGTTGGCGGACAAGGGCGCGCAATTTGCTTTTGTAACATTGCATGTGGGGGCGGGCACTTTTCAGCCTGTGCGCGTTGATGATTTAGCCGAGCATGTCATGCATTCAGAGTACGCCGAGGTCAGCTCACAGGTTTGTAATCAAGTTCGTGAAACAAAGGCGCGCGGTGGGCGTGTTATCGCGATCGGCACTACGGCTGTTCGGTGTCTTGAAACGGCAAGCCCTGCCCCGGGCTGGATAGAGCCTTACTACGGCGATACTGAGTTATTTATAACGCCAGGGTATCGCTTTAAAAATGTTGATGCCATGCTGACAAACTTTCACTTGCCTGAGTCAACCTTATTGATGTTGGTGAGTGCGTTTGCGGGTGTTGACAATACTAAAGCAGCATATAGCGCCGCTATTGCCGAGCAATATCGATTTTACTCGTATGGCGATGCTACGTTCATCAGCTAGGCGCTTTTGTTTGACTAAGCGTACCAGCAGCTAACCACCCAATGTTGAGGATTCCGGTTTGAAGTTTTCTGTTCATTCATCCGATGGCGCCGCGCGTCGCGGTGAGCTGGCATTCGATCGTGGCACTGTGCAAACGCCAGCCTTCATGCCGGTGGGTACCTACGGAACGGTCAAGGGTATGTTGCCCCGCGACATCGTTGAAATTGGCGCCGAAATTATTTTAGGTAATACATTTCACTTAATGCTTCGGCCTGGTGTTGAAGTAGTCGGTGAGCACGGTGGCCTGCACAAGTTTATTGGCTGGGATAAACCCATCCTGACTGACTCAGGTGGTTTTCAGGTTTGGAGTTTAGGCAAGCTTCGCAAAATAACTGAAGAGGGGGTGCGTTTCCGCTCGCCGGTCGATGGCAGCGAAGTGTATCTAGACCCTGAAAAAAGCATGTTAGTTCAGCGTGCACTAGGTGCTGATATTGTCATGTGCTTTGATGAGTGCACGCCTTATCCGGCTACCCGTGAACAAGCCGATGTATCTATGCAGCTCTCACTGCGCTGGGCTGCGCGCAGTAAGCAAGCGCATGCCGATAACAGTGCCGCATTATTTGGTATTGTACAGGGCGGCATGTACAACGATTTGCGTTTGGAGTCGCTGCAAGGTTTACAAGAAATAGGCTTTGATGGTTATGCCTTGGGTGGTTTGTCGGTTGGCGAGAGTAAGCAGGAAATGCTCATGGTTCTCGACACATTAGCCGAAGCTATGCCCGCGCAAGCACCGCGTTATTTAATGGGCGTGGGTACGCCAGAAGATTTAGTCGAAGCCGTTCTGCGTGGCATTGATATGTTTGATTGCGTCATGCCTACTCGCAACGCGCGCAATGGCCACCTGTTTACTTCGCGTGGAGTCATTAAGATTCGCAATGCCGTGCATCGGCATGCCGAGCAGCCGCTGGATGAAAGCTGTGATTGTTATACCTGTACTAATTTTAGTCGAGCCTACTTACATCACCTCGACAAATGCCGCGAAATGCTCGGCGCACAATTAAATACGATTCATAATTTACGTTACTATCAGAACTTGATGGCAGGTTTGCGGGCGGCCATTGAAAAAGGCTCGTTGACATCGTTTGTTGATGAGTTTTATCGTTTGCGAGCGCGCCCACCAGCCCAGAGTGAGTAGCTCATAGATGCGCCCATATTGAGGAAAACATTCATTTTTGGTGTGCCACCTTGTCCTGCCAATGGCCAGCTACCCCGCCAATCTAAGCGGCGACAAGAGGGTTGAATCTATGTTTAAGGTTTGCGTCTATATTCCGGAATCATCGCTAGAGCGAGTCAAGCAAGCTATGTTTGCAGCAGGGGCAGGCGAGTTCGGCAATTATGATAGTTGTGCTTGGCAGGTGGCAGGAGACGGCCAGTTTAGGCCGTTGGGGCAAAGTAACCCCGTGTTAGGCGAGCAGGATGTGTTGGCGCATGTGCCTGAATATAAAGTCGAAATGGTTTGTGGCGACGCGGTTATTACCGAGGTCATTGCTGCGTTAGTCAAAGCCCATCCTTACGAAGAGCCCGCTTATCAATACTGGTTGGTTAATCCACCACTGACTTAACCTATCGCTGGCTTAGCGCCTCCGTGTTACGCGTAAAAGGGATGATTTTCGCCGATGTTTTATGGGCGCCGCAAGTGGTGGCGTCAGGGGTGCTAGGCAATGAAGTTTCCGATAATGCCATGCACGTAGATTGCATCGTACGTAAATCTTTAAGTAATAATTGCATCCGTGTAAGCGACTCATTCATCATATGAGAGATACTCTCGCACGCCTGGAGGTTGTCTTTTGCGAGGCTTCGCTTCGCATCAATCTGAAACATCAAGCCGCTCAATCGTCGCTGAGCGCGTTGCGGCGCGCCGTCAATAACCTGTTGGCATAGAGTTTGGCGCAGATGCTCAAGTCCGGCAGGGTCGTGCTTAGACATTCTGCGTAAGGTGTCAAAATCAGGTAGCTGGACTTTGCCCTCCATGCTTTTCAGCGGGGTTTTATTATTTATTTGGCCTTGTTCATTGAAGTTGTCGCTTGGCATGAGTTTTCTTCCTGCTTCATCAAGGTTGATCAACAACGTGTGTTCGCAATATCAAAAAGCTTGCCGGCCATCGAGTATCGAGAGGGCTGTTGTGCAGTGACCGGAGGTAAAAACATCTTTTTTCTTGCGCATCGTTAGGGCGATGTGTCGTCGTTGCTGATTTATTCCGACCCATTATTTGTGTTAGGAGTCTGGTGAACGCATAAACGGCTAGCATGTTAGCAAATATGCTCGGGTTGTGCATTAACTAACCATTATTTTCGGCTTGGGCGTTGGTCAGTTTTTTTATATTTAAATCATAGGCTTATGTATTTTTAATGTGTCTTTTCTTGCCGATAGCTTGCCTTCCTATTATGGCTATGGGTGCGCAGAGCCTGTATTTTATGGGGTATTACTTGGGGTATGGCGTCGAATTAATCGCTCCTATCTGCTGTGCCCTTACTGCTTCGACACCAAAAATTGCTGTATTATTCGGTCGCGCTTGAGTGCGCGGCGCTTTTTAAATCACTCACCAACTAAAAGAATTTAACTTATGTTGTATGCACTCGATGGCACTGCGCCAAAACTTATTGGTGAAGGCCATTTTATCGCCCCTAATGCGAGTGTTATTGGCGATGTAACCTTGCAAACTCATGCCAGCGTTTGGTTTGGTGTGGTTATTCGTGGTGATGCTGAGCGCATTGAGATCGGCCCGCGTAGCAATATACAAGACGGTTCTGTTTTGCATGCGGACGCTGGACTCCCGCTGCAGATTGGCGCGGCAGTGACTGTAGGCCACAAGGTGATGCTGCATGGTTGCAGTATTGGCGATGGTAGTTTGATTGGCATCAACGCGGTTGTGCTCAATGGCGCTAAAGTGGGTAAAAACTGCCTAATAGGTGCAGGCGCTCTAGTGACTGAAAATACCGAAATACCCGACGGTTCGGTCGTTATGGGCTGCCCAGGTAAGGTGGTTAAGCATTTGTCCGAAGAATACCAGCAGGCCTTGGCGCTCGGGGCCGAACATTATGTTGAAAATGCGCAGCGCTATTTGCTCGGTTTAGAACCGCTAGAGCAATGAACTTGATACAACGCTTTAAAAAAGGGTTGGTCGTTTTTTTCGATTGCAGGTGAACCACGATGTCAGATGATTCTAACCTTGCCATAAATAAAGGCGCGACTCGGCAGGGGGCTATGCGGCCAATCAAATCACCTTGCATAGGTGTTTGTGCGTTGAACATAGAAAATGTTTGTGAGGGTTGCTACCGTACGGCCGATGAAATTACGGCGTGGGTTAGGCTGACGCATGAGCAGCAAGTTGAGGTTGTGACATTGAGCTGGCATCGAGCTCGCGCCAGCGGAAAAATGCTGTAGCGCGTTTCATTAGGGCTCTTTTTTTTAGGTACCGAGCGTGCGCTTATTGCTTGCTACGTTGGTGTCGATATTGGCGGGAAATGCCTTCACCATGCTAATGCGATTGTCACTTAGGTTGAGCACTTCAAAATGGTAGTCGGCCACCGATAAGCTTACGCCACTAGCATCTGGGAATGACTCTAGCTCTTCTAGCAGAAGCCCGTTGAGTGTTTTCGGGCCTTCGGTGGGCAGTGTCCAGCCGAGTTGTCGATTAATGTCGCGCACGGTTGCCGAACCGTTAATAACAAAAGTACCGTCCCCTGCGTCGGTGACATCGGCGAATTGCTCGGCAAAATTGGTGGTGTAGTTACCTACAATTTCTTCGAGAATATCATCAATAGTAATTAAGCCAAGTACCACGCCATACTCGTCGACCACCAAACCTATGCGACGCTTTTCATGCTGAAAATTAAACAGCTGCGTATGTAGGGGCGTACCTTCAGGCACGAAGTAAGGCTCTGAAGTGGCCTCAATCATTGCCCGTTTATCAATGTGTGGAGTATTGCCTTGGGAGTCATCGGCACGTTGAGTGATAAAGCGAGATGTGTTGCGTAAATGTAGCAGGCCGACCATGTCGTCAAGTTCATCACGATAGAGTAGTACGCGCGTGTATTCGCTGGCGCGTAATTGCTCATAGATAGTTTGCTGACTAGCATTGATGTCGATTGCATAAATTTCATTACGCGGAATCATAATGTCATCTACCTCAACATTCTCTAGATCAAGAATGTTCATGAGCATGGTGCGGCGCTTGGCTTGAAAAATACTGCCGGATTCTTGCACCAACAGTTTTAATTCGTCAAACGATAGCGGCTTTTCTAGCTGTGCATGAGGGTTGCCGCCTAGCCACTTTATAATTCCGTTAGAAATGTGGTTGGTGATCCACACGAGCGGAAAAAATAGAACGCCCAATGGCTGTAATACATAAGATGCAGGGAAGGCTATTTTTTCAGGATGCAGCGCTGCATATGTTTTAGGTGTAACTTCAGCGAACACCAGAATAATAATAGTTAATGCACCAGTAGCAATAAAATAACCGGCATCGCCATAGAGTCGGACGCATATGGCAGTGGCCAGCGACGCAGCTGCAATGTTGACTAAATTATTGCCGATTAGGATTAAGCCAATTAAACGATCGGTGCGACTCAGCAGGCGTGAGGCCTTGCGAGCGCCGCGATGCCCAATAGCCTTGAGGTGTTTTAAACGATAGCGATTGAGCGCCATCATGCTGGTTTCTGAGCTGGAGAAAAATGCTGAACACAGTATCAGGAGAGCAAGAACTGTGAACAGCCAGCTTAACGGTATGTCATCCAAGGAGAGGTCGGACCTTTAGTGTGTAAATTTGAAACAAGATATTGAGCCACGCCAAGCGATTTGGCAAGCACAAATTAGTCGTCAAAGTATGTTGGGTTAGAGTCGCTGCAATACAATATCAAGCATGAATTTAGAGCCAAAATAAGCGAGCACTAGTGCGGCAAACGCTCCAACAGTCCAGCGGGCGGCCGTGCGACCGCGCCAGCCATGCAGGCGCCGACCTAACAATAGCGCCGATAACAAGCCCCACGATATAAGTGTGAATACGGTCTTATGTACGAGATGCTGTTCAAATACGTTGTCGATAGATAAGCCCCCAGAAATAATCGCCAGGCTCATGATCGCCCACGAAAGGGTAATCAGGTGAAAGAGGTGGCTTTCTAAAGACTGGAGCGGAGGTAGCGCTTGGAGCCAAATGCCCGATGCGCCAGAACGCAGGCTTTTATCGGCGGCAAATAACACCAAGGCATACAGCGCGGCTAAGCATAAGATGCTGTAGGCCACGATCGAGCTGATGATGTGTAAGAGTAGGCCTGCTGAGCCCGCATTGATGGGCGAGTGGTGCCCGAAGAGCGCGGCGAATATTACGCATAGGCCTGCAAATAAATAGACTGGAATCAGCAGCGTCAGCCATCGCTGTGAAGCCTGCGAAGCAATGGTCGCAGCAACCACAATAAGAGCCGTTAGCGATACGGCATCAAAAAAACTGCTGCTGAGCCCGCCCGAGTCCAGCCCTGTGATGAAAAGCGCACAAAAATGCAGCAGCATGGCCCCGCAGCCGATGGCAATGGGTGCGTTGCTCGGTGGCGCTTGTTTGGCGAGGTTGTTGATCAGCCAAAGCGTGGCGAGGCTATAGGTTGCGGCCGAAGCTAGGGCGAGAACAATTATGGCAGAGGTAAATTGTGGCATGTGATCGAGTGTCTTGAATCCTTTGGCCGCTTTTCGGCGCTTATTGCGACCGACGAGCGGTTGTTGGCCGGTCAGCTGCAGAGTGTGTCACAAGCGCCGGTGCGGGTGAAGTCCTCTTTGGTACATAAATCGGCTTTGTGCAGGTCTGTTGGCTTTTAATATAAACGTCAGGCGTTAAATACCGGCATAGTTTAACCAAAGTTACCGTTTAAATACTGGAGTGAGGCAAAACGCCTGCGATATACTAGAGCCATTATTTAAACACGGTACTTCTTTATGTTTGAAAACCTCAGTGATCGTCTTTCCCAAACCTTGCGACAAGTGGGCGGTAAGGCGCATCTAAGTGAAGACAATATTAAGGCGGCGTTGCGCGACGTGCGTATGGCATTGCTCGAGGCAGATGTTGCTCTGCCGGTAGTTAAGGAGTTTACCGACGCGGTTAGGCAGCGCGCTATGGGGCAAGAGGTCTCGGCAGCGTTGTCTCCGGGTCAAGCTTTTCTTAAAGTGGTTCAGGCTGAGCTTCAGGCAGCTTTAGGCGATCAGAATTCTGCGCTGAATTTAGCTGTTAAGCCACCTGCCATTATTTTGATGGCAGGTTTGCAAGGTGCAGGTAAGACGACCACCGTGGCTAAGTTAGCCAAGTACCTTAAAGAACGTGAAAAAAAATCAGTGCTTGTTGTCAGTGCCGATATCTATCGCCCCGCGGCAATTAAACAGCTTGAAACACTGGCTGCTGAAGTGGGTGTGAGTTTTCAGCCTAGCGATATCAGTCAAAAGCCATTGGCTATTGTTCAGGCAGCCCTAAAAACCGCTGCTGCAAGCATGCATGATGTCTTAATTGTGGATACTGCCGGGCGCCTGGCCATCGATGACGCAATGATGGGGGAAATTGGCGACTTGCACAAAGCGTTAGACCCTGCAGAGACTTTGTTTGTGGTCGATGCTATGACTGGGCAAGACGCGGCTAACACAGCCAAAGCGTTTGGCGAGGTCTTGCCCTTAACCGGCGTAGTGTTAACTAAAATTGATGCCGATACTCGTGGTGGTGCGGCGCTCTCGGTGCGGCAGGTAACGGGTAAGCCCATTAAGTTTATGGGTGTTGGAGAAAAAGTTGCTGCATTAGAGCCCTTCCATCCTGATCGTATTGCGTCGCGAATTTTAGGAATGGGCGACATGATGTCGCTGATTGAAGAGGCCGAGCAAAACATTGATAAGCGTAAGGCCGAGCGGCTTGCGCGCAAAATGAAGCGTGGCAAGAGCTTTGACTTAGAAGATTTTCGCGATCAGTTACAGCAGATGAAAAAGATGGGTGGTTTGGGGAGCATGCTGGAAAAAATGCCGGGCATGTCCGGTATGGCTGAAATGGCCGAGCAGCAAGTTGCGCAAAAGCAATTTGGGCAAATGGAGGCAATTATCAATTCAATGACTCCCCAAGAGCGTAAACACCCCGATTCGCTTAACGGCTCGCGAAAACGACGTATCACTGCGGGTTCGGGCACGCAGTTGCAAGACCTCAATCGCCTTATGAAGCAGCATAAGCAAATGCAAAAAATGATGAAAAAAATGAAAAAAGGCGGCATGGCCAATATGATGCGCGGCCTCGGCGGCATGTCCGGGCAGGGTGGCCCTGCGGGTATGGGTGGTCTTCCCCCAGGATTTAAGTAGCCGTCTCGAGCCGTTTCACCGGTATTGCGGCGCCATTTTGTTGCGGCAAGGTTAAGGCCGTAAGAGGCGGTGGTAGAGAGCCACGAAAATGATGGTGGTCATGTCGATTGAGCTCAAAAATCACCGTAAGGCCCAGTTCTGGTCGAAATACCTCAAATCTTCCGTATTTTGCTAGGTATTAAAGTGCTTGCGTTGTTTTCATTCGCTCTGCAATAACGTACAATGCGCGCCTTTTTTCGGGTCTGGTAAAGGGTTTAGAAGCTATCTTTACTAGCCAACCCCTTGGCTAAGGTTTAGGTCTTAATGGCTAAATACTCAAGCTGGGGGCGGAATTCATTGAAAGTTAACTTTGGCAAGGTGTTTACATGGTCACAATTCGTTTATCTAGAGGCGGTTCTAAGAAGCGGCCGTTCTATCGTGTCGTTGTTGCCGATAGCCGCATGCGCAGAGATGGCCGCTTTATCGAACAAATCGGTTTTTTTAACCCTATTGCCCGCGGTCAAGAAGAAGGCTTACGCATTCAGCTAGATCGTGTTGAGCATTGGACCGGCCTAGGTGCGCAAGTATCGGAGCGCGTGCAAGCGTTGGTTAAGCAAGCGGATAAAGCAGCGGTAGCAGGTGGTGCAGCTGCCTGATTCGAGTCCGGTTGTGCGTGAGCAGGCCGACAATAGCTCCGATTGGATAACAGTCGGGCGAATCAAGACAGTTCATGGCGTGCACGGTTGGCTCAAGGTTGAGTCGTTTACCCAGCCGCCTGAAAATATTTTGACTTATAGTGGCTGGCATTTACTGGCCGAAGAGCGGTCGGCCAGCGCGATAAGCAGTAGCGTTGGTCTACCGGTTAGCTTTGATGATGTGAAGATTCGCGATAAAGATATTTTGGTTCATTTAAAGGGACTAAGTGATCGCGACAAGGCTCAACAATTAAGCAGGCACTTTATTCAAGTGCCGCGCAGCGATATACCGCCGCCGCCCGAAGGTGATTATTATTGGCACCAGCTTGAGGGGTTGCAGGTTTATCAGGCAGCCAGAGACGGCCAAGATGCCTACTTGCTGGGTTGTGTTGATCACATGTTAGAGACGGGTGCTAATGATGTATTGGTGGTGAGAGCCACTGATACCAAGTTGAGTACTGAAAATACGGAGTCTCGCGAGATTCGTGAGATATTGATTCCGTATCGTCCGGATGAAGTGGTCAAGACGGTGGATATTGCCTCTGGTCAGATCATTGTTGACTGGTATTACGATTAAGGCTGAAGCAGCGATGCGCGTGTCGGTAGTAACACTTTTCCCCGAGATGTTTACAGCCTTAACCGACAGTGGCATTACACGCCGGGCAGTTGAGAGGCATTTGCTGAGTTTGGCACTGGTTAACCCCCGCGATTACGCAGGGAATAAGCACGGCAGTGTTGATGATAAACCTTATGGGGGTGGTCCTGGCATGGTGATGTCAGTGGCGCCATTGCGCAGTGCTTTGCAAGTGGCTCGTTTAGCGGTAGAGGGCTCAGGCAAGGCACAAGAGAAAAAGCCAAAGGTGGTTTATTTGACGCCCCAAGGCCAGCCGCTAAAGCAGCCGTTGGTTGAAAGTTTGGCCAAAGAAGAGTCTTTAGTACTGCTTTGTGGGCGTTACGAAGGAATCGATGAGAGAGTCGTTGAGTCTGATGTCGACTTAGAAGTATCGTTAGGCGATTATGTTATTAGTGGTGGTGAGCTTGCAGCGATGGTGTTGCTTGATGCCATTATCCGGTTGCAACCGGGCGCGCTGGGTGATGAAAACTCAGCAGGGCAAGATTCTTTTTCTGGGCGTGGCTGGCTTGACTATCCGCATTTTACTCGACCAGAGACGATAGACGGGCAAGATGTCCCCGCGGTATTGTTGAGTGGAGACCATGCAGCGATAGCTAGTTGGCGACTTGAGCAAGCACTAAAAAAAACTTTATTGAAGCGGCCTGATTTGCTTGAGCCGCAAGTGTTAAAAAATAGTGGCGTTGAGCTCAGCAAGCAGGAAATTGAGATAGTTGCGAGATTGCAAGCCGATTTAAATGACTGAATTATGGTGCGCAGCTTAAAAAATTAGTGATAAGTCGGCAGACAGAACGTGCATAAGTAAAAGAGTAAGACCCGTGATTTAGAGATGTGCGCCACGTGTGGTGTGCTGTATTTTCAACCGTAAAGTTATTCGCAGTGTTTTAACACCACCTAGTGTTGAGGGCTGTAACAATTAGGATTTAACCGGAGCTAGGCAATGAGCAGCAATAAAATTATCCAGCAAATCGAAAGTGAGCAGATGGAATCAAAAACGATTCCTGATTTTTCACCTGGCGATACTGTAGTTGTGCAAGTGCGCGTAAAAGATGGCGAGCGTGAGCGTTTGCAAGCTTTTGAAGGCGTTGTGATTGCTAAGCGTAATCGTGCGATTAATTCGGCGTTTACTGTGCGAAAAATCTCGCATGGCGTGGGCGTAGAGCGAACTTTTCAAACGTTTAGCTCGTTGATAGCTGAGATCACAGTGAAGCGCCGCGGCGATGTGCGTCGAGCTAAGCTTTATTATCTTCGCGAGCTATCAGGTCGCGCAGCGCGTATCAAAGAAAAGTTGGGCTAGTACATTTTTTGCGCGTAGGTCAGCCCTATGGCGCATAAAATTATTCAGCTTGTAGTTCGTGAGCCGGTAATTGCATAGGTTTTGTGGCAAGCTGGTCCGGCCATGGTAAAAAAAGCGACGCTTTGGCGTTCGCTTTTTTTTTGTCTGAAATATTTTGCTATGCTTGCTTGGCTTGAATGGAGCTTTAGCTAAAGTGAGTTGGAGCATTGCCCGAGCATACTGCACGGAATGACGCTGTCAGATGAGCAATACGACGAATAAACAACCGATAGACCCAGGTGCTGAAAAGCGTATTGATAGTTATATCGATACACTTTGGCTTGAGCGAGGTTTGAGTAAAAATACTCTTGAAGCCTATCGGCGCGACCTCAGGGCTTTAGCGGTCTATCTCACAGCGCACAATAGTGGGCTGTTAACTGCCAGCTATGCTGATTTGGTTGATCGTTTGGGCGCTTTGGCACTGGCTCGTGTGAGTCCTCGCTCGCAGGCACGCTTGGTTTCCAGCATCAAAGGTTTTTATCGCTATTGTGTTCGTGAAAATCTTCTAGTGGTCGATCCATCGGCGCAACTTTCACCGCCAACCTTAGGCCGCGTGCTGCCAAAAGTACTCAGCGAGGCACAAGTCGAACAACTATTGGCAGAGCCTGGCACAAGCCCCTTGGAATTGCGCGACAAAGCAATGCTTGAATTAATGTATGCCTCGGGCTTGCGCGTATCAGAGTTAGTCAATTTGAGCATGCCTCAGCTCAATTTACGGCAAGGGGCAGTGCGGGTTATGGGTAAGGGCAGTAAGGAGCGCGTGGTGCCTGTGGGCGAAGAAGCGTTGCACTACTTGCAAATGTATTTGAGCCAGGCTCGGCAGGCTCTGCTGGGCGATAGCGTGGCTACAGCAACACAAAGCAATGTGCTGTTTCCTGGTCGCGCAGGCAAGGCCCTGAGTCGTCAGGCTTTTTGGTACCGCGTTAAATTCTATGCCAATCGAGCCGGCGTACAGAGTGCTATTTCCCCCCACGTTTTGCGCCATGCGTTTGCTACGCATCTACTCAATCATGGCGCCAATTTACGTGTTGTTCAGCTTCTGCTAGGGCACAGTGACTTGTCTACCACGCAGATTTACACGCATGTGGCGAGTCAGCGGCTCCAAGAATTGCATGCCAAACACCATCCTCGTTCGTGATTTTTGCTGAGAACGTCGCGGTAGCCATTTTAAGAACCTACATTCCTGCTGGAACTAAGCACAATAACCATGCTCTTAATTTGGGTGTCTGTGTAGAGTGCGATACACTTCGCATCGGCCAGGTTAGGGTGTTGGGTATTGGTGCTTCTGATCCAGGCTAGTCGCTGTGGTACCTATGTTTTGCTGGCAGCTAAAAACGGCTAAGCTCTGAAGAGGTTTATTCAAAATTGAGCCCTGTTCAAATGCCAATGTAGGCTGATTCTTTGGCGGCTATTTTAGAATTATTATTGAGGTTTTTATGAAACTAACCCGTTGTATACATCTTTCAGTTATCGCCTTAGTCACCACTTATTTGTTTGGAGCCATCGCTGTTCAAGCTGAAGAGGTTAGCGACAAAATCCTCGAGCCGTTGAAGCAGGCGCGGCCTGATTTTCGCTTTGAATCGCTGCAAAAAACGCCTGTAAACGGTATGTACCGTACGACGGTTGTGGGTGGTCCAACGATTTATATTAGCGAAGATGGCAAGCATTTTTTTACCGGTGATGTTTTTGCTGTGGGCGAAAACGGCATTACTAATATAGCGGAGCAAGAGTTAGAAGGCGATCGTAAAGCGGCCATTGAAGCGCTCAAAACTGACGATATGATTGTCTTTAGTCCAAGCGAAACTAAGGCCTATGTTTACGTCTTTACCGACGTTGATTGCTATTACTGTCAAAAACTGCATAAAGAGGTGCCTGCGCTAAAAGACCTAGGCGTTGAGGTGCGCTATTTGGCCTATCCGCGAGCAGGTGTTGGTTCACCGGCCTTTCGCAAAATGGCCTCGGCCTGGTGTGCGGATGATGCTCAGGATGCGTTAACACGCTTGAAGCTGGGTAAAGACATTCCAGATAATGTTTGTGATGGTAATCCGATCACTGATCAATATAAGTTAGGTGGTCGCTTAGGTGTGACGGGGACTCCGGCGTTAATTACGGCCGAGGGTGAATTGATACCGGGTTACTTGCCTGCGGATAAGTTAGCTAAGCGTTTAGGCTTGTAGGGTTTGGCTAAGCTATATTTTTCAGCTTGAGCGTTATGGTCTTGGGCGCACCAAGCTCTAACAAGCGCAGCACAATGCTGCGCTTGTGCGTTGTTGTATTACTTAACGTTTTTGTTGTCTGGCCAAGTGTCAGGGGCGCGAATTGGCAATACTGACTGCGTGATGGTGTTGTTGTTTAATCAAAGTGAGAAGTTTTAGTGCAAAGAATGAATATTGGTATTTGTGGTTTAGGCACTGTCGCCTGTGGCGTGATCAGCGTATGGCAGCGTAATCAATCGTTACTCACCAGCCGTGCTGGGCAAAATAGCGTTATTACGCATATTGGTGCGCGGCGAGATAATCCTGCATGTGATACCCATGCTTATACGGTCAGTCGTGATATTTTTGCTGTGGTTAACGATCCATCAGTCGATGTGGTGGTCGAGCTTATTGGTGGTATAGAGCCTGCACGCCAATTGGTGATGGAGGCCATTGCGGCGGGTAAACATGTTGTAACCGCTAACAAAGCGTTAATTGCCGAGCATGGTGATGAGATTCTGGCTGCTGCAGCATTGGCCGATGTTGAAGTTCGTTTCGAGGCGGCTGTGGCCGGCGGGATTCCCGTTATTAAAGCGCTAACAGAAGGATTGAGCGGCAACGCTATTGAATCGATCGTTGGTATTATTAATGGAACTGGCAATTATATTCTCACCGAAATGCGCGAGAAGAATCGATCTTTTGAAGACGCATTAGCCGACGCGCAGCGCCTGGGCTATGCAGAGGCAGATCCTACTTATGACGTTGAAGGCATAGATGCGGCACAAAAACTGACTATTTTGGCAGCGCTAGCCTATGGTACGCCGTTAGACGCGAGCCGCTGTTACACCGAAGGCATTTCAGCGGTGTCAGTTGCAGATATGACTTATGCCAATGAGTTAGGCTATTGCATTAAACATCTTGGAATAGCGCGTGCCACCAAGCAAGGTCTTGAGATGCGTGTGCATCCGGCGCTTATACCTAAAAGCCGCTTGATCGCTAACGTCAATGGCGTTTTAAATGCAGTGGCTATTCATGGCGATGCGGTTGGTCCCACATTGTTTTGTGGTGCTGGTGCTGGAGCAGAGCCGACAGCTTCGGCCGTGATTGCCGATATTGTCGATATTAGTCGTAAAATGGCCTGTGGTTCTAAGGTAAGCTCTGACGTCAGCGCGGCTCCCTCAGAACCGCAAGCAAGTGTACAGGCCGCCTTGCACCGAGTTGTTCCTATCACCGATATCCATTGTGCATATTATTTGCGTATTGCTGCGGCCAATCGTCCAGGCGTGCTGTCGCAAATTACCCAGGTGCTCAGCGATGCAGATATTAGTGTCGAAGGGGTTCGTCAGCATGAGCACACGGTGGGCGCGCATACTCACACTAATGAGCCGGTGCCAATTGTTTTGACCACGAACGTCACGCTAGAGTCGAATTTTCGAGCAGCGGTTGCGCAAATAGAAATGCTCGATACGGTATTACAGCCTGTGTCGATTATACGTATTGAGTCGGTTGATTAGCCCAAAAAATAAACCGTTAGAGAGAAGAGATAAGCTTTGAAATATATCAGCACCCGGGGTCAGGCTCCGGCATTAAACTTTGAAGAAGTAGTGCTAGCGGGATTGGCTAGTGATGGTGGCTTGTATGTTCCTGAAAAGTTGCCCGAATTTTCGCAGGAAGAAATTCAGCAGTGGGCGGGCTTGCGTTACGATGAGCTGGCATTCAAAATTATTTCGCCCTTCGTTGCAGGTGCTATTCCTGATGAAGATTTGCGTAAGATACTAGGCGAAACGTATGCGACGTTTCGCCATCCTGCCATAGCACCATTGGTGCAAATCGATAAAAACGAATGGATATTAGAGTTGTTTCATGGCCCAACACTAGCCTTTAAAGATTTTGCCCTGCAGATGCTTGGGCGCGTGCTCGATTACATTTTAGAGCGACGCAACGAGCGTGTTGTGATCATGGGCGCCACTTCTGGCGACACCGGCTCAGCTGCTATAGAAGGTTGCCGGCATTGTAAGTTTGTTGATATTTTCATTTTGCACCCGCATCAGCGCGTATCTGATGTTCAGCGTCGCCAAATGACAACAGTGTTAGAAGATAATGTTTGGAATATTGCCATAGAAGGCAATTTTGATGATTGTCAAAATATTGTTAAGGCTAGTTTTCGCGATCAATCTTTCTTGCCCGATGGGCGCAAGCTAGTGGCGGTGAACTCGATCAACTGGGCTAGAATTATGGCGCAGATTGTCTATTACTTTTATTCGGCACTGGCAATTGGTGGGCCGCAAAAGCCCATTACTTATTCGGTGCCCACGGGTAACTTCGGTGATATTTTTGCCGGTTATCTTGCAGTTAAAATGGGCTTACCGGTTGAGCAATTAATTATTGCCACCAATAAAAATGATGTGCTGCATCGTATTATGTCTAGCGGTATTTATGATCGAACCAATTTACATCACACGCTCTCGCCGAGTATGGATATTAGTATCTCCAGTAATTTTGAGCGCCTTATGTTTGATATGTATCAGCGCGATGGGAGCAAAATTGCTGCATTAATGGCGCAGTTTGAAGACCAGCCAATCACAATAAGCAGTGAGGCGATGGAGTCTGCCCGCAGCCTGTTTAGTAGTGCAGCAGTTGATGATGCGACTACCTGCGAGGTCATTGCCAATACCTTTGCGCGCACGGGCTATCTACTCGATCCGCACTCAGCCACTGGCGTCGGCGCTAGTGTGCAATGTCGCACCAGCGCTGAACAAACTATTGTGACTTTGGCCACAGCGCACCCTGCGAAATTTCCCGATGCCATTGCCGAGGCAGATGTGGGTGTATCGCCCTCTGTGCCGCCGCACATGGAACATATTTTTACCAGTGAAGAGCGCTTTACGGTGCTCGATAATAATAAATCTACCGTCAATCAATTCATGGTAGAGCAGCTAGCTGCACAACGCACTTAGCTTGGTCAATGACAGCCTTATAATTAGCGCAGGAGTTCGATTCATTTGGCCGCGGTAATCAAGCGCAGAATATTACCCAACTCAGCGTCCGCAGTGAATGTTGATGAATTACCCAGCGATATGCCTGATTTGCTGCGACGTATTTTTCACGCGCGCGGTTTGCATTCATCGGCCGATGTCGATTTATCGATGTCTGGACTGCTGCCTCCGGCGCAACTAGCGGGCATGGAGGCTGCTACCGAGTTGTTAGTGGGGGCTATCCAGCAGCAAGCCCGTATATTGGTGGTCGGCGATTATGATGCCGACGGCGCTACTAGCAGTGCGTTGGCCCTGCGTGCGATGGCGCGATTTGGCCACAGTGATGTTAGTTTTTTGGTGCCTAATCGCTTTGAATACGGCTACGGACTATCACCCGAAATTGTCGAACTGGCTAAGCATCAAAAGCCCGCGCTTATTGTGACGGTCGATAACGGTATTTCCAGTATCGAGGGTGTGCAAGCCGCGCGCGATTTAGGTATCGATGTGCTCATTACCGATCACCACTTGCCAGGGCGCGAATTGCCGGCGGCTAATGCAATCGTCAATCCTAACCAGCATGGCTGTAAATTCCCCAGCAAAATGCTGGCAGGGGTGGGCGTGATTTTTTATGTGATGCTGGCCTTGCGCGCGCGTCTTGATGAGTTGGGTTGGTTTAGTGACGCTCGGCCAAAACCCAACATGGCAGAATTTCTTGATTTGGTCGCGCTGGGAACCGTGGCCGATGTCGTACCCTTGGATCGCAATAATCGTATTTTGGTAGAGCAGGGCCTGCGCCGAATTCGCCGCGGTCAAGCTTGCGCGGGCATTTTGGCCATTATTGAATGTGCAGGACGAAGTCGTGCCGGTTTGACGGCGTCTGATTTGGGTTTTGCGGTTGGGCCGCGGCTTAATGCTGCGGGCCGACTCGATGATATTTCTATTGGCATTGGCTGTTTACTCACCGATGATGCTAATTTGGCGCGCGAAATGGCCAGCGAACTTGATGGTTTGAATCGAGATCGCCAACAAATTGAAAAGTCGATGCAGGTACTCGCAACCCAGCAGCTCGCGCGCATTCAGCTAGATTTTGATGCACAGCAGGACAAAAATAGTGCCGACAACGATTTCCCTGTAGGTATTTGTTTGCAGGATGATGAGTGGCATCAAGGCGTGGTGGGTATTTTGGCCTCGCGCATTAAAGAGCAATATCATCGGCCCGTAGTGTGCTTTGCATTAGCCAATGATGATCCTGACTGTGGCATGCTCAAGGGGTCGGCGCGTTCGATCCCCGGCTTTCATATTCGCGATGCGCTAGATGCCATTGCCACGGCTAACCCAGGTTTGATTGAAAAATTTGGTGGTCATGCCATGGCGGCAGGGCTGAGCTTGGAGCGTGCTGATTTTAAAGCATTTGCCGCTGAATTTAATCGTCAGGCATGCGAGCATTTAGAAGAGCAGGATTTGCAAGCGGTTGTGCTTACAGATGGCATGCTGCAAGCCAGCGAAATAACGCTGCCCAACGCGCATTTACTTCGCTCGGCATTACCGTGGGGTCAAAAGTTACCGGAGCCACTATTTGACGGTGAATTTTTTGTTGTTAACCAGCGTATTGTGGGTGAGCGTCATTTAAAACTGGTGCTCAGTCAGTTGTTGCCCGAAGAGAATGTGGCAGGCAACAATAAAAGTATGGCAGAAAATTTTGATGCTATAGCCTTTAACATTGACCCTGCGGACTGGCCTGATTCCGCGATAAAAAGTATTAAAATAGGCTATCTGCTCGATGTTAATGCTTACCGAGGCCGAGAAACCGTTCAATTTATTGTGCGGCACATAGAAAAGGTTTATTGAAGCAGGTCATTTACAAAAACATATAGGAAACCAGTGTATGAGCGTAAAGCCGGGGTTGTATCAGCATTATAAAGGTGGTCGCTATGAGGTGATAGGCGAGGCGACACATACTGAAACCGAGGAGGCTCTTGTATTGTACCGAGCGCTTTACGGTGAGCGAGGCTTATGGGTTAGGCCGCTCGAGATGTTCTGTGAAACGGTTGATGTGGAGGGCGAGCAAGTGCCGCGCTTCGCTCTATTATCAGCAGCGGACTAGTAAGGCGTGTTGTGCATGACGTTAGACAGGATAGGACGGAACAAGTGGGCTGAGGGATGTCGTCCTTTATTTTACGGTTTTGAGCGCTGGGTGAGTGGGGGCAGCTTTGGGCTGTTACCACCGTGATGCCGGCCCGGTTGTTTCTCATCAAGCCACTAATGCGAAAATAAAAAAGGCCCACCTTATGGTGAGCCTTTTTTAATTTGGTAGCGGGGGCTGGATTCGAACCAACGACCTTCGGGTTATGAGCCCGACGAGCTACCAGACTGCTCCACCCCGCATCAATACTGTGTTGCACTAGCTTGCGCTGGCGCGTTTTATCGGCTCTGGATTGCCGGTAAGGGCGCGCATAGTAAGGAGAACGGCGGCACTCGTCAAGCGCCGCAGCACTTCTTGTACTTTTTACCGCTTCCGCAGCTGCATGGGTCGTTGCGGCCCACTTTATTCAGGTTGATGCTCTGGCCATCGCAAAAGTACCACTGGTCGTCTACTCTTTTGAATTGAGAGCGTTCGCTGTGGTTATGGGTTTTACCATCGCCATCAACATATTGGGCGCTAAATTCCACACTGCCCACTTTGTCATCAATTGTTCCGGCTTTGCTAGTCAAAATACGAAGCCCTTGCCATGTCGAACCCTCTGCCCAGCTTTTTGTTGACTCAAAGTCGAATTCGGCACGACCATCGGGGTGCAGCGAGTCGTGTAAAAAATCAATTTCAGCACTGGCGTAGGCACTGTATCGTGCTCGCATGAGCTGCTCGGCGGTTGCCGCTATTTGCTTACCGGTAATGATGGGTTCGCAGCATTGTTCGTAACTTACATTGGCGCCGCAGTGACAATTAGCCATGTTTTCTTCCTAGAGAGTGGTAAGCAGTATGTGTGAGCGATTTTGCCAAACATCGCCACATTAAAAAAGGCTTAGTAGTTCCGCCTCTAAATTCGATAGAATCCCCGCTCGGTATTTTAGCCCTCGGTAATGTGGGCAAATGCGGGTTGGGGGCGTGAGTTTGTCATAGGAATTAGGCCTTTTGCGCCTTACCTCAGCTGTGTTTAATTCAGGAACATTGAAGTGTATGTCCGATTACGATGATATCCGTCCTTATCACGATGATGAGGTGCGGCAAGTACTGCAGCGTGTTATTGCAGATGACGAGTTTATTGATTTAGCTGGGCAGCTGCGGTTTTCCCGATGGTATACAAACTTTCGCTGGATGATGCGGCCAATAGTCCGCCGTTTTTTTCAACATCGCAGTGCGCGTATCCATTCGGTTCAGGATCTACAGGGTATTGTCGAGCAGTACATGGCTCGTATGATCGAACAAACCACCAGTGGTTTTACCGTGAGCGGGCTCGACGCGGTGGATCTGTCTCAGCCTCATGTGTTTATGAGTAATCACCGAGACATCACGCTCGACCCAGCATTCACTAATTATGCGCTTTACCATAAAGGCGGCGCTACACTGCGCATTGCCATCGGCGATAACCTGCTGAGCAAGCCGTACGCTGCTGATTTGATGCGGCTGAACAAGAGCTTTGTTGTGCAGCGCTCTATTAGTAAGCCGCGCGAGCTACTGCGCGCACTGAAAAAGCTATCGGGTTATATTTGGCACTCACTTCATAGCGATAAAGAGAATATTTGGCTGGCTCACCGCGAAGGTCGTGCTAAAGACGGTATGGATCGCACCGAGCCGGCCATTATTAAAATGTTGGCCATTGCAAAGCCCAAAGCCGTTAGCCTCAGTGATTACATTAACGATTTAAGTATTGTGCCGGTGAGCATTTCTTATGAGTTTGATCCTTGCGACGCCATCAAAGCCAAAGAAATTCGTATGCTCAGTGAGAAGCAGGCTTATGCAAAATCGGAGCATGAAGATCTTGCTAGTATTGGCTTGGGTATTCAGGGCTTTAATGGTCACGTTAATCTTGTTTTTGGCAAGCCTCTGGTCGTTACAACCAACAATGCCGAAGAGATTGCTCGTCAGCTTGATGAACAGATTGTGCGTAACTACCAGCTGCAGCCCACCAATGTTATCGCCTACCTCAATCTTTATGGCGAGCATGCCTGGGCTAAGGCTCAAGCGGTGCTTGAAGCCAGTGAGCGGCATCATGTTATCCCAGGCGTTGATGCGACTACTCAAGCCACTTTTGTCGCACGCATGGAGGCTATTGATCCGGTCGATCGCAACATGGCTTTACACATGTATGCCAATCCCGTCTTGCACAAGTTATATTTTCTCGATGCTACGGAGTATCCGCTGCCCAATGGTTATGGTGCGGCTCAGGGGGCTGTTGGTACATCGACAGTCGATACACCGGCAGTCGATGCTCAAGTTGTTGATGCCCAAGTTAAGGTTCAGTAGTCAGCAGTCTTAGCGCTCATCTATGTAAATCTCACAACAGCCATACCCGGTAACGGATTGACTCAGGCCAGCATGCAAATAATCAGCGACCATCAAAAGCAGCTTATTCAGGCTAATTACAGTCAGTGGCTCGAAAGCAATGGCTATCAGGCGCGTCGCAGTCAGCGTGAAATGATCGCTATTATTGCCCGTATGTTGGCCGGCGTTACCCTTGATACCGAGGGCCTGCGCGCAGACGAATCAATGCAGCATGTCAGCTTGATCGAAGCCGGCACGGGTACAGGTAAAACTATTGCCTATGCGCTGCCTGCTATTGCTATGGCGCTTGAGTTAGATAAAAAACTCGTGATTTCAACAGCCACCATCAATCTGCAAGAGCAGTTGGTGAATGTCGATCTACCTAATTTGCAAGCTAACACCTCGCTCGACTTTAAATACGCCTTGGCTAAAGGGCGGCAGCGTTATTTATGCGTAAACAAACTTAAGCTGCGTTTGCAGGATGTATCGCGAGCCGCCGGTGATCTTACGCTTTTTCCTGATGAAGAGAGCTCGCTGGCCGACGCTACAGTGGTGCAGTTAGAAGCGCTCGATCAGCACTACATAGGTGGTCGCTGGGACGGAGACCAAGATAGTCTAGAGCATGAAATTGGCTATGAAGATTGGCGGCTGGTGGCTGCCGATCGTGCCAGCTGCAGCGGTAAAAAGTGCGTGCATTACTCTAATTGTGCTTTATTTAAGGCGCGCGATGATTTGCGTACCGCAGACGTCGTTGTAGCTAACCACGATCTCGTGTTGGCTGACTTGGCAATGGGGGGCGCCAATATTCTCCCGCCGCCTGAGCAATCTATATTTGTTTTTGACGAGGCCCATCATCTACCGGGCAAGTCGCGCAACCATCTTAGTGCTCATATGTCGTTGGCTAGCGAGCGCAGCCACGTATTGCAAACTAAAAAGGTACTGGCACGTATTGCGGCCACTAAAGGTGCGCCCAGCGAGCTCAAGGGGTTGCAAAAAAACTTGCAGACAATTGATAGTGGCTTGCAGTCATCACTAGAAAATATTGGTTATACCCTGCAAGAGCTGCTCAACAATGATGAGCAGCTTGCCGATCAAGGCAGTTTACGCTTTGCCAATGGCGAGGTGCCGTCTGAGCTGCACGAGGCCTTTCAAGATCTTGCCGATTGCTACCGTCACAAACAAGGGCAGTTGCAGCGGCTGGCCGATATTTGTAACGGCAAGCTTGGTGCAGGCGATGAGGCTAGTAGCAGCTGGGAGGTTCATTTTGGCGCGGTAGGGCAGCTCGAGCAGAGCACCGACAACGCACTTAAAGTGTGTTTGAGTTATGCCGGCACCGGCTCGAGTAAAAGCCCTAGCGCGCGCTGGCTCCAAGCCCAAGAGCGGGTAGAGGGCATCGACATCACCATCAACATGGTGCCGCTATCTACCGCTACTATTTTGGCGGATATATTGTGGAGTAAGTGTTTTGCAGCCATATTGACCTCGGCCACGTTGGCGCCGCTGGGCGATTTTAATCACTTTATGCGCCGTATTGGTCACCAACAAGCCGGTAGTGCTCACCGCATTAATGGCCAACTCAATTTTCAAGACGCCGAGTTTTATGTGCCTGTTATGCACAGCGACCCTGGCTCTGCTGCAGCTCACACTGAAGAGGTAATACGTTTACTGCCTAAGCTGCTGGCCGATGCGCAGGGCGCGCTTGTGTTGTTTTCATCGCGCCAGCAGATGGAGGCGGTGCAGCAGGGCTTAAAAGGCCAGCTTACCCAACAATTATTGGTGCAGGGGCGCAGTTCTAAACAAGCGCTTATTCAGCAGCACAAGGCAACTGTAGATGGCGGCTCTGCCAGTGTTATTTTTGGTTTAGCCAGTTTTGCCGAAGGGCTGGATTTACCCGGCGATTACTGTACGCAAGTGGTTATTGCCAAGCTGCCTTTTTCGGTGCCTACCGATCCCGTCGATGTGGCCATGGGTGAGTGGATCGAGGCCAACGGTGGCAATGCTTTTGCCGACATTAGCTTGCCCGAGACCTCTATGCGCCTGATGCAGGCCTGCGGCCGTTTGCTGCGCAAAGAAACCGATACCGGCCGAGTGACTCTGCTCGATAAGCGCATCGTCAGCAAATATTACGGTAAGCAGCTTATCCGTGCGCTACCGCCGTTTAAACTGGTGCTACCTAATACGCAGTGATGCCTAGTTAGATGTTACCGAGTGTGCAGCACCTTCAACACCTGCCTTGCCTTAAGTAAGTTTTGGTATTGCTTCTTAAGTCGCACACGGTTTACTGCTGCCTAGGCAGCGCCAACGCGGGAGCTGAATTTAAAAGCTTAGGTGGCAATTATGGTGGTCAAGCCGTGCAGATTGAGTCTATGACAGGCCAATAAAAGTGTAATAAAAATCAGTTATATTAGCTTTGGCAGCATGGGCGTAGCCTATATTCAAAATATTGCCATAGGCAAAGCGTAAATAATCTTGATTATCACGGCCTTCTGTGCGATAAATGCACAAGAAATAGAGGTTTATTGCATGAGTGTAATTTATTTTTGGACTCGTGCGCGAAAGTTCTATATCAAACAACTGTTGCAGTAGGGTTTTTCTGGTAAGCCTTGCGGTATCTCTCGCTTAACGCGGCTTCGCTCGTGTGTGTTTGTTCCGTCAAAATTTACCCTAAAACCCTTTTTGTGCAGGCGTTTACGCTAAT
>CAJQKT010000097.1 GCA_905478995.1 uncultured Pseudomonadales bacterium | reverse complement strand
ATGACTGATGGAGTGTTACTAGCTAACCTCAATAGTGATCGTCACCTGCGTGAGTACGACACGATTATTATCGATGAGGCGCACGAGCGCAGTCTAAACATTGATTTTTTGCTGGGTATGCTAAAAACTATTTTACCCAGGCGGCCTGATCTTAAGCTGATAGTGACCTCGGCAACCATTGACGTTAAACGCTTTGCTGATTACTTTGGCGGAGCGCCAATAATCGAGATTCCGGGCCGTAGTTTTCCTGTTGCTATTGAATATCTTGCCGACAATGAATGTGGCGCTGTTGAGGGTGATGATGCAGCTAAAAAAGAAAATGATAAAAAAATAAAAGCGAGTGTCAGCCAAGCATCGTCTGTTCAATCTTTGGCGGAGAATTCATTGGATGAATTTAATGGCCATTTAATACAGACTCTAGAAAAGATTGAGGGGTTGCCACCAAGCCATACTTCATCCGCGCGAGATGTGCTGGTTTTTTTGCCTGGCGAGCGTGAGATTCGCGATGCGAGTAAGGCTCTGCGCGCAATGCATGATAGGTATGAAGTGCTGCCGCTTTACGGTCGCTTAAGTATTGCTGAGCAGCAGCGTATTTTCACGTTAGAGGCGAATGCTAAAAGAGTTAATCATAAAAAGCGTCGGGTGGTTTTAGCAACTAATGTAGCCGAAACATCTATTACCGTGCCGGGTATTGGTTATGTGATTGATGGTGGCTTAGTGCGAATGAGCCGGTACAGCGCGAGAAGCAAGTTGCAGCGTTTGCAGGTTGAGTCGATATCTAAAGCCAGTGCTCAGCAGCGCTCGGGTCGTTCGGGCCGAATTGCCCCTGGCGTTTGCTATCGGCTTTACACTGAAGAGGATTTTAATAGTAGGCCAGATTATACCGAGCCTGAGATACTTCGCACGCAGTTAGCGGCTGTTATTTTACAGATGAAGCGCTTGGGGCTGGGTCATATAGAAAAGTTTCCGTTTCTAGAATCGCCAGCACCACGGCAGGTGACGGCGGGTGTGAAAACACTCGTTGAGCTGGGTGCTATGCATGCGGACGGGAACTTAACAGCCGTCGGCCGACAGCTGGCGGCATTGCCCATCGATCCTCGACTTGGCCGCATGCTGTTGGCTGGTTTGGCAAAGCATTGCGCCGCCGAAATCTTGGTTATTGTTAGTGCGTTAGCCGTGCAAGATCCGCGCGAAAATCCAGTTGAAAAGCGTGAGGCTGCGCGAATGTCACATGAGCGCTTTGCTCACGCGCAATCAGATTTTATGGCGTGGCTCAAGCTGTGGGACTATTTTGAGGCGCAGCGTCAAACCATGACGCAGAGCCAGTTGCGCAAGCTCTGCGCCAAAGAGTATCTATCGTACATGCGTATGCGAGAGTGGCGTGACATGCACCGCCAGTTACGTCTGGCCATCCGAACTTCGGCAACTAAATTAGGGGCATCATTGGTACCTTCAGCATGGTTTTCTTTGCCTGATGACGAGTTACCCTACGAGCAGATTCATCGCGCGATTTTGACAGGGACACCGCTGCAGTTAGGGGGTTTGGATGAGCGCAGTAAGCGCAGGGGCGCAGTACCGGCAAAAAAGGCACAAAAAGGTTTCGCTCGTTATTTGGGACCTCGCAATCTAGGTTTTTCTATTTTTCCGGGGTCTTCGCAATTCAAACAAGCGCCGCGCTGGGTGATGGCTGGCGAAATTGTCGAAACATCAAAAGTCTATGCGCGCACCGTGGCATCGATTGAGCCTGCGTGGATTGCCGCAGAGCTTAAGCATTTAGTGAAGTATGAATATGCCGAGCCTTACTGGCATCGGAAACGCGGGCAGGTTGTGGCCAAACGCAGCACATTGTTTTTTGGCCTAACGCTCGAGTCAGCAACGCTCGTTGCCTACAGCGCTGTCGATGCACTTGTTGCGCGGCAAACATTTATCCAAACAGCGCTAGTTGAGCAGCAGCTAGATCCCGACAATCGACTGCTCGCTGCGGCCAAATTTTGGCAACACAATCAAAGCGTCTTAGAAAAAATAAGGGTGCTTGAGGCAAGATTGAGGAGGCGTGATCTGCTGGTGGAAGATGCAGTTTTGCAGGCTTTTTATCAGCGCGTTTTACCCGCTCACATCATGAGCCGTGCAGATTTGGCCAAATGGTTGGCGAAAGCATCGGTTCAAGAGCAGCAGGTTTTGTTGTTAACCGAACAAGAGGCCTATGCGTGTGCACCACCTGTCGATGCCATGGAGCAGTATCCCGGCCGGTTTGTGGTTGGTTCGCAAGCCTTCGAGCTTAGTTATTGCTTTGCTCCGGGCGAGCCCAATGATGGCGTAACAGCGCGCATACCTCTGGCTGACATTGGGACAATACCCTTGGCATCTTTTGAGTGGTTAGTGCCCGGCATGTTGGTAGATAAATGCACCGAGCTTATCAAACTGCTGCCTAAGGCTCAGCGCAAAAGATTAGTGCCTGCTGCCCGAGTCGCCAAGGCGTTGTGTGATTATATTGCTGTTGATGATTGTATTAGCCAGTCGCGCTCACTTTTTGTAGAGTTGGCTGCCCTGATAAAAATACATCACGCCGTGGTGATAGATCCTGTTACTTGGCGAAATCTGGCATTGGATAAGCTCGATTTTTTTTACCAACTCCGTATTGAAGTAAGCGACAGGGAGGGTCAGCAAATTTGCGAAGGTAGAGATATTGCTGCCTTGCAGCATGAATGCTTACAAGACCTTGAGCAGCGAAGCAGCGACCTCAAGAGCAATGACTTAGTAGCAGGCCCCATTACTCAATGGAGTTTTGGCGATCTCAATGCGCATGGGCAGCCAGCTGCACCGGCGAGCGAATTGACCGCGTTTAGGTCGCTAAAGCAAGAGGCGGATAGCTTGGTCATCGGGCACTGCGCTACGTTAAAAGAGGCTGAGGCGCAAACACGGAGCAATTTGCCGAGTCTGGCGATGTATGCTTTGCCGGATAAAGTGCGCTACTTGAAAAAGCAGATTTTCAAAGATACAAAAAAAATCTTGCCCTATGTGCATTTGGGCGATCGCCAGCAATTAGTCGGCGATTTAATTCGCTTGGCGATTGTGCGCTGTTGTTTTGCTGATTTTAAGCAGGGTATGCCGAACACTGAGGCCGAGTTTAAGTGCTGTGTTGACGGGGGGCGCGGTGACCTTATTGCTGTGGCTAACGAATTAGAGAGCGTGACTTATCGAATTCTCGAGGAGTATCACCAAGTGTCTGCCTTGCTGCAAAAAAAGCGCGAACATTTCTCTGTCCAATGTGTGGATATCGATGCGCAACTCAACGAATTAGTTTGTCCTGGCTTTTTATTGCAAGCAGGTTATGTGCAGTTGCAGCATTTGCCTCGCTACTTGCAAGCCATTGCCGTGCGGTTAGATCGCTTGGGCGGTAGGGATGTGAAAGATGCTCAATTGTGTGAAAAGTTGTCATCTTTGCAGCAACCCCTTCATAATTTGCTATATAAGTACCCACGCGCGCAACTTTATGATCAGCAGGTATCTGATTTTAGATGGCTACTTGAAGAATTGCGCGTGTCGCTATTTGCGCAGCATTTAAAAACCGTTGTGCCTGTTTCAATTCAAAGAGTCCAAAAAGCGTGGCAAACGATCGACTTCAACCAATACCCACTAGTTCGCTAAACAGTAGTTTGGCTCAGCAAGCAGAGCGCCAGTTAGACGCGTTTGCTGACGACGAAGCGATGTGCGCCCGTCATGACAGCGCGGAGCATAATTCTATTGGTGGCGGGCAGCAGGCGGATGTCAGTTCCATGCTCAAAGTCAATTCAATTTGGGTGTCGCTGTCCGGTGGTGAGCAGCTTCATCTGCGGCATTTTTTGCCTGCAGCCGAAACGCCGAATCAGCACGATGTTACACATTTTCCCTCTGAGCTATTGGATCGTTTAACCAATTCTCATGGTCAGCCCAGACGCAGTGTATTTATGCTGCATGGGGAGGCAGAGTGTGGGCGTATTTTTTATGATGACTCAAATCGTGGGTTGGCCCGTTACTTGGCAGGCCTAGGTTATGAGGTGTTTGTTGCCGATCTAGGAGGGCGAGGGCGGAGCTTAGTGCCAGATCAGCAGCAGTCATCTTTAACCGTGCATGACTTGATTACTGAGGCTATTCCCGCGCTACTGCAGTCCGCTGCTCAACATAGTGTTGTCGTGACCAATACACAGAAAATTGCTGCAGCTGAGACTCTTAAGCCCTGCGCTACAGGCCCGGATGTTTGGGTCGCTCACGGTTTTGGCGCCGTGCTCTTGAGCGCGGCTTGGGCCAGAATGCCAGAAGCACAGCGCTGCGCAAAACAATGGGTGTTTTTTAATGGGCGCCGACGGTTTAGCGCAACCCAGCGAATTGCAGGGCTTTGTGTGAAATTGTTTTGTCACTCCCTAACTGAGAAACTCGTTAGCTGGCGCAACTTGTTTCCGGCAACACGATTGGGCTTAGGTACTGCTGATGAAAATGCGAGTTGGTATCGAACGTATGCCAGCTGGATGAATGGTAAGTCTTGGTGTGGTGATGATGGGTTCGATTATCACGCCGCGTTGCTCAGCGCCAAAGTGCCGCCAACATTGCACTTGGCAGCAGCTAGCGATAAGGTATTTTCAAACCTTGTTGATGTGCGAAATTTCATTCATGAATTAGGCCCGCATGATGCAAGGCTATTAGTCGTGGACCAAATAGCAGCAAGTAAGCGGCGCTACAACCATCTATCCATGTTGCTTGATCAGAGTGCCGAGCAGGACTTGTTCGCTCCGCTGCAAAGCTGGCTGGAGCAGACGCAAGCTCCGGTGATTGCCAAGCAAGCGAGCGCCACGCAAGATAGTGTCATTGCCCCAGTCCTAGTTGAAATGGCTGATACGCTGGTTTCAGGATGCGAAGCTAGCGCGGCAATTATTCATGCGAAGAGTGATGACAAGCAGAGCACTCTTGCAGTTGAGTCTTTTTATAACAAACACATAAGCCGGGCCGACCTGAGCTCTACCGACAGTGAAACGCAAAGCGCTAATTCGCAGCCTGGTAGGGTAGACGCAAATGTTCAGAAGCCATCACTCAATGAGAGTATCGAGCAGCTGGCATTGCACGGCGAATCGAAGCAGCTTGCTGGCTGTCTCTGAGTTTATTTTAGCGCTCCCAGCTATCCATCTATACCCACATCGGTTAGGTGGCAGCTAGCGATTGTCTGCATTCGTGGCCTATGGCCGCTCCTTTTTCCAAGGTCTTCTTAAATCTACTCTTTATTCACTGTGGCTTGCCCCGCGCGACTAACTGTGGGATTTGATTCATTTTTTATGCGCAGTAGGTGAAGATGCACCGCTAAGGTCTTTTTGTGTAAAATGGCGTTATATAGCCCCGGTACCGTGGGCTGATGATGCATTTACTGAAGTTAATGAGGAGTCTGATATGAGTCAACGTAATGTAAAACCGGTATCGGTTACCCTGGGGGCAGCTTTTCTTGCTACGGCTATTACAGCTGGCGCTAATGCCGAGGTTAATCCCTTTTCTGCGCAGCCACTGTCAACCGGCTATGACATTTTACATTTAGGCGCCGAAGGTAAATGTGGCGAAGGCAAATGTGGTGAAGGTTCTTGTGGTGGCGCGTCTGGAAGCGAAGAGTCTAAGGGTGATGAAGGAAAATGTGGCGAAGGCAAGTGTGGCGAAGGTAAATGTGGCGGTTAACCACTTGCAACGCATTAATTTCTAATATACCCGCCTGTTTGCTACTCGGCGAACAAGTGAGGTTTCCGTTAACAGCTTGGTTAGTCCGACTATGTCAGTAGCATGCTGGCCGGCAGATGCTGCACTAGCTGGCGTGGGCTTGCGTCGGGAAATTGCAGCTGATTTAGCAGCAGCATCGCAGGGGGCTTTCGATTTTATTGAGGTGGCACCTGAGAATTGGATTCGAGTTGGCGGACAATACGCTAAAAAGCTTCGTGCATTGACTGAGCGAGTACCGCTAACTTTGCACGGTTTGTCACTCAATATTGGCGGTTTTGCTCCCATTGATACCGAATTGGTCAAGTCCATAGGTTTGTTTATAAAACAACACCAATGCCCCATCTATTCCGAGCATCTGAGTTATTGTGGTGATCATGGTCACCTTTATGACTTGATGCCGATTCCCTTTAGACGCGATGCAATTAGTTTTGTTGCTGAGCGAATATTGCAAGTGCAGGATTGTTTGGGTCAGCGAATAGCCCTAGAGAATGTGTCTTACTATGCTGCGCCTGAACAAGAAATTTCCGAAATAGAATTTATTAATGCTGTTGCAAAGCAGGCCGACTGTGACATTCTGTTAGATGTCAATAATGTTTATGTCAACAGCATCAATCATGGATATGAGGCTGTCGACTTTATGCAAAAGTTGCCTGCTGAGCGCATTGCATACATGCATGTAGGCGGACATTTTGTAGAATCTGAGGATTTGCGAGTTGATACTCACGGCGCCGCAGTCATAGAACCGGTTTGGCAGTTGTTACGCGAAGCATATAGCTTGTTCGGTGTTGTGCCCACGCTACTCGAGCGCGATTTCAACTTCCCTCCACTGGCCGAGTTGTTAGCTGAGGTTGAGCAGGTGCGAGGCGCCCAAAGGTCGCGTAAAGGCGAGCTTGATGGCAGGCTACATGCCCAATAGCAAAAATACTAGTGGTGCAGAGGGTGCTGCTAATGCGCTAGTGAGCACGATTACTATTCAGAGTTCGTTTAGCGATCATTTGCGCAATCCTTTGGTGAATCCTGCGCCACCCGCTGTAGAGAATCGCCGCCTACAGATCTATCGAGAACTCATTTATAAAAATATTGAAAATTTTATGCAAAGCGGGTTTCCCATTATACGCTCGCTTTATGGGGACGATGATTGGCAGGGCTTGATACGCAGCTTTATTCATATTCATTCATCTCAAACGCCTTATTTTACAGAGTTGGGTCGTGAATTTATTAGTTATTTAGACACTGAGCATAGCGCGAGAGGTTGTGATCAACCATTTTTGTTAGAGTTGGCTCGCTATGAATGGGCGGAATCGGCACTGTTTCTTGCGGATGCTGAAATCCCGCCAACCTATATAAGCCACGCTGGCGACACGGCAATCATTGAGGGCGTGCCTCATTTATCGCCACTGGCTTGGCCAATGGTTTTTAATTATCCAGTGCATAAAATTGGTCAGCACTATCAGCCTCATCAGCCCAGTGCCGATCCTGTGTGTTTGGTGGTTTATCGTAATCGGGCAGACCAAGTCAGATTTTTGGAATGCAATGCGGTGACTGGACGTATGTTGGAGGTTTTGGAGCAAGGTGCTGGCACTAGCGGTCGAGATTTGCTCCAAAGAATTGCCATCGAACTGCAGCACCCCGAGCCGGCTCAAGTGGTTGATGGTGGTCGGGTCCTTCTCGAACAATTACATAGCCTAGATATCATCTATTATTTAGAGTGACCAACCAAAATTCTGTAGCTTTAATCACTACTACGCTGATGCAGGTTGGTGCCCTTTGGCTTGTATAATCGCGAAGCTCGAGTGGACATCGGCCAAGTGGTTATTGCAATCGACCGCTGGTAAAATCTGCCTCGCCAAAAACAAGAACAGGACGCTTAATTAAAATGTTTTTCACGTTCTTACCCCCAAGCTCGTTTGCTTTATTGTCGAAGGATTGGGGTCAATGGCTTTCGGTTAAGTTATGGCGGAGAGCTTGTGCTGCTAGCTTTATTTGTTTGTGCTTGCTTTTCGTGGTGGCGCCAACGAATAGCTGGGCAAGCCCTGTTGACCCTTATGAGCAATTTAATCGCAAGGTATTTGCATTCAATGAGTTTTTCGATCGTTGGGCATTGAAGCCAGTGGCAAAGTTTTATCGCTGGAGTACGCCACGTATCGTCGACAAGGGCGTCAGCAATTTCTTTGATAACTTGGGTGAAGTAAGAAATATACTCAATGCAGGTTTGCAAGCGGACTTTCAGCATATGGCCGTTGCCACTGGGCGGCTCGTGGTGAATTCTACGGCTGGATTGGCGGGGCTTATCGACGTGGCCTCTGGCTGGGGTTTGACCGAGCGTGACGAGCATTTCGGACAAACACTCGGCGTGTGGGGTGTCGAGAGCGGGCCCTATCTTGTTTTGCCCTTTCTAGGTGGTAGCAGCTTGCGTGACACGGTTGGAATTTTTCCAGACATGTATATGTCGCCACTCACTTACCTTGATCATGAGTCGGCTCGCAATTGGCTGCGTGTACTCGATGTCGTAGATGTTCGCGCTGATATACTGGACGTTGAAAGTTTGATTACCGGTGACCGCTACACATTTTTGCGAGAGGTGTTTTTACAAAAGCGGCGTTCAGATATAGCCAATGGTGATTTACCCGATGATTTTGATTCATTTGGCGATGATTTTTAAGCGTTTTTAATGAATCGTTTGGCCATTCTGGGGCGCACTAAAGTAAGCTTGACGCTCCGTGGCATATTATCCAGAGTATTACCGCTCTATTTGGGGCAAACTGATTGGTGAAAAACCAGTGAATTTAGCGAGAAAACTAGGCAGCTTTATGAGTAGACAGGCTTGCCATAAGGGCTTACGGTTACTGTGTCGAGTAAATTTTTAAGTGGCAGACTGGCGGCAAACTGACAGCCGCCACATCATTAAAGAGTTTTATAGTGGATTACCCAAATAGCACGAGTCTTACCAAGGTCTTAATCATCGATGCGGATGCAGCGATGCGTGAGCACGTCGCTGATTACTTGAAAAACACTGGATACAATACCGTTACTGCTTCAGATGGTGAGGCAGGCTTGGCCATGATACAGAGTGAAAGTCCTGGGTGCGTCCTTTGCGACCTTAATCTCCCTAAGGTGGACGGGGTCAGTGTTTTGCAGCTTATCTCCAATGAAGATGTGGAGCTGCCTATCATTGTCATCTCAGGCGAGGGTGAAATGACCGATGTGGTAGAGGCCTTGCGATTGGGCGCCAGCGATTTTTTAATAAAGCCTATTGTAGACCTCGAAGTACTCGAGCACTCCATTGAGCGAAGCCTTGAAAGATATAGTCTCCGTCAAGAAAATAGCCGGTACAGGGCTCAGCTAGAGCAGGCTAATAGCGTTTTGAAAAATAATTTGGCTGTACTGGAGCAAGATCAGCAAGCTGGTTTAATGGTGCAGATGAAAATGTTACCAGTGAGTCCAATGCAGAAAGGGGCTTATGTATTTCGCCATCAAATTGTGCCTTCGCTATATCTTAGTGGCGATTTTGTAGAGTACATTACGGTTGGCAACGATCACGTGGTGTTTTTTGTGGCCGATGTTTCGGGTCATGGTGCCTCGTCGGCGTTTGTGACTGTGCTACTAAAGAATCTAACAGCGCGAGTACGAAGTGAATATAACCACAGTGGTACAGATACAATATTACATCCGGCTGAGTTCTTAGTGCAGGCTAATGCGGAGCTAATGGCTACCGGCATTGGTAAGCATGCAACGCTATTTTATGCGGTGTTAAATACGCGGCGAAATAATTTGGTTTATACAGTGGCGGGGCACTTGCCTCTACCTATTTTGATTGCGAATAGCGAAGCGCGTTATCTTGAGGGTAAGGGCGCGCCCGTAGGTTTATTTGATGATGCTGAATACGACGAAGTTGAGTTGAGTTTGCCCTCAGAGTTTCGTTTGATGTTGTTCTCCGACGGTATATTGGAGGTGCTTGAAGATGCATCCCTGTCGGCCAAAGAAAAGTATTTATTAAGTCATGCCCCTTCTTCTCGTGCGGATCCCGAGTCCGTTTTGAAAAATTATGCCGTTGATTCTACGCAAAAGTATCCCGATGATATTGCAGTGCTTTTGGTTGACAAGCATTGAATGGATCATGTGGCTCATTCTTTGGCGGCGTTTTGACAGCAGAAAATATTGGTTTGGTTACGTTGTGCGAGGATTAGCAGTTGCAAAGTGGTGAAGTGTTTGCGGGATGCGAGGATAAAACGTTTTACCTTCGCATGACTGGTGATGTTCGTTTGACTTGGAGCGTGAGCCTTGAGGATTATTGTAGGCATGTCTTCCAAACTCAGTCGATAGAATTTGTTTTGATTGATCTGTGTCAGGTGAAGAATCTCGACAGCACGACGTTGGGGATCCTCGCCAAGATCGCAATAGCAGCCAAAGCAGATCTCGGTCGAATGCCTGAAATTTATTTACAGGATGCAGACATTGAAAGACTACTGATGAGCATGGGGTTTAATGCTATTTTTGTGCTGCATAACTCGATGCCGCCGTTGGTACCTCAATTGCCCCGACTCCCACTGCTTAATGCGTCTGCATCAGAGATGCAAGAAACGGTCATCGATGCTCACCGCACACTGATGGATATGAATAAACAGAACAGCGATCAGTTTGAAAGCTTAGTTAGCACATTGAAGAGTGATCGAGACAAGTCAGGCCCTGCCTCTTAGTTATATAACCTATTGATTTTAATTACCTAAGTGCCCGTCAATCGTCCATTATGGCCGTGCTGGTGAGCCTTGCTTCGCGTGTTTTTTGCGGGTGCCTACCATGGTGTCGATCGAAAGCCCGCTGGTTTACTTTTGTACTATACTTTTAGACAGTATTGACTTTCTGATGAAAATCGATTGGAGGACTCGAGTCGTAGACGGTTCGAGTTGTCATCACCTAACCAAGCGTTACCGATGTAATTACCATGAAAACGACCGTTTCGCGTGCTGCACGTCAAGTTGTTTCCCAACGATCCATCAATATCCACGTAGCTGAATTACAACTGGGTATGTTCGTTTCTAATCTTGACCGTGACTGGTTGGAAACCCCGTTTGTAACCCAGGGCTTTATCATTGAAACAGAAGAGCACATTGCATTACTGCGTGAATATTGTGACACAGTCTGGGTCGACAAGGTTTTTAGTAAATGGGTCAAAGCTGAAACCCAGACTGTTTTTGAAAGCCCTACTCATTTGTCATTGATCCACCAAGTGCCCGCCCAAGATGAGCATGAAAATGCGAGCAGCATCTATCAAAAGACTAAGCAGATAACCAAGACACTCATGGATGAAGTTAGGTTGGGCCATGCCATTGATACAAAAAGTGCGAAAGAAGCGGTTTCCGGATGCGTGTCTAGTGTGATGCAAAATCCGGACGCGTTGCTCTGGATGGCTAAAATGCGTAATTCAGATGAATATACGTCAGAGCATTGTATGAGCGTGTGTATCTTGGCTATCGCATTTGGCCGTTATTTAGGTATGAACGAAAAAGAACTCAATGATCTTGGCCTGTGTGGCTTGCTGCATGATGTTGGCAAGATTCAAATACCCGATGAAATACTTAATAAACCGGCGCGACTAACCACTGATGAGTGGGGCGTGATGATGAGGCATGCAGCTCATGGCCGCGACTTACTGCTTTCGACATCTAACATATTGAGTGCTGCCGTTGATGTTGCGTATGCTCATCATGAGCGCATCGACGGTAACGGTTATCCACGAGGGCTGAAAGGTGCGGCAATTCCTACCTACGCTCGAATTATCGCTGTTGTTGATACCTATGATGCAGTGACAGCTGATCGGTGCTACGCGCCAGGTATGCCAACGACGGACGCGCTGAGAATTCTCTATGAGTCACGTGACACTCATTTTGATGGGCATTTGGTGGACTCTTTCATGAAAATGATCGGGCTGTACCCGCCAGGTACAATTATTGAGTTAGTTAATGGTAAGGTTGCATTGGTGTTGGCTTCAAACCATAAATATCAGCATCTGCCGCGCATCATTCAAATACTTGATGAGGGCAAAAACAAGGTGCCTGAACGAGTGATTAATTTAATGGATGTAGAGAAGGGGCGCCTTGATAAAGATTACTTTATCAAGAAAGCCCATGTGGACGGGGCCTTTGGTATAAATATGCGTGATTATCAAGCCAAAGGTATTCAGTTCTCAAGAGTCGGCTAGCCCTTTTATTTTTAATTCCTGACGAGTGAGTTGGGCTGCGGATTGGCAGCTTTATGGCTGTAGGGTTTCATGACGACAATCGAGCTGTTATTGCCTTAGCTTGGATGCGCCCCGAAATCAAATCATCAATATATTTCAATCTTTCTATCAGTTTTGTTCCCTTTGCCTTTTTTTGACTAAGGTATTCCTCTGCCAGTGGCGCAATGTCAGATTGAGATGGCAGCGGGCCGCCCTGGTCGATGATAGCGCGCATCTTTTCTAAAAATATAAACTGAAGCCATTGAGCAAAGTTGAGTGTGTCTATACAAAAAGGCTCAGTGCTAGCAAGCGCAGCTTCGCTCGGGCGCTCTAATTCCCACAGTTGTAAAGAGACCATTTCTGCTTGAATATCTTGTAACGCAGCTGCCAGAGCAGTGTGTATGTTGTGCAATAGTGTGTCTCTCCTAAAAAAACGTCAATTGCTCTAGTATTGCTCGCTGCGCCAGTTTGTTGATCAAGCCGATTTAATTATTTATTAGTGATGATGATTATTTGTGTTTGTCGAATGATATTTTAAATGATAACAATAAACATCAGGGCTGCGGTAGCAGGGAATTGTATCGGACGCGCCGTTTGTTCTGTACCATTAGCGGCGGGCCTGGGGTGTTTATGCGATACAAATGACGCAGACGCCAGCCTTCGAAGTATCGCCATCGTTCACCCTAATTGATATTTTTGCAAAAAAATTTGGCGCTAAGCCTGCCCAATTTTGCGCTCAGTCACTGAACACTAGGAAACGCTTAGATGGGTATATTCCCTGAAATTGATGACAACTCAATTTATCTATCACGCAAGGATCCAGAAGAGCTGTTGGGCAGTTGGTCGCGCTACAGCTTTGAACTTGAGGGTCATGAGTGGCCGTCTGTGGAGCACTACTATCAGGCGATGAAGTTCGATAACGAGCCGTATCGCGAGAAAATTCGGCAGGCTCGCAGTCCTGCGGTCGCGCGTAAAATGGGGCGGACACGGCTTAAAAGAATACGTCGTGATTGGGGCAAAGTGAAAGAGGTGGTGATGACGCGTGGCGTATATATCCGTGCGCGCAGCCACCCAGAGCTTGCTCAGGAGCTACTCAATACCGGTGATCAAACGCTGGTTGAAAATAGCCAGTACGATTATTTCTGGGGATGCGGCCGAGATCGGCGCGGGAACAATACCTACGGTAAAGTGCTGATGAATGTTCGCAGTAAACTTCGTAAAGAGGCCGGCGAATCCTCTGCTAGCTCTAGCTAGTTACAGATAACTCTGTCCGCTCCATGAGCGAATTCCTGATAAATGCAGCCAGATTACTTCTGGCCTCGTATTTGCAGCACAATTAATTAAGTCCTGAATTTAGAGCCCAGATGTCGACATTCTGACGGGTTGCGGTCGAGCGATCGCGATTTTAGTTGGTGTTGAGGTTGCGCGGGCCTACACATTTGGCAAAACCCAATCCTATAAACGACTAATGCAGCTAATTGAGCGCTATGGCGGAAGACGAAAGTGGACAGGAAAAGACCGAAGAGGCGACCCCAAAGCGGTTAGAGAAGGCGCGCGATGAGGGTCAAATTGCTCGGTCACGTGAACTTGGAACTACGCTACTTTTGATGACTGGCGGAGTTTCGTTGCTTATGTTTGGCGCGACCTTGGCAGAGCGATTCCAGGGCGTCATGCGCAACAGTTTTTCATTCGATCGCGATGCGGTGTTCGACAGCAGTTACATGATTTCGCACTTAGGGCGTTCATTGGGTTCTGTCATTGATGTAGTCGTACTAATTTTAGTCTTGTTGATGATAGCTGGTGCAATAGGTTCGGTAAGTTTGGGTGGTTGGCTGTTTTCCAGCAAGCCAATCACGCCGAAGCTCAGTCGAATGAATCCGCTGGAAGGTTTGCAGCGGATGTTTTCGGCGAAAGCGCTCGTTGAATTGTTTAAAGCCATTGCTAAGTTTTCGCTCGTTGCCGTGATGGCAAGCATGATTCTATGGTACATGCGCAGTGAATTATTATCGCTGAGTCAAGAAGCACTGGCCCCAGCGATTACTCATGCAGTCTGGATTTTGGTTTGGTCGGCATTAGGAATGAGCTCTGCGACGATTATTATTGCCGCAATTGATGTGCCTTTTCAGCGTTTTGAAAATTCAAAAAAATTGCGTATGACCCGTCAACAGGTTAAAGACGAGTATAAAGACTCGGAAGGCAAGCCAGAAGTTAAAAGTAAAATCCGTCAACTTCAGCGTGAGCTCGCGCAGTCGCGCATGATGGCATCAATACCCGAAGCCGACGTCGTTATTACCAACCCCGAACATTTTTCCGTGGCACTAAAGTATGATATTAGCGGTAGCGGAGCACCGGTGGTCGTGGCCAAAGGAGCTGATGAAGTAGCCATGAAAATTCGTGAAATCGCCAATCTTAATGAAGTGCCTTTGCTGCGCTCGCCGCAGCTCGCGCGAGCAGTGTTTTTTAGTACAGAAATTAACGATGAGATTCCAGCTTCACTCTATCTTGCCGTCGCCCAGGTGTTGGCATTTATCTTCCAGATGCGTCAAGCCAGTAGCAGTAAGCGGCCAGCCGATGCGCAGGTCAGAGCACTCAACCGCAAGCTCGATATTCCCGATGATATGGCATTTGATGCCAGTGGTGACGTGCCCGATCGCTAGCCGTAGTCGAGGGTCTATTGCCGCGGGATGAAAGTTTTTTGTAGATAAAGTAAGAACTGGTTTGGTTCTTGCTGTAATCAAGTTATTAAGGCCGCTAGCGTCAATATTTTGTTGCCGGCCATGCAAGATTCTCTCATAGGTGCGCAGTTTTGGCAGATCAAGCAATTCAACGATTCGGTAGCGCAGCGCAAGCCAACATGGGCGTGCCGATACTACTGCTGACGCTGCTCGGCATGATGATACTGCCGATTCCTCCTTTTCTTCTCGATACCCTGTTTTCATTCAATATTGCCCTTTCGATTGTGGTTCTACTGGTTTCGGTATACGCCATGCGTCCACTCGATTTTGCAGTTTTCCCCACGATATTACTGGTCGCAACCTTGCTCCGACTGGCGCTGAATGTCGCTTCTACTCGGGTGGTATTGCTCGAAGGCCATGCCGGTGGTGATGCCGCGGGTAAGGTGATTCAGGCTTTCGGCGAGGTAGTGGTAGGTGGCAACTACGCTGTTGGCTTGGTGGTGTTCTTCATTTTGGTGATTATCAATTTCGTGGTTGTTACCAAAGGTGCGGGTCGTATCTCAGAGGTGAGTGCGCGTTTTACATTGGACGCGATGCCTGGCAAGCAAATGGCCATTGATGCTGACCTTAACGCGGGCACACTTACCCAAGAAGAGGCCAAAGAGCGGCGCCAAGAAATTAGCAGTGAGGCTGACTTTTACGGTGCCATGGACGGTGCGAGTAAGTTTGTGCGCGGTGATGCCGTGGCCGGTATTTTGATTCTTATCATTAACATACTGGGCGGACTAGGAATCGGTATGGTTCAGCATGATCTGGACTTTCAGCGGGCAGTAGAGGTGTATACGCTGCTGACAATAGGTGATGGACTCGTTGCGCAAGTGCCGTCGCTGCTGCTTTCAACTGCTGCTGCGATCATGGTGACTCGAGTTAACAGCGAAAGCGATATGCGCGAGCAAGTGTTTACTCAAATGTTTAGCTCACCAAAGGCGCTTACCGTAGCGGCTATGGTATTGGCAATCATGGGATTGATTCCTGGTATGCCGCACGTTGCATTTTTATCCCTCGCTGCGGCTTGTAGCGCAGGTGCTTATTATGTCCAGCGCTCCGTGATGCAAAAGTTGGCTTTAGTTGAAGAAGGAGAGCGCGAAAAGGGAGCACAACTGGCACAAGAGGCTCAAACACCCAGCAGTGAGTTAGGTTGGGACGACGTAGCGCCGGTCGATATGATTGGTCTTGAAGTGGGCTATCGGCTGATTCCTATGGTTGATAAAAATCAGTCGGGCGAGCTTTTGGGCCGCATCAAAGGCATACGCAAAAAGCTATCTCAAGAAATTGGATTTTTAGTGCCGGCAGTACACATTCGCGATAATTTGGAACTGCAGCCAAGTAGTTATCGGATTTCGCTGATGGGTGTCATGGTCGGCGAATCCGAGGTTCATCCTGATCGGCATTTAGCTATCAACCCGGGTCAGGTGTTTGGCAGTTTAGAAGGCATCGCTGCAAAGGATCCAGCATTTGGCTTGGATGCTGTATGGATTGATGACGGCATCAAAGATCATGCCCAGACACTGGGCTATACGGTGGTTGATGCCAGTACAGTGATAGCTACACATCTTAATCAGTTGTTGCAGAAACATGTTCATGAGTTGCTAGGCCACGAAGAAGCGCAACAGATGATTGATCGTTTGGCTCGCCATTCACCCAAGCTTGCTGAGGTGTTGGTGCCCGATACCGTGAGCATGGGGGTATTGCTGCGCGTACTGAAAAACTTATTGCAAGAACAGGTTCCAGTTAGAGATTTCCGCACTATATCTGAAGCGTTAGTGGCTAATATGGCCGTTAATCAGGATCCGGCTCGATTGGCTGAAGCTGTTCGTGTGGCTTTGTCGCGATCGATTGTGCAGGAGATTTTTGGTAACGAAACGAATTTACCTGTCATTACGCTGGCTATGTCGATGGAGCAAATGTTGATGAAGTCGATGGCGCAGCAAGCAGCGGGTGAGCTCACGCTTGAGCCTGGACTTGCTGAACAGTTGCAAAGCTCTCTCAGCGCTGCAGCACGAGATCAAGAGGCTAAAGGCCATGTTGCTGTATTACTCGTGGCTGCCACTTTGCGACCGGTTATGGCGCGATTAGCAAGATTTAGTAGCCATCCTCTTTCGGTCTTATCATACAACGAAATACCTGACGACAAACAAATCACCATTGAAAACACGGTGGGTTAAATTTATAACGCTTAATGATTGCTTAAGCGCTAATTAAGGAGCAAAGCCATGCAAAAACATACGGCGAGCAAAGTGCAACGGTTTGTAGCCCCTGATATGGGTAGGGCTCTAAAAATGCTTTCCAATGAACTAGGCGGAGAAGCAATTTTATTAGCTTCACGGCGAGTAGCCAGTGGCGTTGAGGTCGTTGGTTTACCACCTGGTGCTGCCACTAATAATATAGATATGAGTCAGTTGTATGGTGAGCGACGTAGGAATGAGCGTCGCGCTAATGGGCGCCGCGCTGCTGATGAAGCAGAGCTGGAGTTACCGATTGAGGCGCTCTCACAGTTTGCTGCAGAGTCTGTTGATGGCTCGACCGATCTCTCTCAAGAGGACTCTAAAGCACTGCATAATAACGCCCAGTCGCGTCGGTCTTTTGGCGATACGCTAGCTCGTTTACGCAGCGATTATCCATCTTTGTTAGGTGATGCCGCAGGAAGTTCGGCTAACGCTCGTGATTTGGATGCTGATCTCGATGGTATTGATCATTCGCCAGCAGCTTTGAAGCCTGAGATTGGCCTCAGGCACACGGCTAGCGCACTGGCCGAGCAGATCCTTCAGTTACCGCATGAGCCCGCAAGGGTCAAAGGTGAGACCTTGCCTGAGAGTGGTCTTGCAGCAGTCTCGGGGCAGCTGAACTTCGTTGCTTCTGCCAGGCAAGAAGAAAGTATGCCCATAGACGCAATTCAGGTTGAATTGAAACAGTTAAAGACGCTGCTTGCTGACTCTTTAGCGCGCAATCATAGTGAGACGGTTCTCCCGCAACCGGCACAGTACATTGTTATGCAGCGATTGCTGCAAATGGGCTTTTCGCAAACGGTGATTACCGCATTATTACAAAATGTGAGCGGTAATGATGTTGAAGCGCTTTGGTCGGCTTGCCTTGAGCAGCTTAATCTAGTGCTGCCGCTGCTGGAAAAAGAGGTGGTAGACGGCGGCGGTCTATTTGCGTTAGTCGGCCCTCTAGGTGCAGGTAAGAGCTCGGTGATGGCGATGTTGTTGGGGCGCTTTATTGAGCAAGATAAAGCAGGCGAGGTGGCGGTCATTAGTATGGAGGGGGCTCGCTCAGACGTTATATCGCAGCTCACTTCATTAGCCGGCATTACTTATTTGCCGGTGGATACTGATTTTTCTTTCACTCAAAGAATTAGTCAGTGTTCACGTTTTCGAACGGTATTGATCGATACGGCCAATGGTCTGGACGAGGCGAAACCGTTGCACGGGATATTTGATGAGGCGCATGCTGACAATATTAAAATTAGCGAACTGCTGGTGTTACCGGCTACTGGAGAGCAGCGCTATCTGCGCCATGTTATTCAGCAATATAATAGTCCGCATACGGCAGGCTGCGTACTGACGTTTTATGATCAAGCACAATCGATTGGCGAAATTATGAGTTTATTGCTCAGCGAGCGCATGCAGGCTGCCTATGTGGCAAGAGGAACGCTATTGCCCGAGCATTTAACGGTGCCGAGTAAGCAGCAGATGCTCCAGCAGCTATCATTTGAGCAAACAGATGAGATGGCATTTGAAGTGCTGGCGCCTACCCTTAACATAAAAGCAGGCAGCCGGGTGCCGTCGTTAAGTGTTTAGTCGGCTGTCAAGTTAGATTGTAAAGCCAGGTTGTAAAGTTATATATGCCAATATTCGTTGCTCGCTATAATCGTATACAATAAGTTCTGTAAAGGCGTTGACGTTTTTCCGGAATCACTGCATTGCAAGCGTTTACTTGGCCAAAACTTTTTTTATAAATTACTGTGGTGGAAAATACATTGGCGGCTTCTGAACAAACCACGCCAGCAAATCAAACCGCTAAAGATTCCTCGACCGTTCGTGTTATTGCCGTGACGGGAGGGAAGGGCGGTGTTGGTAAAAGCAACGTCTCAATTAATCTTGGTATGGCTTTAGCGCAACTTAAGCAGCGTGTGGTGCTGCTCGATGCTGACTTAGGCCTAGCGAATATTGATGTTCTATTGGGCTTGCGTCCAGCGCGTAATCTTGAAGATGTTTTTGCCGGTGAGTGTGGTCTGCGCGATGTGATAGTAGATGGGCCTGGAGGTATTCGCGTTATACCCGCAAGTTCAGGGACCCAGTCGATGGTGCGCCTCAATCATCAGCAACATGCGGGGTTGATTGCTGCTTTTAGCGATTTAGTTGATGAAATCGATGTGTTGATTATCGATACCGCTGCGGGCATTTCAGATTCAGTAGTCAGTTTTGTTCGCGCCGCTCAAGAGGTGTTGGTTGTGGTGTGTGATGAACCTTCCTCAATTACCGATGCTTATGGACTGATTAAAGTATTACACCGCGATCATGGCGTACAAAGCTTTCGTGTGCTCGCTAATCAAACGCGTAGCAACGAAGAAGGAAGAGCGCTTTATGCCAGACTGGTTGCCACTACCGACCGTTTTCTTGATGTGATGCTGCACTATGCTGGAGACATTCCACACGATGAATTACTCCGTAAGGCCGTACGCAAGCAGCAGGCTGTTTATGCGCTTTATCCGAACAGCGCAGCTTCGAAGGCATTCGGTCAGTTGGCAGAAAAAGTAGACAAATGGCCGCTGGCTACAGGTGCTAGCGGTTACCTCGAGTTCTTTGTTGAAAGCCTGCTAGCAAGTCATCCATAACTAACTCGCGGGGTGGGCGTAGGTGCCCGTGCTTCTTAGCCAGCCGTGTCCACGTTTGACGTATGGTTTTTTGTCGGCGTGAATGGGCACAGGGTCCCTTAACAATAAAGCTGTTTTAACGCAGCAAAATTCAATCATAGTGAATAAAAAAGCGGATGCCGCGCACTAACCAGCCTTACAGTGATAATAATCAATCGAGCATCGAAACATTGCTCGAGCGCCATGCGCCTCTGGTCAAACGTATTGCTCATCATCTGCTCGCGCGTTTACCCGACTCGGTGCAAGCTGACGATTTGATTCAAGCAGGGCTTGAAGGCTTGCTTGATGCGGCGACCAATTTCGAGCACGGTAAAGGCGCAAGCTTTGAAACTTATGCTGGCATCCGTATTCGTGGCGCCATGCTCGATGAAATGCGTCGCGGCGATTGGTCGCCTCGATCGTTGCATCGCAATGCGCGCACAATGGCAAGCGCCTATCAAAAGCTGCAGGCCAAGTTAGGCCGAGACCCAACGGCTAGTGAAATGTCTGAAACCATGGGGGTCGATGTCGATGAATATCATGCGATGGCCAAGAATACACTGGGCGCTAAACTGACCAGTTTTGATGAGATTCTTGGTGACGACCAGGGCGGCACCCGAGGCGATGCGATTGCTGATACGGATGTCGATCCAGCCGATTTGGTTGAGAAGGATGAGCTGCGAGCACGCCTTGCCGCGGCCATCAGCGAGCTTGCCGAGCGCGATCAGCTGCTGCTGAGTCTGTACTATCAACAGGAGCTCAATCTGAAGGAAATTGGCAAGGTGCTGGGTGTTAGTGAGTCACGCGTGAGTCAGCTACACGCTCAGGCTGCATTGCGGTTGCGCGCCAAGTTGGTTGAATAGCGCTCACTGTGTGGGATGTTTGATCGATTAGGCACAATTTTTTAGCGCTATAAGCGTTCTTTGACACTCTTGCTGGCTAGTTTGCTGGCATCTTCTAGACTTATCCGTAGAGTGATGCAATCGAGTTTTCCGATGTTCCATCGGCTTGCATCAAGAGGCACTGGCGAGGGTAATGTTGTCCTTGTTTTGTTACGGTAGAAGAGTAAAGAGCTGTTAATAATGGATACCCGATCTCCAGATTCATACAATCTCAATTCTGCAGCGCAAGGCGAGCTATGGGAACGGCGGCCTGGCGAGCTTGATGTCAGCGCTCATACTGTTCGTTGCTTGCATGAGCAACTTGGATCAAGTTTGAAGCGCCTAGTTAGAACGATGAACACGCTGGTCTATACCCGGAATCCAATTGCGATAGCTGTGGGTGCGCAGCAATGTGATCAGGTTGATGGCATTGCTAAACAGTTAGAGCGAGCCTATCAAAGTATGGATGTGCATGGACTGGCTGCTGGTCAGGTTGGCGCAGCGGATCCGTTACTATTAGTAGACACGTATCAAATGCTGGCTGAAGCCCGTCGTTTGGTTAGCGTGCCACTGCGACCGGTATGGAGAGATGATAACGTTGTTGATCTCCAGCCTGATTATGGGGACTTAACGGATGCGGCTTTTGAAAGAATGTTAGCTTCCTCTGACATTCCACAACTCTTAGCCGACGCGAACTGGTGGGTTGACGCGGCAGATTTGGAAGAGCCCTCAAAGAAAACTTCTCCGCAGCCAGAGGCTAAGTTGAGATTAGTTTATTCAAGTGATCGACCGCAGAGCAAAGACTAGTTAAGGTGTGCATCTGTCATTTCGGATGTGCGACCTGTTATGGGCCACGATAATTATTTACGGTAAAGAAATATAAGTATGGATCTTTTGAGTGTTGTTGGTGTTGTTGTCGCATTTGCTGCAATTTTGGGGGGTAACTTCCTTGAGGGTGGGCATATGTCAACCTTGCTCAATGGTCCTGCAGCGTTGATCGTTATTGGTGGCACCTTTGGCGCAGCGGCGCTGCAAACGCCTCAACCAATCTTTGTTCGTGCATTAAAAATGTTTAAGTTGGTTTTTAAAGCGCCACAACATCAGTTTGAAGAAGAGCTCAATAAAATCGTTATGTGGGCAAATATTGCCCGGCGTGAAGGGCTGCTGGGTTTAGAGAAAGTTGTCAACAATGAGATGAGCCCATTTGCCAAAAAAGGTCTACAGCTTTTGGTGGATGGTAATGAGCCTGCGCAAATAAAAATGGTAATGGAAGTTGATTTAATTAGCCGAGAGCGTGCCGAGCACGAAGCAGCTAATGTATATGATGCCATGGGTGGTTATGCCCCGACTATCGGTATTATAGGCGCAGTTTTGGGCTTGATTCATGTCATGGGCAACCTTGCGGATCCAAGTATGTTGGGCACCGGTATAGCGGTCGCTTTTGTTGCGACTATTTATGGCGTGGGGTTCGCTAACCTGTTGCTGCTGCCGGTTGCTAATAAGTTGCGTGCTTATTCGCGTCATGAAACACAAATTAGAGAAATGTTTATAGAAGGCTTGCTGTCGATTGCCGAAGGCGAGAACCCTCGATCAATTAATGAAAAGTTAAAGGGTTTTTTTGCAGTCTCCTGAAACAGATAACCTGCATCACTTGCTAGAGGCGATTTTCTAATACCAGTATGCGCTATAAACGAATACAGTCACGGCTAAGTGGTAACACGCAAATAGCAGCTAGTGGGCAAACCGGCCACGACCGCTGGTTAGTTTCCTATGCCGATTTCATGACATTGTTAATGGCATTTTTTGTCGTTATGTATTCGATCTCCCAAGTGTCTGAGCAAAAATACCGCGTTTTATCGGCGACGTTTTCAGAGGCTTTCAATGCGCCTATCAAGGATCAAAACATTTTTTCAGAGGGGCAGCCGCAGTACTCTCATACTAATACGCCAATTGATTTAGACGGGCGTGCGCTAGAGGATCGGCCCGGTAATGATGCCAACGAAGTTCCTGAGACATTCACTCGAATTGCTGAACAGTTGGAGCAGAGCTTTCAGTCGCTGATTGAGAAAGATTTGATTGTTGTTGCAGGCGATGAGCGGTGGTTGCAAATTGAACTTCCTTCGGAGGTTCTTTTTAGTAGCGGTGGCGTACAAATGAGTGAGGCGGCAGCTGCAATTATTGATGATATAGCGATGACTTTAATCAACCACAACAATGTGATTCGGGTCGAGGGGTTTACGGACGATGTTCCTATCAATACTGTGCAGTTCGCATCCAATTGGGAGCTGTCTACCGCGCGCGCTGCAGCGGTGGTTAAGCAGTTGGTCAATCGAGGCATTGAACCGGAGCGCTTAGCCGCGATCGGTTATGGCGAGTTTCAGCCAGCTCAGTCTAACTCGACCGAGGCTGGACGAAGTAAAAATCGGCGTATTGTGTTGATGGTTTCAACGCGTAATCGCCTGCGACCCGATGCGGCTCAAGTCGATGATCTGATTATCGCTCCCACGCCCATTATTGAGTCGGCAGCTGATGATGTGCCACTGGTGCGCGGTTTGGAACGCAGCGCGATGGATGAGGCCCGCGCTTGGTTGTCTGATCGTTATCCCGAGGCTGTCGTGATTGAGCCAAGCAGCGAAACCGAGGAATCAGCAGAGTCACCAAGCCAATAAGTTGTCGTGATGTTGTGTCGCGGTCATCTTAGCTGTGCTCCAATTGGCCGCGGCCCTTATCACACCGGTTGTAGCCACTTTCCCTTCCTTATTTTGCGCTGTCCTGCACTGCTTAATGTAGACATTTGCTCTTGCTCACTAATAAAAAGAGTGCCTAGCCTCAGGTAGTTTTGGTGAGGTCGATTTTTTCTGTAGATGAGCGAGAGTTCTGCGGTGAGCTATTTTTAACTCGCTGTGGATAACTCTTGCCCTGCTGTATATAACTATGGTCAATTGTGTTGATTTTAGTGCCTTGGGTTGCACTTTGACTTTTAGTGTTAGACACTTCGCACTCAACACTGACGAGATAGCTGAGGCGCATTATTTGGCGTTTTAATAGCCAGTATGTGCGGGGCATTGAACCTTTGGCGGGACCGCCAGTTGGCGTTGAAATTGGCGCTGAAATGCGTCGGTTGCCAAGGTTCTATATACTTTTGAGGGGAAAGATCGGTGCGAGTCTGGGCAGTTGCGAATCAAAAAGGGGGCGTCGGTAAGACGACAACAACAGTGACGCTGGGCGGCTTGTTGGCTGAGCAAGGGCACAGGGTTTTGTTGGTTGACCTTGATCCGCACGGCTCGTTGACCAGCTACTTCGGTTACGACCCCGATTCCCTTACCCGATCGAGTTATCAGATATTCCAAGCAGATGAAAGTATGAATACTCAGGAAATGCTGGGGCTTTGCACCGGGACATCGGTGCCAGGCTTGAGCCTTATTCCTACATCGCCTGCTTTGGCGACTGTTGAGCGACAGATGACCGGCAAGGATGGGATGGGGTTGCGTATTATGCGTGCTCTGCAATCGGTCAAAGGAAACTTTGACTATATTTTGCTGGATTGTCCACCGGTGCTTGGCGTGCTGATGATTAATGCATTGGCCGCGTGTGAACGCTTGGTTTGTCCTGTGCAAACAGAGTTTTTGGCCATCAAAGGGCTGGAACGCATGATCCGTACGTTGCAGATGGTGCAAAAAGCACGCCCGCAGGACTTAGGTGTGACGATAGTGCCGACGATGTTTGATCGACGCACTCAGGCCTCAACTTCATCGCTCAACAGTTTGCGTAAGCAGTATCCTACCCAGCTTTGGCGATCTGCTATTCCGGTTGATACTCGACTGCGTGATGCTAGTAAGAAAGGCTTGGCTCCCTCGGTCCATAGCCCCGATAGCCGGGCAGTGCGCGCCTACCGGCAGCTGCTCACTCAGCTGTTACAAGACGAAAAACAGCATGAAAGCCAGCTGCGTGCCTAGCATGAGCGCCGAGTTAGGGTGTTTGCAGCGTTCTGTTGCATGTAGATTTATGCAAGCTCAAATTATTTGTTCTGCTGTCTGTGCAGCGGGCTTCAATAGTCGTGATTTCGTAGCGGCTAGTAAGGATTAGTATCATGCAATTGTTAATTGAGTCGGATCATGCGGTGCAGGAGTACATCGAAGCGTTGCTGAGCGAGCTGCCGATCAATGCTGCGAGTCATCAGGTATCTGTGAGTTCTTCTGCCGATTCGCTCGCCTCCAACGCAGCGGCAAGCCCGAGCGTTGCAGAAGTTAAAGAAGCCGTTGGCCTCAAGGCACCAGCAGCGCTTGATCATACTCCGGGCGAAGCGAGGTCGGCGGCGGCAGAGCGCAGCAGGAATACTGCTTTTGTTAAGCATCTTGAAGCGGCCCAAGAAGCTGCGGCGCAAAAAATGGCTCGCCGAGTAGTGCGGCCAGCAGCATTGGCCGCTGCGCCGGCGTGGGTTCTTAGCGAGCAACTCCCCTGCTTAACCTTTAAGATTGCCAATCTCAAGCTGGCTTTGCCGCTTCAATATTTGGCCAAGGTAGAGCCTTTTGCCGGGGCTGACGCGATCTCTCCTGCGCCGAAAGTTTCTAATATTGCCGAGCAGTCCAATTGGCAAAACTCGTTTGTTGAATGTTGTTTGGGCGAGGTTGATGATCGGGTGATTGTCGATACGGCAAAGTTAGTTATGCCGGAGCGCTACGATAATAATATGGTGTCCAATTATCGACAGGTGTTGCTGATTCGCGATATGGATTGGTGTTTTGCTGTTGATTCTATCGGCGGCGAAATGGACATCAATGTGAGTGAGGTGCGCTGGCGGAGTCAGCACACTCGTCGTGAGTGGCTGGCAGGAACCATAATTGAAAAGATGTGCGCCATTGTTGACGTTGACGCGCTGCACCGATTGTTATTAGCGGCCAGTGTGCTGGGTGACGATGCAGATTCAGATTTGGAGCAAGAGGGGCTGTGAGTATGGCGTTTTGGTTCGCGCTAGGTGGTGTAAGCCTTGCCCTGTTGCTTATACTCATGTTTTTAGCAAGGCAGTCAATAAAAAACAATGAGTTAAGGGATATAGTTGAAGTTGTTAGTAGGGATGTTGGCCTGCTGCAAGACAGTCAGCAGGGTCTCGGGCGACATTTGTTGGAGCTTGAGCTGCAGATGCACAATGTTCTGAAAATGCAGGCTTCAGGAGAGGTGGTTGCACCATCGGGGTCCTTGAATCAAATAGCCGACCGTTTGCGCGCTGGGGCTGTGGCCAGTGAAGTGATTACCGCATTGGGTGTTAGTGAGGCTGAAGTCAAGCTGGTTCAGATGATTCTGCGCAGCTCAGGTACTCTAGCCGATGATGGCGGTGCCAATTCAGCTTAGTGTTGCCGAATAAAAATAGTATTTTACGGGTCTAGCTCAGCCGTTTACCGTAGCGTTACTTCCCTTAAGTCGCGGAATTACCTCAAATAGCATTTTGAGAACGCGCCATGCTGTGGTATAAAATCGCGCCGCTATACTAGCGGTATTTGTTAAACCTAATTCTCACACACACCGACACGTCTTCCAGGGTGCCAAAGCGGGTTGTTATTGACACGTAGCGGTTGGATTGATGGGGTGAGTGGAGGCCTAACCCTAAAAAAGGAAAATATTATGAGTACCTCCGTTAGTATGCGCGAGATGTTACAAGCTGGCGTTCATTTTGGTCACCAAAGCCGTTATTGGAACCCTAAAATGGCGCCCTTCATATTTGGCGCGCGAAACAAAATCCACATTATTAATCTCGAGAAAACCGTCCCTGCATTCAATGAGTCGTTGGCATTTGTTGAACGTTTGGCTGCGAGTAAGAACAAGATCTTATTTGTTGGTACTAAGCGGGCTGCGAGCAAAATTATTAAAGAAGAAGCTCAGCGCTGCAATATGCCTTTTGTTAGTCACCGCTGGTTAGGTGGCATGCTGACAAACTACAAAACAATCCGTGCTTCAATCAATCGATATCGTGAACTCGAAGCGCAGGAAAAAGATGGCACCCTAGAGAAGCTCACTAAAAAAGAAGCTTTGATGCGTACCCGAACGAAAGAGAAGTTAGAAAAAAGTATCGGTGGTATTAAAGATATGGCTGGTTTGCCAGATGCTTTGTTTGTTGTTGATGTTGACCACGAGCGCATTGCAATTACCGAAGCTAACAAGCTAGGTATCCCAGTTATTGGTATTGTCGACAGCAATAGCAACCCCGATGGCGTTGACTACGTTATCCCGGGCAATGACGATGCTATACGCGCAATTAAACTTTATGTCGGAGCCATCGCAGATGCATGTGCCTCAGCGGCAAGCGCGCAGGCTGCAGTAGCACAGGATGAATTTGTTGAAGAGACTGTTGCTGCCGAAGAGCCTGCGGCTGCTGAAGCACCGGTTGCTGACGAAAAGCCTGCTACTGACGAAAAGTAAATTAGTAAGTTGCGCCGCTTCGGCTTTGGCTAAGCGGCGTTCGTGCTTTCTGACAAAATACACGCTTGCAGTAGTTTCCAAGACTATAACCTTAAAACACGTTTGAGCTTTTTTATAGCAAGCCACTGACGGTGGCCAGCGTATTTTAACAAGCAAAATTAATTATCATATATGAGGTAACTGGAATGGCCGAGATTAAGGCATCCATGGTAAAAGAGCTGCGAGATCGAACTGGTCTGGGCATGATGGAATGTAAAAAAGCATTGGCTGGAGCCGGCGGAGATATCGACGCTGCGATCGAAGAGCTGCGCAAATCGAGCGGTATGAAAGCTGCAAAGAAGGCCGGGCGAACAGCTGCTGAAGGCGCAATTGCATTGCAATTGGCTGATGATGGTAAATCCGGTGTGATGGTTGAAGTTAATAGTGAAACTGATTTTGCCGCTCGCGATGCTAATTTTTTAGGATTTGTCGGTTCGGTTGTCGCCGAAGTGGCAGGTCAGCAGCAAACTGACATAGCGCAGCTGATGTCTGCTGGTTTGGAAGATAAGCGCCAGGCGCTTGTGCAAAAAATCGGAGAAAACATTACAGTGCGACGTGCCGAGCTAGTCGCCGGAGATGTTGTGGGCGGTTACGTGCATGGCAACGGTAAAATAGCGGTACTGGTCAACTTAATCGGCGGTGATGCCGAGCTTGCCAAAGATGTGGCTATGCATGTGGCTGCAGTTAATCCGCAAGTCGCTAAGCCTTCGGATATGTCGCCAGAATTACTTGAAAAGGAGCGCGCCATTTATGTTGCCCAAGCTGCTGATAGTGGAAAGCCGCCGGAAATAGTTGAAAAGATGGTTGAGGGGCGCGTCCGCAAGTTTGTTGCTGAGAGTAGCTTAGTTGAACAACCCTTTGTTAAAGACCCTGACCTCAAGGTAAGCCAACTGTTGAAAAATGCAGGTGCTGACGTGGTCGGGTTTGTCAGATTTGAAGTTGGCGAAGGGATCGAGAAGGATGAGGTGGATTTCGCGTCTGAAGTGGCTGCCCAGGTGCAGCAAAGCAGTTAGTTAAAAGAGGGCTTATTGAGCCCTTTTTTTTCGCGCGTTGCAAGTCGGTTGACGGAGTGTAACTCAGGGGTCGTTTAGCTGGCGCAAGTGTAGAGCAAAAAAAATAGCGGGATTCGATGTTCCGGCCTGAATATTTGAAGATGAATATTTGAAGAGAAACAGTAAGATAGGATGATTAAGATGGCTCAACCCGAAGCAAGTGGGCAGTATCGGCGCGTATTATTGAAGCTCAGTGGTGAGGCGCTTCAAGGCGAGGGCGATTTTGGGATAGATCCGAGTGTGCTCAACAGGATGGCGCTCGAGATTGGTCAGCTGGTGGGCATGGGTGTTCAAGTTGGCTTGGTTGTTGGTGGAGGCAATTTGTTTCGCGGTGCGGCACTGAGTGCGGCGGGACTGGATCGTGTTACCGGCGACCAAATGGGTATGTTGGCCACCACAATGAATGCCTTGGCGCTGCGAGATGCGCTTGAACGAGCCGATATTGCGACAACAGCAATGTCCGCAATTCCTATGAGTGGCGTGGTCGATCGTTACGATCGGCGCTCGGCGATCCGCTGTCTAGAGCAGGGCGATGTGGTTATCTTTTCAGCAGGAACGGGCAATCCCTTTTTTACAACCGATTCTGCAGCAGCGCTGCGTGCGATTGAGATTGATGCCGAGCTGATGCTCAAGGCCACTAAGGTGGACGGCGTTTATGATTCAGACCCTGTTAAAAATGCCAGCGCTAAAAAATATGATGAACTCAGCTATGATTCGGTGCTTGAGCAAAAGTTGGGGGTTATGGATTTAACGGCAATATGCTTGTGTCGCGACCACTCAATGCCAGTAAGAGTGTTTAAAATGGAAAAACCAGGCGCTCTTGTGAATATTATAGTGGGCGGTGACGAGGGCACGTTGATAAAATAGGGCGACGGAATGGACGTCTGCGCTTAGGTGTCGGTGCGGAGCATGCGGCAAACCATTAACTGTGCAATAACAGCTGTGTTTGTTCGCGCGATTATTTAGAATAACTGGTCTCAATAAAAAAGGTAAATCCACGTGTTAGATGAATATAAGCAAGATGCAACTGAACGCATGGGTAAGAGTATTGATGCGCTCAAGTCGGCATTTAATAAAATTAGAACTGGGCGTGCACACCCCAGCATTCTTGAAGGTTTGCGCGTCGATTATTACGGTAGTGAGACGCCATTAACACAAATGGCGAATATTACTGTCGAAGATAGCCGCACGCTGTCTATAACGCCCTGGGAAAAAAATCTAGTTCCTGAAATTGAAAAAGCTATTATGAAATCTGACCTGGGGTTGAATCCATCAACGGCCGGAACAGTTATCAGGGTGCCTATGCCCGCGTTAACTGAAGAAACGCGCAAAGGCTTTATTAAACAAGCCAGACATGAAGCCGAGAATGCAAAAGTTTCATTACGTAGTATTCGTCGCGACGTGATGGCTGACTTAAAAGAATTACAAAAAGCTAAAGAAATATCTGAAGACGAAGAGCGTAAAGGCCAAGATGATATTCAGAAATTAACCGATCAGTTCGCAGCTAAAGTTGAAGTAGAGCTTAAGGCCAAGGAAGTCGACCTACTGGAAATATAGTGCACTTTGTTACGTCCTGTGAGTATTGGCTGCGAGTTGCGCTATGAATAAGTTCTCTGCGATTTTAAATACCTTAAAAAATATCTTTAAACGATCTGATCGTTCAGCCACTGCTAATGTGGTGCAGTCAGATGGTGTTTCCGTGCCTGCTCATGTCGCGATAATTATGGACGGAAATAATCGCTGGGCTAAGCAACAAAAGCTGGCGGGTATTAGTGGGCATAAGGTGGGAGTTGAAAGCATTCGCAGGGTGCTTTCAGTATGCGAAGAGCGAGGTGTTAAAGTACTCACGCTGTTTGCCTTTAGCAGTGAAAATTGGCAGCGGCCTGAAGCCGAAGTACTCGAGCTGATGCGACTGCTTAAAACGTATTTGCAAAACGAAGTTGACGAGCTGCATCAGCGCGGTGCAAGGGTGCGGTTTATCGGTAGGCGTGATCGACTCGACGCCGATATTGTTGACTTAATGAATGCTGCCGAGCAAAAGACCCAAGGCAATAGCGTTAGCAACCTCGTGTTGGCGATCGATTATGGTGGCCGTTGGGATATTGCAGACGCGACTCGTGCGATTGCCAGTAAAGTGGTCGATGGCAGTATTGGCGTTGACGAAATTGATGAGGGCTTGCTGGGTCAGCATATCGCGATGTCTGATTTGCCTGCCCCTGATTTGTGTATTCGCACCGGTGCCGAGCACAGGCTGAGTAATTTTTTGTTATGGCAGTTGTCGTATGCTGAGTTGTATTTTTGTGATTGTTACTGGCCTGATTTTGATGAAGCGCAGTTTCGCAAAGCACTTTTAGAGTTTGGTATCCGGCAGCGTCGTTTCGGGCAAACGGGTGTGCAGCTTGAGCAGCGTAGCCTCGCTGGAAAAAATAGTGGCGAAGCGTGCCAAGACAATGCGCTTGGTTTAGATACTGCGAACGTCAATCATAGCGACACTAACGTTGGGCCGCGAAATGCTTAAGCAGCGTATCATTACTGGAGTAGTAGTCGCAGCCTCTTTTTTAGCCGCGTTGGTGGTGTTGCCCGCGAGTTATTTGAGTGCTATCAGTAGTACGGTGTTGGTGTTTGCGGCTTGGGAGTGGTCTGCTCTAGCGGGTGAAAATCGCTCCCGTTATAGGCTCGGATTTACCGCTCTTGTCGGGTTGTTAATGTTTGGAGTTTGGTGGGCGCTGGTTAGACTGGAATCAGCTGTGCCTGCGGGGCTGATGCAGCTAGTATTGGGGGTTGCTGTACTGGTATGGCTGATGTTGCTCGGAGTGGTGTTGCAATATCCGTCGGGCTGGCAATGGTTGCGTACTGTTCGTGTACAGTTGCTCTTGGGGCTTGTTGTTTTGCTGTTTGGTGCGGCGGGTTTTACCGTCTTAAGTGTTAATCCTCTAGCCAAGTTTTGGATTGTCTATGTGGTTGCGATTGTTGTCATTGCCGATGTAGGTGCTTATTTTTCTGGCAAGGCTTTTGGTCGGCGAAAGCTAGCGCCGCAGGTAAGCCCGGGTAAAACATGGGAAGGTTTTTGGGGCGGGTTTGTTGCGGCTCAATTGTTGGCCGTTGTATTTTACGTCGGAGTTTTAGATATTGTTAAAGGTTTTGCACCGTCAGGAGACTCAAGCGAATTGCAGTCAATGACCGTCACTCCTACGTTTTATGGCGCTGAGTCGGCCTCGCTATTGATTTTTGTTTTGCTGGCAGGTTTGCTTTCTGCAGCGTCAGTGCTGGGTGATTTGTTTGAAAGTGTGCTCAAACGAAACGTGGGTGTTAAGGACAGCGGTGCCTTGTTGCCTGGGCACGGCGGCGTGCTAGATCGTATTGACGGAATGCTTCCTAGTGTTCCATTGTTGGCGTTTTTTGTATTGATTTTTAATTGGTAGCCTCGAGTAAGGTCAGTCTTTTAGTTGGATATGCCTTAAGTAAGAGTTGTGCAAGCTTTGGATAAATACAGCGTGGATAGTGAGAATCAACCATTGACCGGAAAGGTCAAGGCGCATCCGCGTGGCGTGGGGCCAACGGCTGGGCACTCGTTACAACGTCTCACTATTTTGGGTAGCACCGGTTCCATCGGTCGCAGCACGTTGGCGGTGGTCGCATTGCACCCGAGTGACTATGAGGTTTTTGCTCTGACCGCGAATCGTGATCAGCGCATGCTTGAACAGCAATGTCTCGTTTATAAGCCACGCTTCGCTGTGTTGAGTGATGGCCAGGCGGCCACCGAGCTCCAAGTCAAGCTAGCGGCAGCGGGGCTCGCAACAGAGGTACTCAGCGGTAAGGCCGCTTTAAATATCGTTGCCAGCCATGCTGCTGTCGATACGGTGATGGCTGCCATTGTTGGCGCTGCGGGCTTAGAGTCATCATTGGCTGCTGCTAATGCGGGCAAGAAAATTTTGTTAGCCAATAAAGAGTCACTGGTGGTTGCTGGGGCGTTGTTTATGCGAGCCGTCAAAAAGTCGGGTGCAACATTGTTGCCGATCGATAGCGAGCACAATGCAATTTTTCAATGCCTTGACAACAGAACTCGTATACAAGCCGGCGTGTCTTCAGTGAACGCGCAAGAAAGTTTATTGCAGGAGAGTTTGTCGTTAAAGGAGCAAGGGGTTCGCAAGCTTTTGTTGACGGGCTCTGGTGGCCCCTTTAGAGCGCTCGATATGGATGACTTTAGTTCCATTACTCCCGAGCAGGCATGTGCTCACCCTAACTGGGTTATGGGCAGGAAGATTTCGGTTGATTCGGCCACCATGATGAACAAGGGGCTTGAGCTGATTGAAGCATGCTGGTTATTTAATTGTCAGGCCAGTGATGTGGATATTGTCATACATCCGCAAAGTATCATTCATTCAATGGTTGAATACGTTGATGGGTCAGTGTTGGCGCAGCTGGGTGTGCCGGATATGCGCACACCCATTGCCCACGCGTTAGCCTGGCCACGAAGAATTGAGTCGAATGTTGAGCGATTGGATTGGACAAGTATGTCGCAATTAACCTTTGAACAGCCTGATATGCGGCGCTTTCCGGCATTGGGTATTGCGCGACAGATCGCTGATGATAGTGGGACTGCGGCTATTGTATTGAATGCCGCTAATGAAGTGGCCGTGCAGGCTTTTCTCGATGGGCAAATACGTTTTCCCGCTATTGTCAAGATTGTTGAACAGACACTTGAAAAAATACCGAGCACGGAACCAGAGTCTTTATTGCATATCCAAGCGGTAGATCAGCAGGCGCGCCAGTTGGCCGCGGGTATGATTGAATAAAGCACACGGGCGTGATTGCCCTCGTTGACATAGAGGAGAGCTTCTTGCTCGTTACATTATTTTATTTTCTCGTTACGCTAGGCATATTGGTAGCAGTGCATGAGTTTGGTCACTTTTGGGTGGCCCGCAAGTTGGGCGTTAAGGTATTGACCTTTTCTATTGGCTTTGGCCGTCCGCTGTTCCAGCGAACCGATGCAAGTGGTACACGTTATGTCCTCGCTGCTATTCCTTTGGGTGGCTTTGTTAGCATGCTTGATGAGCGCGAAGCTGAGGTTGCGCCGGAGTTACAAAAGCACGCATTCAATCGGCAGTCTTTGCGGGCGCGCGCAGCTATTATCCTTGCGGGCCCGATGGCGAACTTTTTATTGGCGATTGCCGTGTATTGGGCCGTATCGGTTATTGGGGTGCAGGGTTATCAGCCTGTTGTGGGTGAGATTAGTTCTGGCTCGGCTGCGGAGCGCGCGGGTTTGTTTAGCGATCAGCTGATCGTTGCTATTGACGGTAAGCCGGTGCAGAGTCGTGCGCAAGTTAATATGGCTTTACTTCAACGCGTGGGTGATACCGGCAAAATCGAGATTGCCACGAGTATGCATGGTAGCAATGTGGCCAATTCCCATAGTCTAGATATTGAGCGCTGGTTGTCTGACAGCGAAATGCAGGCGCCTTCCACAGCACTGGGCTTTGAGTTTTGGCAGCCGGAATGGCCAGCGATTATTGACAAGGTGGTGTCTGGGCAAGCGGCAGCAAAAGCGGGTTTATTGTCTGGCGATAAATTGGTGGTCATTGCCGGCCAGCCCGTCGCCGTTTGGCAAGACGCGGTAGAGTCAATTCGCACGAGCCCGAATCAAGCACTGAATATTGAAATAGAGCGGGACGGTGCGCGTCAACCAATACAGCTCACCCCGGCTGCCCATAGCTTGGCAAGCGGAGAAATAGTTGGGCGGATCGGTGTCTCAGTTGCGCTTCCCGAAATGCCTGCCAATATGCAGGTTTTAGTGCGCTCCGGAATTGTAGAAGGCTTGTGGGTTGCAAGTAAAGAAACTGTGAGCATGATTGCCTTTACGTTGAATTCAATCAAAAAAATGTTGGCTGGGCTTATCTCCACCGATAATCTCAGCGGCCCGGTCACCATCGCTAAAATTGCTAGCGCCTCCGCGGCTTCCGGCTTAACACCTTATTTGCAGTTTTTGGCTTTAATCAGTATCAGCTTAGGGGTCATCAATTTATTACCTATTCCGGTGCTAGACGGTGGTCAGTTAGTCATGCTGGGTGCCGAAGCGGTAACCGGTAAGCCCTTGCCCGAGCGCGTAATGCAATTTGTACAGCAAGTTGGTCTAATGCTAATACTCTCGATTATGGCGCTGGCGCTGTATAATGATTTCACTCGTTTATAGGCGCCAATCATTTTGTTTGATACACACATCCGTAACCTATTTAGCCGCTTGTCTAGCTGTTGCTTGCGCTCGCCTACCAAGCGCGGTATCCGGCTAACCGCTAACATCGCCGGGATGTTACTGGCTTTGTGTGTGGTGACGCCTGCTGCGGCTCAATCTGACGATGTGATTAAGGATATTCGCATCGAAGGCCTGCAGCGTGTGGCCGCCGAGAGTGTGTTTGCCGTGCTTCCGCTTGATGTGGGTGACAGTCTTACTGAGTCGGCTGTGGCTAATACTGTGCGTGCTGTGTTTGGTACGGGCAACTTCCAAAATGTAGAGTTAGGTATTGATCAGGGCGTGCTAGTCGTCTTAGTTGAAGAGCGGCCATCGATTAGTGCCATTAGCATTGAGGGTAACAAGGCTATTCAAACAGAATCATTGCTTGATGGTTTGCGTAATCAAGGCATGGCCGAGGGCCGAGTCTTTCAGCGTGCAACGCTTGAGGGGATGCGCAAAGAGTTAGCACGGCAGTACGGGGCCCAGGGTCGTTACGATGCCCAGGTGACCACCGATGTGATAGCGGAGCCTCGTAATCGCGTTGCGGTGGATATTGTGATTGACGAAGGTAAGCCGGCAAAAATTAAAAAAATTAATATTGTCGGCAACAGGCACTACAGCGACGAACAGCTCTTAGAATTGATGGAGCTCAAGGACCGCGGTTTTTTTACCAAGCTGGGCAGTAAAAATAAGTATGCACGCGAAAAACTATCGGGTGACTTGGAAAATATTGAAGACTATTACCGCGACCGTGGATATATACAATTTCGCATAGCATCAGCCAATGTTTCAGTGGGGCCCAGTAAAGACTCTGTTTACATCAGTATTACGGTCGATGAAGGCGAGCGCTATACCGTGGCCAATATCGACTTAGCCGGTGAGGTTAAAGAGCAGGCAGCATTGCTTGAGCGCGCCTATTTAGTGCGTGATGGCCAAGTTTTTTCGCAGGGTCTTGTGACCGCCACCGAAGATTTGATGAAACGCGTGATGGGTAATCAGGGTTACGCATTTGCCGAAATAAAAAGCATCCCTGAAGTGAATGAAGACGAAAAAACGGTCGATATTACTTTTTTGGTCGAGCCGGGTAAGCGTACCTACGTCCGGCGAGTTGAGTTTTCCGGTAATAGCAAAACGGCCGACTACGTGTTGCGTCGAGAGATGCGCCAGCTTGAAGGTGCTATAGCGTCGACCGACCTCATCGAGCGCTCGCGCGTGCGTTTGGAGCGCCTCGGGTTCTTTGATAACGTTAAGGTAGAGACTCCAGAAGTTGCCGGCAGTGACGATCTAATTGACGCAAAGTTTGTTGTTGATGAGCAATCGTTCGGCAGCGTTTCGGCCTCGCTTGGTTATTCCCAAGACGTAGGCGTTATTTTTGGCGCTGATTTCCAGCAAAACAATTTTATGGGTACTGGCAGGCAGGTCAATGTGCAAGCCAATCGGAGTAGCTATCGAACAAGTTATAGTCTCTCTTATGTCAATCCGTATTACACACCTGAGGGTGTCAGTCGAGGTTTTACGGTATTTGCACGCGAAACCGATTTTGATGCGATAAATGTCACCAGCTTTAGTACTAATAGCTGGGGCGGGTCGGTGATTTTCGGTTATCCGTTAAGTGAAACCCAGTCGATTCGTTTCAGTATTGGGTACACGTCTACTGCAATCGAAACGGGTTTCGCCGCTGTACAGGAAATTAAAGCGTCGCCTCTGGCGGAGCTATCGTTAGAGCCCGGTATTGCTTACAAAGTGTCAACAGCAATTGACACATCGCAAATCTATACGCCCGGCGTGTCCCCTGAGCTTGTGCTGACTAATCAAGAGGAATTTTTGTTGTCAGAGCCGGGTTTCGTCGATATCAATGGCGACGACTTTGGCGTGGTAACGCTGAGCAGTAGTTGGCGTGAATCTACGTTGAACCGGGGTATTTTTCCAACGGCGGGGCATGCCAATTCAGTGCAGCTTGAGGCCACCGTGCCAGGCAGTGAAATCGATTATTTCAAATTGTCTTACAATGGCCAATATTATAAACCGCTCAATCGTCATTTTACGCTTCGCGTTCGCGGTGAGCTGGGTTACGGAAGAGGTTACGGCGG
>CAJQKT010000096.1 GCA_905478995.1 uncultured Pseudomonadales bacterium | reverse complement strand
CGAACGGTTTCGGCAAAATTCTTAATGACGTCAGGATCCGCGATATCTTGTTTTTGCGAAAAGCTCGACATCAATAAATGGTTCTCAACCAGCCAAACCACTAGCTTAGTATCTAGCTCGCTCACACCATGCTGTAAACAAAATTCGCGGGCATCGTGTGCCCCCAAAGTCGAGTGATCGCCCCCTCGACCTTTCGCAATATCGTGAAACAGAGCCGCCAAATACAATAACTCTATTTTTATATGCCCATTAATGATTTTCGCTGCCAACAAATAGTCATATTCTGAGCCCTCATGGGCAAACCGATAAATATTTTGCACCACTTCAAGGGTATGAATATCGACCGTATAGACATGAAACAAGTCATACTGCATTTTGCCAATAATCTGACCGAAAGCCGGTATGTATTTACTCAATATACCGAGATTACGCATGCGTTTTAGCTGTAGTGGCACATTGCGACCCGATTGCAGCAAACGCATAAATAGAGCATTAACCTGAGGATTAAGGCGAAAATCATCATCAATATTTTCACGGAACGTTCGCATCAGTCGAATCGTTCCAGCCTCAACACCATTGATATAATTGTGCTCGGCCATCAACAAAAATATTTCAAGCAGCGTTGAAAGGTCTTGCTCAAATACGTCCTGACTGACCACACTAATGTAACCATTACGGACGATGAACCGCTCATTTAATTCAATGACTTCAACGTCTTTACTGGCAACACTCAAGACTTCATTGTAATGCTGCATCAACACATCATTGAGTTCTCCTAACAGCATGACACGCGCATAATACTCATGCATGAACTGCTCAACGGCTAAATTAGCATCGTCATCGGCAAAGCCCAGTAGCTCAGCCACTTTTATTTGATATTCAAATAACAAGCGGTCTTCATGTCGACCTGACACCATGTGCAAGGCATAACGAACACGCCACAAAAAATCAACACCACTGGAAAATGTCTGCGCCTCTATGTCGGTGAGGCGATTGTGGGCCGCCAACTGCTGAATATCGCTCTCGCCAAAGCTACGCCTGGCAATCCAAATAATCGTTTGTATATCGCGTAGTCCGCCAGGAGAGGTTTTTATATTCGGCTCGAGGTTGTATTCGCTACTGTCAAATCTTCGATGTCGCTCGCGCTGCTCATCCCATTTAGCGACAAAAAAGTCATGGGATTTCCACATGGACGCTTGACTGGTTTCGTGCTGAATCGTCTCAAAAAGTTGTTCGTCACCCACCAAGCAACGTGACTCTAGCAAGTTGGTCATGATGGTAATGTCTTCGCTGGCAAACTTAACGCACTCTTTTACGGTACGTACGCTGTGCCCCAAATCAAAACCACAGTCCCATAAAAATGTCACTAAGTTAGCTATAACATCTTTATTTTTTTTTGAGGGCGCTTTTGCCAACAAAATCAGCAGATCAACATCGGAATGAGGATGGAGCTCACCGCGACCATAACCACCTACCGCCAAAAGACATATGCGCTGGCTAACATCCCAGTCTTGCCGCTGCCATAGCGCCATCACAAATTGGTCTACTAACGATGCTCTTGCACGAACCAAATCAGCCGCATCGTGACCCTGCCCAAAAGCCTCATCAAAGCGCGCCTGGCATGTCTGCAAGAATTTCTTACTACTCAATGCCGCATCGAGGCACTGCTGCAAAGACTCATCGAATTGAGCACTACTAAAGCCTAACACCGCCATTAACTGACTATTCATTAACCTACCACTCATTAAACCACTGCTCGCCAATTTACTGCTTATCGGCCCATTTTTTTGGCTATTTATACGCTAACGAATAACCCTACCGCTTGGCCCGTTTAAAAGCGCTCGTCACTTCGGGCGGTAAAAACCTCAACGCCGGTAGCGGTCACAGCCATTGTGTGCTCCCACTGCGCAGACAAGCGGCCATCTTTAGTTTCAACCGTCCAGCCATCGTGCTTACTGAGCTTGGTGTGGCGCTTGCCGGCATTGAGCATAGGCTCAATGGTAAACGTCATACCTTCTTGCAACGCCAACCCTTTCCCGGGGTTGCCGTAGTGCAAAACTTGCGGATCTTCGTGAAAGACTGCGCCAATACCGTGCCCACAATACTCTCGCACGATCGAGTAGTAATACTTACTCGCGTGTTGATAAATAGCATGCCCTATATCACCCAAAGTGGTGCCTGGCTTGACTAGCTCGATGCCTATGTATAAGCATTCTTGCGTAATTTCTATCAACTTCTGTGCATGGACTGGGGCCTCACCTACACAAAACATTTTACTGGTATCGCCGTGATAACCGTCTTTGATCACTGTGACATCAATGTTAATAATATCGCCACTTTTAAGAATTTTTTTGTCCGACGGTATGCCATGACAAACAACCTGATTCACCGAGGTACAAATAGATTTAGGAAAACCACGATAATTAAGTGGCGCAGGAATCGCCTGCTGCTCGTTAATAATGTACTCATGGCAGATACGGTCAAGTTCACCGGTAGTTACGCCTGACACAACATAAGGCCCAATCATTTCTAAAACCTGCGCGGCCAGCGCTCCAGCAACGCGCATTTTAGCCAGTTCATCAACACTTTTAATCGATACACTCATAATGCGCCTTTTGAATAAAGCCGATTCGCCTGCCGCCGTTGCTGTGGCAGTCGAGCTGACAAGCAATACGAAATACGATCTAGCTATAAAATAAAACTAATCCGCAATTTTATAGGATTCAACCGGCTGCTGTCGTCCAAACGGACCAGCATAGCGAATATTCACCAATTACTCTCACAACTAAAATGATCACTTTGAACCAATTTGGGGCATGATGCGAGCGTGCTTGCACCTAACTTCCAACGACCAGGCGCACCAACCCGCCATTTACTCAGAGCAAATTAATTTATAGGCCTCTGCAAGCGCCGCTTATTTCTGCGCGGCGATAGCCGCAAAAATTGGGCTACCCGCCACGGTCAAATTGCCACTATAATTACGGCTCGGGATCCGAAGGGCTCACACCAATAAAAACTATTAGCCGCACGAACAACAACGTTACATGATCGCTAAAACCCAAAGATAAAGCGCCAGCAAGCGACAACTGGTGTTGGTTTTAGCTACAGCGAACCAGTGCTAAAGCTAACGAGCACTTTTATGTAACGATGCAGGTTGAGTCTGAAAGGCTCGACCCGACAAGAAGTAATGGCCAGGCAGGCCACTATAAAGGGAAATGGAAGACTAATGATTAAAGTAATGCTTGCTGATAAGAATGAGCTGGTCGTTCACGGTATAAAAGCGGTTCTTAACGCGGCAGAAGATATGACACTCGCCCATGTAGCCCAGTCGGGCGAAGAAGCGCTGTCCCTAGCCAAGCTACACATGCCTCATGTGGTGTTAATAGACCCCCAGCTAGATGGTTCTGCGAATGATAGTGACGACCTAAAGGTCACTCGCCAACTGCTCAAATTAAACGAAAACATGTGCGTTATTGGTTTTTCCTCGACGTTAAATCTAACCGCCGCTAAAATGCTCCTGAGTGCAAACGGTCACGGTTATTTGTGTAAAGACTGCTCATCGCAAGATTTATTAACTGCCATCCGTACAACGCATCGCGGCGAAAATTATGTACCCTTCGTCCTGGCAGATCGATTAAGCGGCCCGCAGGGCTCTAGCAATCCCTTTGATATGCTATCGGAACGTGAACGCGAAGTTTGCACCCTCAAAAGCGAGGGCCTCACGCGTGAAAATATTGCGATTCAACTAGGCCTTAGCGTGCGCACCGTTAATATTTATCGGCACCGTTCCTATAGTAAACTCCAAATCACTACCGATATACAGCTTTTCAGACTGGCGGTTAAGCATCAACTCGTTCAACTAGAACGCTAAAACTTACCCTGTAGCAATTGTGCATGGGCCAAATAGGCGTTGCCAAGCCGACAAACTGCCCCCTCAAGTCGATAACTCACTCAATCTCTTTTTGCTAAACTGCATTGAGTCTAAGCTTTGAATTCAAAATTCATCGCGCCCCCTCATGAGTAGGCTTTCTCACCCAAGTCACAGGGTATTTGCCCTTCGTACGGCAACCCTTACAATAGCACCCGCCCATGACATCCGTTAATCCATTACATAGCCCATCCATATTGCTCACACTCAGGCATGCCACGTTGCAGTTAACCCCACAAGCCCATGCTTATATTCGGCGACTGCTTGCGCCTAATGCCGGAGAGACGTGTTGAGCAAACCACCGCCATCGAACCACAGCGAATCCAATGGTCAGCTTGATCAGGCACAAAATAAAGATTTAGCCGGCACGGTTGCCCGCCCTGCCCCACTGCCTGGCGCTGCTAATGCCTTCGACGCAAAAAGTTTTTTAAGTGCTTGCTCGCAGCGTGCCGGCGTTTATCAAATGTACGACCATAATGGCGACCATCTTTACATTGGCAAAGCTAAAAACTTAAAAAAACGACTAACCAGCTATTTTCGCAATGACCACCCAAGCGCAAAAACCAGCGTTATGGTAAGTAAAATTGCCCGCATTGATGTCACGGTAACCACTAGTGAAACCCAGGCACTTATTCTTGAACGCAACCTCATCAACGCTGAGCGCCCGCCTTACAATGTTTTATTTCGTGACGATAAATCCTACCCCTATATATTTCTGTCAGACCATGAATACCCCAGACTTTCATTTTATCGAGGCAGTAAGCGTTTAAAAGGCCGTTACTTCGGCCCCTTCCCTAGCAGTCAAGCTGTGCGTGAAAGCCTCAACTTATTGCAAAAAGTATTTAAGGTGCGTCAGTGTGAAGATAGCTTTTTTAACAATCGTTCGAGACCGTGCCTGCAACACCAAATTGGCCGCTGTTCGGCGCCTTGCGTAAAGCTCATTGAGCCTCAAGACTACGCAGGCACCGTGCGGCAGTCGAGCCTTTTTTTAGAGGGTAAAGCCGACACGCTAGGTACTGAGCTAACGGCTGATATGGAGCGCGCAGCAGCTCAACTAGACTATGAAACCGCCGCCCAAAAACGCGACCAAATTACTTACCTGCGCCGTGTTCAAGAAAATCAATATGTAGAGGGTAACCGTGGCGACATTGATATATTAGCCGCGGCCGTGAGCGCCGGGCACGCTTGTATCCAAGCGTTATATGTACGCCGTGGCCGGGTATTGGGTAGCCGCAGCTTTTACCCCAAATCGGGGCTTATTGAAAACCCTGCTGAATTACTCGAAGCCTTTATTGCCCACAGCTACCTCACCGGCGGTGGCAGCCTGGGCAGCGTACCAGCAGAAATCATCACCCATTGCGCCCTCGACAGCGCTTGTGAATTAGCCGCGGCATTAAGCGAGCGCAGTGCTAAACAAGTCACCCTATTACACAACGTCAAGGCTGGGCGAGCGCGCTGGGTGAATATGGCGAATGAAACAGCCCAACAAAATTTAACAGCAAGGCTTCACAGCCGCCAACAAATTGAACAACGCTTTAATGAGCTGCAACAAGACCTCGACTTAGAATCCCCGCCCACACGCATTGAATGCTTTGACATAAGCCACAGCAGTGGCGAGCAAACGGTTGCTTCGTGCGTTGTATTTGACCGCGAGGGGGCTAAAAAGAGTGACTACCGCAAATTTAATATCGAAGGCATCACCGGTGGCGACGACTATGCCGCCATGTCCCAAGCGCTTACAAGACGCTACAAACGCCTACAAAAAGGCGAGGCGGCTCTGCCTGACATCTTACTTATTGACGGCGGCAAAGGTCAGCTGACGCAAGCACGCGAGGTATTCGATACGCTTGGTATTGAAGGGGTATTAATGATTGGCGTGGCCAAAGGAGCCACCCGCAAGCCTGGATTTGAGACCTTATTTGTTGGCAGCCATGAAAATGTAGTGCGCCTACCGTCCGACTCTGCCTCGCTGCATCTCATTCAACAAATTCGCGACGAGGCGCATCGTTTTGCCATTACCGGTCATCGTGCTCGGCGCGCCAAAAAGCGCAACAGCTCACCGCTAGAAGGTATTGAAGGCGTAGGGCCCAAAAGACGCCAGCAATTGCTTAAACATTTTGGCGGCTGGCAAGAAATTGAGCGTGCAACGGTCGATGATTTGGTTAAAGTGCCCGGAATTAGTAAAAAGATTGCTCAAGACGTTTATGCTGCGCTACATAACGCATAAAATGTATAACGAATTAAATGATCTCGCGCAATCTTCCGATTGCATTACAGAGACGCTATTGGCCGACCTATGGCAAACATGAATATACCCAACACGCTCACCTTGATGCGAATACTGCTTATTCCGGTACTCGTTGGCGTCGTGTACTTACCGTATACGTGGACAGGTATTGCCGCGGCGGGTATTTTTTCGGTGGCCGCAATTACCGACTGGGTAGATGGTTACCTAGCCCGCAAGCTCAATCAAAGCACGCCTTTTGGCGCCTTTCTTGATCCGGTAGCCGATAAACTCATGGTAGCTGTGGCGCTGGTGCTGCTGCTTGAGCAATACCCCCACCCTTGGTTTACTGTGCCGGTGGCTATTATTATTGGCCGCGAAATTGTCATTTCGGCGCTGCGCGAATGGATGGCCGAAATTGGCAAGCGCACAAGCGTGGCAGTTTCGATCATTGGCAAATTCAAAACTACTATGCAAATGATTGCCATTATTGTGCTACTCACGCAAACCAGCGTTGTTGACCAACGTATTGAAGCCCTCGGCTTTATTGCGCTTTATGTTGCGGCAATACTCACAATTTGGTCGATGACGGTATACATGAAAGCTGCTTGGCGTGATTTAAGCGACTCTATGTAGCTTTATTCAGTTTCATTGGGTTACATCATAGCCTTTAAAAACACACCCTAGCGACGTTATTCACCTATCAAAAAAATTGAATATTCTCAGCGACTTGACATCAAATGATTTAAACTTACAATACGCGCCTCGAAATGATGCGGCAAGCTCAAGGTCACCAATAAAACGCGGTGGTTTGAAGGCGTTAACCAAAGCATCAAGATAGAAGATTTGCGGGAATAGCTCAGTTGGTAGAGCGCAACCTTGCCAAGGTTGAGGTCGCCGGTTCGAACCCGGTTTCCCGCTCCATTTAAACATCGCCTGCCGAATTGGCGGGCGATTTTGATTTAAGCGCTAGCATCAACCATACTGATGCTCGGGCCTTGAAAGCAAAACGATTAACAAGCTCGGTGGCAGAGTGGTCAAGCAGCACACTGCAATTCCGACGCCCTTAACTGATGAAAAGACGTCGGTCATCTAACCGGCAAACGAAAACGCTTTAAAGCAAGTTTGGCGCGGTAGCAAAGTGGTAATGCTGTGGACTGCAACTCCGCCATCGTCGGTTCGATTCCGACCCGCGCCTCCATTTCAAAAGGCTCAACCAAGCCTCAGTAGTTATACCCTGCCCGGGTGGCGAAATTGGTAGACGCAAGGGACTTAAAATCCCTCGAGGGGTGACCCTCGTGCCGGTTCAAGTCCGGCCCCGGGCACCAATTCAATCAATATACAAAAATACCTATAGCCTTCTTTTT
>CAJQKT010000095.1 GCA_905478995.1 uncultured Pseudomonadales bacterium | reverse complement strand
CTCAGCGTATTGCTTACGCTTTTTACCTTCGAATCGAAAAGGTCGCGTCACTACTGCCACCGTCAAAATACCCATGTCTTTGGCTACTTCAGCAATAATTGGCGCCGCACCTGTACCCGTACCACCGCCCATGCCGGCAGTAATAAAGACCATATCAGCACCTGCCAACACTTCAGCAATACGATCTCGATCTTCAATTGCTGACTGACGACCAACATCTGGATTCGCGCCAGCACCCAAGCCTTTTGTAATGTTGCCACCTATTTGCAGCACAGTATTCGACGACAGGTCAGTAAGCGCCTGAGCATCGGTATTAGCACAAATAAATTCAACACCTTCAATATCATTAGCAATCATATGCTTCACAGCATTACCACCGCCACCGCCAACACCGATGACTTTAATGACTGCACTTTGCGGTACATTATCGACTAGTTCAAACATGATTCATTCCCCCTCAGGAAAGTTAAAATAAAAAAATTAAAAACACCAAAATTTACTGCTAAAAATTACTCTTAAACCAAGACTTCATACGACCTAAAAAACCTTCACCACTGTCAGTTTTGCGCACTAACAAATCCTCTTCTCGCTTAAATCCATAATGTAATAAACCCATCGCCGTCGCATAGATTGGATTTTCAGCCACCTCGCCAAAACCCGAAACATTTTGCGGAAAACCCAAACGGACAGGGACATGAAAAATCTCTTCAGCCAGCTCAATGGCGCCCTGCATCTTTGCCGTTCCGCCAGTCAGTACAATCCCCGCAGCGATCAGATCTTCGTAGCCGCTGCGACGCAGCTCAGCCTGAACCAGAGTAAAAAGCTCGTCATAACGCGGCTCAACCACTTCAGCCAATGCCTGACGAGAGAGATCTCTGGGAGGCCGATCACCCACGCTCGACACCTTAATTGTTTCGTCTCCAGAGGCCATTTGAGTCAAGGCATAGGCATAATTAATTTTAAGCTCTTCTGCATATGGCGTCGGTGTTCTTAGTGCCATCGCAATATCGTTAGTTACCTGATCACCAGCGATAGGAATATTAGCGGTATGCCGAATAGCGCCTTCGGTAAACACAGCGATATCGGTGGTACCACCACCAATATCGACCAAGCACACACCTAACTCGCGCTCGTCATCGGTTAAAGCTGCATAACTTGAGGCAAGCTGCTCTAAAATGACTTCCTCAACTTGCAAATCGCAACGATTAATACATTTTTCTATATTTTGGGCAGCAGTTACTGCACAAGTCACAAGATGAACCTTCGCCTCGAGTCGGACGCCAGACATACCCAAAGGCTCTTTAACACCCTCTTGCGTATCGACAACATACTCTTGCGGCAGTACATGTAATATTTTCTGATCGGCAGGAATTGCCACCGCGCGAGCAGCATCAATGACGCGCTCTATATCATTAAGCTCCACCTCTTGATCTCGTATTGCTACGATGCCGTGTGAATTAAGGCTGCGGATATGGCTTCCGGCTATGCCGGCATACACAGAGTGAATTTGACAGCCGGCCATTAACTCGGCCTCTTCTACAGCCCGCTGAATCGATTGCACCGTAGACTCAATATTGACCACCACGCCTTTCTTCATTCCGGTTGATTTGCACGAACCGGCACCCAGCACTTCAATAGTTCCATCGCCATGCAACTCACCCACTACGCACAGAACCTTTGATGTACCTATATCTAAACCGACGAGCATTTTTCCTGCGGTGACCTCAGACATGCTGAACTCCCATAGTTTGTATTAGACGAATCTGAACGTTATTTGCCACGATATCTAAACCGTGTGTATTGACTACAGCCATACCAACTCTCATTTTTTGCTTGCCTTGAACCGCCGAATTACGCAGTGCTTGCGGCTGATCGCCACCTTGAATTTCCCTGACCGAATCTCTCCAGCTAATTGAAACGCCATAGGCGTAGCGCAAATCAGCAATTGCAATACTGGACCAATCATCAATAATTCCACCTTGAACCAAACCAATAAGGCGCGTTAGTCGTTCAAGATGGCTTTTCTCGCCAAGTTCAATGCGCGTACCGTCTTGCAATACCAACCAAATATCGCTACCCAATGAAGAACCCAATTCATGTATTGCCAAATAATACGGCGAAAGCATTTTTTGCAATTTATTGTATTCATCCACCATCAACTTTATATCTGTGCGGTCATGGGAAAACATACCCGGCGTAGTAAAACGCGGCAGCTCAGAGAATTCCGCGATCGAACTAACGGGGATAAGCTCTGCACTGCTGGCTAATACATGTGTACCGTTCCATCGTGCAACAGGAAGATGCTCATCAATCTGTACGCGCAGGATATTGGGCCACTGCCTAAGCACTGCAGCTCGACGAATCCAGCGGTGTGATTCAAGCACTGATTGAAGCGCTACAAGATCAATCTCCCAAAAGCCTTGCTCCAAATACTCATCCATCAATAAGTAAATTTCTTCTTCAGTAGCACCACGACTGCTATCTTCGGTACCGCTGTAACCGAAAAGCTCTACGCCCCCCACCGGTGAGCGCTCGACAGCACGCAAGCCAGCTACCGCGCCGATGACCAACGCAAGAAAAATCCCAGCACCAATAGCACGCTTAAACCAAACCGCCATTGAAACGCCTATCGAAGACTGCGCTTTACTGCCACGCTGCAATCGGCTGGCGCCACTTTTGTTATTAAACGCAATCATTTGGCAGCACACGCATTAATAATTTCACCAATCAAATCAGCAAATGACAGGCCCGCCGCATTAGCGGCCATGGGAACCAAACTATGATCCGTCAAACCAGGAACCGTGTTCACTTCAAGTAAATAAAAAACGCCGCTCAGCTCATCTTGCATGACATCAACACGACCCCAACCGACGCAACCCAATGCTTCAAACGCCGCCAATGCAATCGTTTGCAAGCGATTTTCAGCATCATTATCTAAGCCGCTAGGAATAAAAAAGCGGGTCTCGTCCGATTCATACTTCGCCTGAAAATCGTAAAATTCTTGCGACGCTTGAATACGGATACTGGGCAAGCACCTTTTATTAAGTATTGCCACTGTATACTCAGGCCCGCTCACCAAACGCTCAGCCATTACTGGCTGGTTGAATAGCGAAGCCTGCCGGAAGGCATCGTGCAGCTCGGTGCTACTGCTCGCTATTGCCATACCAAAGCTCGAACCCTCAGCTATTGGCTTTACAAAAACCCTCCCACCCAATTGTGCGAGCGCCGCCTCTAAGTCTTCGCGGCTCATAGAATCCTGCAACAATTTATAGGGGGGCGTAGGTAGACCAAGGCCCTTCCAGATATGCTTACTACGCAACTTATCCATTGCCAGAGCGGATGCCATCACGCCACTGCCACTGTAGGGAATACCTAACAGCTCAAGCACAGCTTGCAACTTTCCATCCTCACCACCGGCGCCATGTACGGCAATAAATGCAAATACTGGATGGGTCTTTTCTAAATCAGCAAGTAAATCTCCAGCTGTATCAATACCAACTGCATCTATGCCAGATGCCTGCAAACTATTCAGCACAGCCATGCCACTTTGCAAGGATATTTCACGCTCTGAGGCAGTACCGCCCATGAGTACAGCCACACGACCACTCAAATAATTTACAGCAGGCATATTGGAAAAACCTCAACTTCATGAGCTGCTTTAAAACACATTTCACTCATTAATCAGCGCCTCCGATGCACCAGAAACAAGCGACTTAGAAATCTTTCCAACATCGCCAGCGCCCTGCATCAGCAAAACATCACCGGGCTGAAGTACACTTTCCAAAACCTTCAACAATTCTTTATTGTCCTCGACGTAAATTGGCTCCAACTCACCACGCTGACGGATACTGCGAGACAAGCTTCTACTATCGGCGCCGGCAATAAGCTGCTCTCCGGCTGGGTATACGTTTAACAGCACCAGCACATCAACTTTACCTAGGCTACTAACGAATGATTCATATAAGTCATTGGTACGTGAATAACGATGCGGCTGAAACACCATAACCAAGCGCTTTTCAGACCAACTATCCCGCGCGGCAGAAATTGTCGCTGCCACTTCTCTTGGATGATGCCCATAGTCATCAACCAACGTTACGACTTGGCCTGCAAGAGTGATATTTTCTTGAACATCAAAACGACGACCCACCCCTGCAAAATCATTTAAGGCCTTTAAAATAATGCCTGTATCTATGCCTTCTTCTTGCGCCACAATAAAAGCAGCAGCTGCATTCAGGGCGTTATGCCGACCTGGCATACTCAAAGAAACATGCAATGGGTTTTTTGAGCCGCCAATACGCAAATCAAAATCAGTACGCATTGCCTCGCAACGATAATTTATTAATTGATAATCAGCCGCTTCACTAAAACCGTAAGTCACCACCGTTCGATGAAACCGATCCTGCAACTCAATGATGTTTTCATCATCAATACAAGCGACCAACAGCCCATAAAATGGAAGGTTATGAACAAATTTAATGAACGTATCTTTAAGCCGACTAAAATCACCACCATAAGTACTCATGTGATCTTCGTCGATATTAGTGATCACTGAAACCATAGGCTGTAAATGCAAAAACGATGCATCACTTTCATCAGCCTCGGCAATAAAATATCGCCCCTCCCCCAGCTGAGCATTAGCATTGGCACTATTCAACAAGCCACCAATTACAAAAGTTGGCGCCACTTTGGCCTCACCAAAAATAGAAGCAATCAAGCTAGTGGTAGTGGTTTTTCCGTGCGTACCAGCCACGGCTATTCCGTAGCGATAACGCATCAATTCAGCGAGCATCTCAGCCCTAGGAACAACCGGCAAACCTTGTTCTTTTGCAGCCGCCACTTCAACATTGCTCGCATCAATAGCGGTAGAAGTAACAACCACATCAGCAGAATCTATTTGGCAGGCATCATGCCCTATAAATATATTGGCACCTAACTCTGCCAAGCGCTGGGTAGTGTGGCTCTCTGACAAATCCGAACCACTAACACCGTAACCTTGGTTTATTAATACCTCAGCGATTCCACACATGCCAGCGCCACCTATGCCAACAAAATGTATATTTCTGATACGCCGCATGGAACCCACTAAGGATTTTTCAACAGGCATGCGCATACTCCTCACATACCGCAGCAATATGTGCAGCTGCTTTGGGCCGAGCTAGGTTCCTACTTAATTTTGCCATAGTAATAAGCTTATTTTGAGAGACTGCCAAAGACTGCAAGGCGCCAATCAGCGAATCCGTATTGAAATTTTCTTGCCGAATCACTACAGCGGCATCACCATCAACTAACCACTGCGCGTTAACGGCTTGATGGTCATCTATAGCGTGCGGGTAAGGTACTAAAATGGCCGCAACGCCAACGGCTGTGAGCTCACTTATAGTCAGCGCACCTGCTCGTGCGATGACTAAATCTACCTGCTGCAAGGTCCCCGCCATATCTTCAATAAAAGGTAAAACCATGGCATCAAATTTTTCACGACAATAACTGGCTTCAACTTGCGCATGATCATGAGCGCCGGTCTGATGAAAAACCTGCAAATCAGTAAATTCACAGTTAACATTTGTCCAAGTTTCATGCCACTGCAGCAGTGCCGCAGGAACCACTGCATTCAAACTGCTGGCCCCTAAGCTGCCGCCAACAATTAATATTTTTAAACGCTTTGTGCCTGCCACCCCTCTCGCATCAGGCAATGGCACATCTATAAATGCCTGACGCAGTGGATTACCACAACAATCAACATTGGCGCGTTGCGAAAAAACGCCTGGGTAAGCGGTAAAAATTGTTTGGGAAAACGGTGCCAGTAACCGGTTAGTTGTGCCCGCAACAGCATTCTGTTCTTGTAGGAAAAATGGTTTGCGCAATAAGATAGCGGCTATACCGCTCGCAGCTGAAACATACCCTCCAGTCCCCAACATACAAACAACTCTATACCGAAGAGCCAATTTAATTATGCTCAGCGCTGCTGCTATTAATAATAGTGGCGCCAGCAACATGGTCCCCAAGCGCTTACCGCGCATGCCTGTAACGCTTACCGTGTGCAGAGGGAAATTATTTTCCGGCACCACACGAGACTCGATACCCTGCTGCGTACCAATCCACACCACCTTAATTTGACTTTCGCGCAAGCGCTCGGCTATGGCCAAGGCAGGAAATACATGACCGCCAGTGCCACCTGCGGCAATTAATACAGCGATCGGCTTAGCCGCATTGCGCTTACGCATGGCGCTCACCATACTCATGAGAGCCATGCACTCGATTCATCGCTGAATCAACTAATCTATTGGTGCTCGTAATTGTGCCGCGTCGCTCATCTTCATCCGATGCGGCATAAATTACCTCTTGATCAATTCTCAGCACCATGGCAATAAAGATTCCACTGGCTAATAAACTACTGCCACCGTAACTAAGAAATGGGAGAGTCAGCCCTTTAGTAGGCAATAAACCGATATTGACCCCAACATTAATAAATAGCTGGATAGAAAATATTAATGCCACTCCGTAAGTCACATAGGCACCAAAAAGCTGACCAATTCTCTCTGCTCGAAAGGCTACTCGCAAAATACGGATAATGAGAAAAGCATACAAGCACAGTGTCGCGATACAGCCGAACAATCCAAGTTCTTCGGCCAGCACTGCAAAGATAAAATCGGTATGCGCCTCAGGCAAAAAAAACAATTTTTGAATGCTGTTGCCAATGCCTAAACCAAAGAACTCACCGCGCCCAAATGCAATTAACGATTGCACCAGCTGATAACCGCCGCCCTGCTGATAAGTCCAGGGGTCAAGAAACGCCACCATTCGAGCCATACGGTATTCTTCGCTTAGTACCATAATGGCTAAAATAGACCCACATAGGACGATCAAAGCACTAAACTGCCCAATTCGCACACCACCTAAAAAGAGTAGCGATAATGCAGCCACAAGAAAAACCACTACTGCGCCGAAGTCTGGCTGCAACAAGAGCAAGAAAATCAATAGCCCCATCACTATCATTGGGTTCATGAAACCTAGCCAATGGCTTTTAACGAGCTCGGACTGTCTCACTAAATAACTAGCGAGATAAACCACCACGCCAATTTTGGCGAGCTCCGAAACCTGTAAAGTAAACGGCCCCAGTGCCAACCAACGAGTTGCGTTATTAGCTGTATGCCCCAAACCAGGAATCCAAATAATCACGAGCAAGAAAAAACCGCCAAACAAGACATGAACAGCATAGGTAGACCACCAGCTAACTGGGACTCGAAAAGCGGCAACGGCCGCAACCCCACTAATGACCAAGTACACACAATGCCGATAAAAATAAAATAAAGGCTGCTGAAAGCGCTGATCCGCGTATTCAACTGAGGCCGATGTAATCATAACCAGACCTAGCGCAGCCAGCGCCAGTGCAGCCATCAACAACCAAGTATCAAAGCCGGCAAATCGATAGCCATAAGCATGGCGCGGCTTGACCGATGCATGCATCGACTTGACCTGCGTTCTCATCGCTCAACTCCAATCGATGGCGCCGCATTGATCAAGTCGTTCACGGCTTTTCTAAAAACATCGCCTCGCTCTTCGTAATTGCTAAACATGTCAAAACTGGCACAAGCTGGTGACAGCAAGACTAGGTCGCCTGGTTCCGTCAAAGCGTGAGCTGCATGAACAGCCCCTAGCAAATCTTGTGCGTAATGCAAATCCGAACAACCGGCACAGGCAGCACCTATTTGCTCAGCCCCCTCGCCAAACAACACCAGCTTACATGCGTGTTTTTCAACTACCGTAGCCAGCGGCTGAAAATCAGCTGACTTAGTTTGCCCGCCGGCAAGGACAATAATTTTCTGATCGCCTGCTGCAGAAAATCCATTAATTGCTGCAACGCAAGCCCCCACATTCGTGGCTTTAGAATCATTGATATAACGCACGCCGGCAAAGGATCCGACCAGTTCGCAACGATGCGGCAAACCTCTAAACTGAGCGGCCTTCTCAGCCAAACCCTGCATATCAAAACCAGCAGCATCTACGATGGCTAACGCTGCCATAACGTTCAAAACATTATGCCGACCCGGTAAAGCAATCGCATCGACCGCCAACACACGCTCTACGCCCTTAACGATATACTCTTGGCCGTCAGTTTCTTGCAAACTATAATCGTCCAGCCCTTGCGTACATCGACCAAAACTTTTTTGCACTAAACCTGCCCGCTGAAGCGGGTAAGTCAACCGATCATCTCGATTGAATAAAGCAACCTTAGCTTCGCTATAGACACGTTGTTTCAACTGATGATAACGCAGCATAGTTTTATGCCGATCCATATGATCAGCAGACACATTAAGCACACAAGCGACGGAGAAGTTGTAATGGTGTGCCCGTTCAAGCTGAAAACTTGAAAGCTCCAATACATAAACATCGCAGTCTCTTTCGATTAAATCGAGCATCGGCGTACCTAAATTTCCGCCTACGCCAACGTGAAGATTTCTGCTAGCCAGCAGCTCTCCGACCAATGTTGTCACCGTGCTTTTTGCATTTGAACCAGTAATCGCAATGACTGGCGCATCCACATTTCGCATAAACAAATCAAGGTCGCCGGAGATCAGCGCACCGCTTGCTGCAGCCTGCTCAAGCTCTGGGGTGTCCAGCGCCAAACCAGGGCTGACGTAAAGTTCGTCTGCACGCTCGAAAACCTCTGCTGGAGCATCCCCCAAATAAATATCTACACCGACGAATTCTGCACACAAGCTATCTTTATTGGGCAAGTCCACTCGACTATCCAATGCCGAAAAAGGCAAACCGGCTCGCTGCAAAAAGCGCATCGTCGAAAGACCAGTGGCCCCCAAGCCAACAACCAATCTATTTCTGTCTGTTTGAATCAAATTCATAAATGAAATTGCGCTATTCAATCCTAATTCTTGCTCAGTGTTTATCAACATGGCTACAGTCTGATTTCTCACTAACGCAGCTTTAACGTTGCCAAACCGAACAAAACCAACATAACGGTAATAATCCAAAATCTAACGATTACACGTGGTTCTGGCCAGCCTTTTAATTCGTAATGATGGTGCAACGGGGCCATTCTAAACACGCGCTTACCCGTCAACTTGAATGATGTCACTTGAATAATGACTGACAGGGTTTCTACAACAAAAATTCCTGACATGATAAAAAAGACAATTTCGTGCCGAGTAATTAAGGCAATAATACCCAAGGCAGCTCCCAGTGAGAGCGCGCCCACATCCCCCATAAATACTTGCGCTGGGTAGGTGTTAAACCATAAAAATCCGAGTCCGGCGCCCGCTAATGCGCCACAGTAAATGGCTAGCTCTCCGGCGCCTGGCAAATATGGAATGTGCAGGTAGCTAGCAAATTCACTATGCCCCGCAAGATAAGCTATGATCCCCAGCGCCGAACCCACCAGCACCGTAGGCAGTATGGCCAACCCGTCCAAGCCATCAGTTAGATTGACTGCATTACTGGCACCAACCACCACAAAATAACCCAGCACTATGTAAAACCAGCCCAAGCTAATAGCCACATCCTTAAAAAATGGCACAATGAGTTGCTGCTCTTGCGGCAGGGTCGATGTCATATATAAAAATATCAACACAATTAGAGCCGCAACTGACTGCCAAAAATATTTCCATCGAGCAATTAAACCTCGCGAATTTTTTTGCACGATTTTTCGATAGTCGTCGACCCACCCGATCGCACCAAAGAAGATCGTTATTGCCAACACTGCTTGAACGTAGCGATTTGAAATATCTGCCCACAACAAGGTTGTAATACAAATACTCAATAAAATAAGCGCCCCACCCATCGTAGGCGTTCCCGCTTTTTCTAGGTGCGATTCAGGGCCATCACTGCGAATGGTTTGCCCTAACTGCTTATCGATAAGGCGCTGAATAACCTGCGGCCCCAACAATAAGGAAATACCCAGCGCGGTTAACACGCTCAAAATGGCGCGCATCGACAAATACTGTACAACTGCAAAACCGCGCACAAACTGCTGCAAGTATTCGGCAAGCCAAATCAACATGAGACACCAACCTGATCAAACCGATTTGTTGCCAGTAATTCAACTAACTGTTCCATACCTGCCGATCTCGAGCCCTTAACCAGCACCACTGCTTCGCGGCATGACTCACTTAACAAATAATCTGCTAGCAATTCTTGACTGGCGAAAACGTCTGCACGTTTCGGGGAATCGCCAACCACCTGCATAAACCCATCAACGTAGCTTGAGGCATACATACCCCAAGCCAATAAGCAGTCGATGCCTTGGTCAGCTGCATACTCGCCAACCCCATGATGCAATTCCGCTGCATCAGGGCCTAGCTCAGCCATATCGCCGAGTACTAAAAAAATCGGCTTTAGATGAGCATGCCCGCTGCTTTGCTTATTACCGACCACAGTATCAATAGCCGCGCGCATAGCCGCTGGATTCGCGTTATACGAGTCATCAATTAACGTCAGTGCATTGCGTGCGCCGCGCCGTTGGAGCCTGCCAGATTCGGCATTGAGCTTACCGAGACCGGCCACTATGGCCTGATCAGAAATATGCAAGGCCTTGGCCACGGCGATACTGCCCAATGCATTAGCAACGTTATGCTTACCCAAAAGTTGTAGCGAGACTTCAATCGACCAGCCCGGGCTTATGGCATCTCCGGAAGCGGTGAAACGCACGCCTGAAAGGTCAGCCTCTACATTGCTGGCAACAATATCGGCTGCCAAATCACTCAGCGAAAATGACAACATAGATGGAGCATCAGTCCGAGCATGCACGCGGGCTTGCCAATCGCTGGCAAAAGGCTCATCAAGATTGATCACCGCAACACCCGTAGCAGGCAGTGAGTCGTATATTTCACCCTTTGTTTGCGCGGTGATTTGCAAACTCCCAAATCGGCCCAAATGAGCTTCCGAAATGTTGGTGACCACGCCAATATCAGGCCTGGCAATACGGGTCAGATAAGCAATATCACCCGCCTTAGCTGCGCCCATTTCAATCACCGCATACTGCTGCGTCTCATCAAGCTCGAGTAATGTGAGCGGCACACCCAGCTCGTTATTAAGATTGCCTTGGGTTGCCGACACATTTGCAACTTCTGCCAAAATACTCCTGAGCATATTTTTGCACGTGGTTTTTCCTGCACTACCGGTAATTGCAACCACCGCGCCTTTAAATAAACTGCGGTTATAGCTGGCTATATCACCCAGCGCGACAGCTGCGTCAGCAACCACGATTTGCGGTATGTCGATTGCTTGTAGCGTTTCAACAACTGCGCCAACAGCACCAGCATTTTTAGCCTCACTCAGAAACTCATGCCCATCAACATGCTCGCCACGCAACGCCACAAACAAACCGCCAGGGATAATTGCTCTTGTATCAATACCAACCGAGCTAACGAGCCCATCCGCCCCATGTAAAAATGCATTACTAGCAGTGGCAATATCAAGCAAAGAAGTATTCGGCATCATGCTGCACACCTTCGAGATAATTCGCGCTCAGCAACTTCATAATCGCTGAAATAAATGCGCTCACTACCTACCAGCTGATAATCTTCATGCCCCTTACCCGCAATTAACACAACATCACCGCAGGCGGCCTGTTCAATGGCACAAGTAATTGCGCTGTTGCGATCAAGCTCAACTTGAATATTTTGCAGCTCTCGTATGCCAGCCTGAATATCAGTAACAATATTCTGAGGCAACTCATTGCGCGGGTTGTCATTGGTCAGGATCACGCGGTCAGCATACTGCTCGGCAATTTCCCCCATCAGCGCACGCTTACCATTATCACGCTCGCCACCAGCGCCAAAAATCAACCAAAGATTACCAACAGCATGAGGCCGCAAGGCCTGTAGTGCGGCGGACAAAGCATCAGGAGTATGCGCATAATCAACAACAACGGTAATGTCGGCACCACTATTCGAGGGAGCAGCTGATTGCTGTGTATCTGCATTTACTGCGGTTACGTGGGTAGGAGGCTCAACGATTTGCATACGCCCCGGGACAGGGTCGAGCTGTTTTATAGCTTCAAGCACGGCTTTAAAATCACAACCCTCAGCGACTATAGCGGACAGTACCAGCAAGATATTGTTGAGGTTGAATTCGCCGATCAAGCATGTCTGTATTAACCCATGACCCCAAGGCGTATACACATCGGCCTGAGTTCCAGACATAGAGCAGCGAATATTTTTGACATAGACATCGGCCACGTTATTTCGTGTAGAGCAGCTAATAATTTGTAAGTTTTTATCGAGCGACTGAATCAATTCTCTACCGGTAGCGTCATCTACATTGATAACTGCGCACACCAAACCTTGGGTATCAAACAAAATACGCTTAGCCGCAGCATATGAATGCATATCACCGTGGAAATCGAGATGATCTCGCGACAAGTTGGTGAAAATAGCGGCTTTGAAATTAACCGCTGCAACGCGCGACTGACTCAAAGCATGCGAAGAAACCTCCATTGCCACAGCCGAACAATTGCGCTGCTTTAAACTGCTTAAACAGCTCTGTACAAATATCGCATCGGGCGTGGTAAAACCTGTTAATTCAAGGTCGACTTGCCGAGCCTCTACCACTCCGCAACCCAGAGTACCAATTAAGCCAGCCCGAACATTGAAGTGAGCCAACAAACCCGCCAGCAACCAGGCGCAGGTGGTTTTGCCATTGGTGCCCGTTACGCCGATAACACTTAAATCTGCTGATGGGTGATGAAAAAAAGTATCGGCCAAAGCACTTAGTTTGTGGCGCAGATCAGTCAACTCAATAACAGGCACTTGGTCACGCCAATGGATAAATTGCCGACCCTCCAATTGGGCCACAGATTCCATTGAATTTTGGCGTGTCTCGGTCTCAATTATTACGGCAACCGCCCCTTTGGCAATGGCCTGTTCAACAAACTGACGGCCATCACTAGACAGCCCACCGAATGCAACAAATAAATCACCAGGTTGCACACGACGACTATCGTCACATAACCCATTGATCTCCAGGTCAGCACAATTTTCCATTTCTAGGCAGCGCTGCGGCGCAAGATCTACAAGCAACTGCGAGAGTGTCATCACGAATGGCAACTTATGCATCGTGTCCAACCCTCAATGAACCACGGTGGGCCGGCAGGGACTTCGAGAAATTCAAACCGCCAAGAGGAGCAAAGGCCGGGGCTTCTGATGCAAAGCGCACATCCAACTGCTCCGGCCGATCAGGCGCAATATTTAATAAGCGCACTGCCGAACGCACCACGCGAGAAAAAATGGGGGCCGCCACCTTACCACCATGATATTCGCCACGCTTCGGATCATCGATTGTCACAACAACGACCAATTTTGGATCTGAAGCCGGAACCATGCCAGCAAAAGTTGCGCGGTAATTATTTTCTTCATAGCCGGAACTACCCACTCGATGAGCTGTTCCAGTTTTTCCTGCAATGCTGTAACCCGCCAGCTGAGCCTTAGTGCCAGTGCCGCTATCGACTACGCCGACCATCATGTCTCGTAGCTGCCGAGCAATAACCGGGGACATCACTTGCTCAGCAGCGCTATCACTGATGCGAGCCATACTTTTATCGTGCTTGAGCAAGCTAACCGGACGCTTTATGCCATCAGCTGCAATCACAGAATAGGCGCGCGCTAACTGCATGGCATTGACCGACATACCAAGTCCGTAAGAGAGTGACGCGCGATCCAGATCCGACCAGTCTTTTTTGTGTGGGAGAAGCCCAACCTGCTCACCAGGAAAACCTGTGGCGCAGTATTCGCCAAACCCCACACGCGAAAACATACCATGCAGCTGCTCTGCCTCCATACCCAGTGAAATTTTTGTGGTACCCACCTGACTAGATTTACTCAAAACACTGGCAACATCTAACTTGCCGTAATCCTTGGGATCCTTAATGACTTTGCCCGGCAACCGAATCATGCCAGGAGAAGTATCAATAATGGTCGAAGCGTTAATGCTGCCCTCCTCTAAGGCGGCCGCTAAAGTAAAAGGCTTGACCGTCGATCCAGGCTCAAACAAATCAATTAAGGCGCGGTTACGAGTATTAGCTGGAACAAGCTGACTGCGATCATTAACGTTATATGACGGCTGGTTAACCAGCGCCAAAACTTCGCCACTAGCCACATCAAGAACCACCATAGAACCTGAGCGCGCATCATTGTCGGCAACGGCAGCTTTAAGTTCACGGTAGGCCATATACTGTAAATTCATATCGATCGAAAGCTGCAACTGGCCACCACCAGTTGCCGCACGCTTCATACTAATATCTTTAATAGGCTCGCCATTACCGTTGCGCATAACCTGCCGCTCTCCTGGCTGGCCGCTGAGCAAATCATCAAAAGCAAGTTCGATGCCTTCCTGACCTCGATCTTCTACATCGGTAAATCCAACGATGTGCGATGCAAACTCTGCTGCCGGGTAGTAACGCTTGTACTCAGTTTCGGCATGCACCCCTTTAATTTTTAGTGCCAGCACTCGCTCAGCAAGGGCCGGATCTATTTGCCGACGCAAAAAAACATACCGCCCACTAGACTGAAGTCGCGCCTTAATTTTTGACGCCGACATATCAAGAAAACCACTCAAAGCACGGATATCACTGGCTTTATTCTCAAAGACCTTAGGATTAAGCCAAATTGATTGCACAGGCGTGCTATAGGCTAACAATGCACCGTTGCGATCAATAATTTCGCCGCGCCCTGCCGGTATCAACTCATTACGCAATACCCGCAAGTCGCCCTGCTGCTTCAAAAAAAGATGTCCCTTTTCGTCAGCACTAAATTGCAAAAAAAACAATCTAAAAATTAACGCCAGTAGCGCGACCAATAGCAGCGACCACAATAAAAAAACGCGCCATTGCGATAAAAGCTCTCGACTCACTGAATTCCCCTTTTGGCCTGTCGAGCATTCATGCGATTAGTTTGAACAGGCTGGGGTGCAACCGCCATGCTTGAGTCAGGACTTACAAAAGGCGACGGAGAAACGATAACCACCTGAGAAGCATTAGGCACATGCATACCCAACTGGTTTTCTGCATAGGATTCTATAACTGCAGGCGATGTCCAAGCGCTTTGCTCAAGCAACAACTTGCCCTGAGTAATCTCTAACTCTGTGTGCAGGCTAATGGCGTGCTTCAAAGCGATAAATGACTGCCTGTTTAGATGGCTGCTATAGGCAACTGCCAACGCAGACATCACCACCAGTACAATTAAAAATATCATTGTAGGCAACCATCGCTTTGTTGAAGTGCGATCTTTCACTCGACGCTTATCTCTTGAATCATAATATTTTGATGGACCCCATACTTAAACGACTACTAGAACACCTGATCGTCAAGCCACACCCAACCACTTTTCTATAATTATTTTCTTCTAACCACTTGTTAAATCTTTTCAGCTACTCGCAAAATTGCACTGCGCGCCCGGGGATTAATAGCAATTTCATCATCCGATGCCCGCTGCGCCCGCTCGACAATCCTCAATTTTTTATTCAACTCCGTATCGCGAATCGGTAGCGACGACGGCAAATCATCACCCCTGGCTAAATTTCGCATATAGCGCTTTATCAACCGGTCCTCAAGCGAGTGAAAACTAATAATTGCCAGCCTTCCGCCACTTTCTAACAAATCAATACAGCCATCCAAAAATCCTGCTAGCTGCTCAAGCTCACCGTTGACATGAATACGTATAGCCTGAAACGATCGAGTCGCCTTGTGCTTGCCTTGATGTTTAGCGGGCACGGCACCTTCAATAATGTCAACTAACTGCTTAGTGGTTTCTATAGGCTGTTGCTCTCGCTTCTCCACTATTGCCTGAGCAATACGCCAAGCAAACTTCTCTTCACCATACTCACGCAACACTTTTGCAATAGGATCCGCTTCTGCCACAGCCAGCCATTGCGCCGCAGACTGACCTCGAGTCGGATCCATTCTCATATCAAGAGGCCCATCCCCCATGAAACTAAATCCGCGCGACGCGTCATCCAATTGCGGCGAGGACATCCCCAAGTCGAGCAAAATTCCACTCACCTTTCCACGCTGATCATGCTGCGAAACCAAACTGGCAAGATCTGCAAATGCGCCATGCTCGATGTCGATCTGCGGGTACTGCTGCTGCAACCTTAGCGCAGCCTCTATTGCTAACGGATCGCGGTCGATGGCTAACAGATGCCCGCCAGCACCCAATTTTTTTAGCAGTAACTCGCTGTGCCCGCCACGACCGAATGTCCCATCAACGTAGTAACCATCGCTTCTAGCCAACCAACCGGCCACAGTCTCTTCGGGCATTACCGGCAGATGCTCAGCTTTCATGGCGGCTGCACACGCAAATCAAGCGCGATGAATCTAACTCAGATATAGCCAATGTCACCCACGATTTTTTCAACCAACGCCGCATCTTCAATTTCATCAAAACTGGCCGCCTGCTCTACCAGCCAGTCGTCTTCACGCCATAGCTCCAACTTCTTGCCCAAGCCAAGCAAGACCGCCTTTTTCTCTAAATTGATATGTGTGCGCAATTCTGCAGGAAGCAGTAGCCGCCCATTGGCGTCCATGTCGACATCACTTGCATGGCTGAGCAACAGTCGAAGAATCCTTGCCGACTTACCGGCATTCAACAGCTGCGATTGGATTCGCTCTTCGATGCCCACCCAAACATTACTTGGGTATAAAACCAGACACTTAGGCTGATTCAAATCAATATTGGCCACCATCCGGCCCGTCGATTGCTCCAACAAAAGCTCACGATAACGGGTAGGAATCGCTATACGAAACTTGGCATCCATGTTGATATGACTGACGCCTCTAAACATCGCAGCGCCCACGTGCTATAAACAACGGCGCCAGCGCGAGCCGATCTCCACCAAATGCGCGTACAAAAAATGTACTGGAGCGCACTCGGCGAAGTAATTTCAACGATTTCGGCAATTTATTTAGCACAAAAGATCCAATTAACGGGATATTTTCCCACTTAGCGTCACATAACTACACTTGGCGCCACTATACGGCCACAGCACTGCGCTTGCAAGCACGCTAACTCACAATTTTCACAAGTAAATCAGCAACTTAGCTCGCATTTTTCAAAGAAAAAAAGGATTTTTTCGCTAGTTTACATAGAGGTAACGATTCAACTTAAAGTAAACTATCAAGAATGTTGCGGTTTATATTTTTATTTGCTTAAAAATTGGCTTTTTATAGCGTATTGCTCGAGTAATTAGCCCGGACATACCTATCGACACGTATGCACACCAACACTGAGCCACCGAATAACGACCAAGCGGCGCCCATTTTCATGTCTAGCACTCCAACCAACCAGACCATACGACATCCATATCAAGCGTATCTTCAAGGGCTGCTCGCAACAGACGATGCCACGCCTCTCTTAATTTTGATGCCCACCGTATCGGCCCCACACAACGCCGCCGAGGCGCGCAAAGACTTACTCGAGCCAGTGCTGGCACACCTGCCGGCAGAAGCCATTGACTATAGAGAATTTTCGAAGGAAAGGAGCCTCACCAAACTGCGCAGCCATTACAAACTGTGCATGATATTCTCTGACCTAACAGATTTTAATAGTGACGATTCGGTCGAGATATTAGCCCGAATAAAAAACCAATACTGTAGCCACGTCAAGGTGTTTTTGTCTTTTTCTAAGGACGATAGCGCAGCTCTAGCGAATGCTAAAAAAACACTGCACAGCCTAGGCTTTCGCTTTACAGCGCCGCTGCAATTTAATCAAAAGCAGTACGATTGCTATAGCTATGAAATCACCAACTACAATAAAAAACGCGACTGGAACTCGCCGGAATACTGGGCCAACCCGCAAAACTTTGATCGCTTTCGGTGGTGAATGCGCCGATCGAAAATGCCGGGCTGAACAACCACCGCGCACCACAAGATGACGCAAGCAATCATTAAGCCACAACACATCTGCAGAGCAACGCAACACCGCAAAGAAAGATTCTGGAGCATTGATTGAGAGCAACACTCGCCTAACAAAAAAATGGGGATGAATTGAAGTCTGGCCTAGACAATGAAACCGCTAATGCGCCTTAGACCTAAGCGCGCATTTCTGAGGGAGGCCATACATCTGAGCGGAAATCGCCCGAAAACGCCTCCCACCGGTCGCCTAACTCTTTGAGCTGAGATAAGTAATCCTTGCGCTGAAGACCGCAATCACGCTCAAGTTCTAATAACGTCAATGTCTCCCAGACGGTATTGTCATCCCCGGCCCAATTAAAAATCCTCACCACTTGCGACAGCGTCTCGTGATCAAAATCATCTGAGCCGTGATACATATACACGTACTGCCTAAGGTAGGCAGATGGCGCAGCGCAACCACAATAAGCTAACCCCGAATCTACCTGTAAACAGATATCGGGATTAAGCTGAGGCAGCATCACATCGCCCCACTCACGACTGACGTGCTCAACAAGAAACTCGGGGAACAACTCTCCGTCGAGAGACTGTCGCAGTACTTTGTGATCGCCACTCAAATGATTATTTTGCATGAAGTCAGTAAGAACTTTATTTAATAGATGGTGCAATGAAAGCCAAGGGCTTTTAGATCCAGATGATCGCTGCTTGCTCTCATCTTCGTGCCTGACTGAACAGACCTACTCGATATCGCGCGAACATCATAACCTGTTGAGATTTATAAAAAAACGTCTTTTTTTTGCATTTGCACACAAGCCGGATCATTTTGACCCAGCTGCCCGCGATGATGTTGCTTCGCAAGACGCGATAGCGAACGCAGCCATATTCGAAATGATTTCACCAGAATGATGGCCGCAGCCATCCCCAAGCAAAAAATACATCTATACTAAATTCTTGACCAGTTTAATAGCAGCTGACACGGATTTTATGGGCCAAAAATCAAAAACAAAAAATCGTGAAATACTAATAGCTTCCCGCGCTATCTTGATTAGCTTTTGCGAAACCCAGGGTAAATCATTCATCTCGACCGCTTCTGAATATTTGCTTGAAAAATCCGAACGAACCAAAATTGATTCCGATAGCCAACAACTTTCCGAGGCGCGACACACGCTCGAAAATCCCAAGGGCCTTTTGCTGAAAAAGCTTGACCATGAAATAAAAGCTCGCTTCAAAGTCACTTTCCCAACCAGTCAGAGCAACCCCAAGCCCCTCTGCAGCACGAATATAAGCGATGACTTGCGTTTAATTGACGAATTTCAAATGGAAATCATGGTGGCCGTTAATGGCATGGCGCATCGCGCGTCGAGCGACTGCGCAAGCCAGCTATTAGGACTCACTAAGCGCATAAGCACTGTGAATCGAGGAGTCGATGCCGGTGAAAACTCCCCCTATGCACCGAGTGTTTTTTGTGGCGGCTTTGTCAAATTCCTTGAAAGCCAGACCTCCGACCAAACAATAAAACTGTTACTACTTAAACTCTTTGAACGTTTTTTTATGGCCAATTTGGGCGATCTCTATGATGAGCTTAATCAATTTTTCATCTCCGCCAATGTACTCCCTAAGTTAAGTTATAAGAATCACAGCCCCACCAAACCTCTCCTGACATCATCAGATCTACGCCAGAGTGACTTGTATAAATCGATTGAAGCGGCCATCGGCAACAACGTTATACCCATCGACCCAAGCAAGCCCACCCTGACAATCGACCAAGTGCTTGCTGAACTCAATGCCCTACAGCAACATCAAAACACATTGAGCGGTGCCACCTTAACCACGCCAGCCGTGGCGGCATTGCCAAACACCAATAGCCTACCTCTGCAGCAAATCATTGATGCAGTTGCAACATTATTCGATATGGTCAATACGGAAGAGCGGATCGCCAGCCCAATCAAAACTCTGCTGAGCCATCTGGAGACCCCTTACGCTAAAATTGCAATTCAAGATCCGAATTTTCTAAAAAACCCACATCACGAAGCGCGCAAATTATTCAACTCACTGATTGACGCCAGTGGGCAATGGACTGATAAAAAAACTGATTTTTCAAACGATATCGTCCAGCGAATAAGTGTAATCGTAGAACGAATCACCAGAGAGTGTAACGGAGACCCATCCGATGACCTTACTTTGTTTGACGAGCTTTTAAAAGACTTTAGCGTTTATTTAGAAGCCCTTGAACGAAAGGCAAATCTTACCGAGCAACGAAGTGTACAAGCCGCCGAGGGCAGAGAAAAACTCAAAGAAAATCAGCTTTTTGTAAAGCAGGTGGTCGATAGAAAAACTCAATTTGAATTTTTACCCAGTCCAATCACCAAATTAATTCGAGACGACTGGTCATCCTATATGACCTATATCCTGCTTCGTTATGGCGAGCAAAGCGCCGAATGGGACCAAGCCGGTGCCACGGTTGATACCCTCCTTTGGTATATCGAACCCAAAACTGACGACACAGAAGCTAAACTAGCCGGAGAAATTCGTACGCCTTTACGTGAAATACTTCAGCACGGCATGAAAAGCATCGGTCTTGATGCAGTAGAAATCAAAGGCAAACTCGCCGCACTCGATTTATGTCAGAGTTTAGCAACAGAAAACTCAATGGCCTGGCGAGAAAAACGGCATGCAGATGAAAGCAATATCATCAACAACAAAAACCCAATCGATAATGCAGGCAACGCCATTAACGAACGCTCTTATCAATTGCTCAACAAGCCTGAAGAAAAAATTAAAAGTCGTATAAAAATACAGAGCGAAACACCGCTAAAGGAGGCTTCCGCACGAACTGAGCTATCAAGTGAACACTCGGAAAACCTCATATCAATCAACTTACAAAAAGATTTACAGCAAGCGCCGGAAATCGAAATTGAAAAAGTTTTGTCGATGCGATTTGGTACTTGGCTCAGCTGGAGCGACGACGAAGCAGAGCCACAAGAACTAAAACTCACCTGGTACAACGCTCGCACTCAGAACTGCATGCTTTCAGACCATCATGGTAAAGAAGTTGCAGTGGTGGCAGCTAATGTTATTGCCCTAGGGATGATGAGTGGCGCTATTTATGCAATAGATGAGCAGCAAAAGAAACCACTATTCGAGCGAATGCTAGAGAAAATTAGCGGGCAACTAAAGCAATCTGAGAGCAAATCAGCCGCGAACCAACACGGCATTCATCATTAGCACCTTGCCAAAGATATTATTGAGAGGAGTATGGTATGAGAAGTAAAGCCGCATCAAAAATATTAGTCGAACCTCGATCTATTGAACGACATGAACTGGGCATGCCCATTTTAATTATTGATACGCTATCGGGTGAAAATATTGGCTCGCTGGTCAATATAACTGTCAATGGAATACTCGCTATTTGCAGCCAGCCAATGGACGTCAACCGCGTGTATGAAGTTGAGCTGCAGCTTCCCAGTAAGATAGATGGACAAGACTCCATTGCGGTGACAATAGACTGCTTATGGGTCAATCAAGGGCAGTCACAAGAACTCAATTGGGCCGGCTGCGCCATCATTGATGCCGGGCCTTTAGCAACCAAAGGTATAGAAAGCCTCATCAAAGCCTACAGCATCGGCAGCTAGAGCTGGCGCGGGCACTGAAACTCCACTGACAAGAAACGCTTGAGCATCGGGAGCAGAACAAAGGCTTTTTTAACAATAATTGCATTATTGACCATCTATCTATCAACAAGGCAAATGGCGAGCGGTATAATTGGGCTATTATCAATTATTTTTTTCGGCCCAACATCTGTATTAATAGGAGCTTCTTTTGTCGTCTGCCCCATTTAAACTCGACGCTAACGCATCGTCTGAGTCCCTTAACAGTGCTTATGAGCAGCTACATGCTCAGCATCAAAAGTTCATTGCTGACGGATTGAGCCTCGACCTTACGCGCGGCAAACCCTCTACCAAACAGCTTGATCTTTCGAATGCGCTTCTAGCCAGCACCCCTGAAGACTTTCTCGACTCTACCATTGATTTGCGTAATTACGGTGTGCTTGATGGCTTACCTAAAGCCAAGCAGCTATTTGGCACGCTGCTCGGTGTTGACGAAGAAACTGCCGAACAGCGGGTCTTTGTAGGAGGCAATAGTAGCCTTAGCCTCATGCACTACACGCTTTGGTTCGCCCATCACCTCGGCCTGCACGCAAAGCAGCAAGCATGGCGCAAAGAGGGCGACGAATCGGGTGAACATATCAAAATGCTCTGCCCATGCCCCGGATATGATCGGCATTTTAGTGTGTGCGAACAGTTAGGGGTCGAAATGATCCCAGTGCCCCTCACCGGCGCAGGCCCAGACATGGATATTGTCGAAGCCCTTATCAAAGCCGACCCCAACATTAAAGGCATTTGGTGCGTGCCAAGATTCTCCAATCCAACCGGCGAAGTGTATAGTGCCGCAACGGTCGCCAGGCTCGCCGAGCTGCCGAAGCACGCGAGCAAGAATTTTTATGTACTTTGGGATAACGCTTACTCGTTACATGCCTTCACAGATCAAGCACCATCACTTGCGAGTATCGAACATGCGGCAGAAGCAGCCGGCACACTAGATCAAATCATACAATTTGGTTCGACGTCGAAAATGACATTTGCTGGTGCTGGCATTGGCTATATGGCCTCTAGCGAACAAACCATTGCTGCATTTCGCAAACACTTCGCAATGGCATCAATCGGCTCAGACAAACTCAATCAACAGCGGCATATTAATTTCTTAAGTGATTTAGCAAGCACCAAGGACCATATGGCCTTGCATGCTGAAATCATGGCTCCAAAATTTGAGGCCGTAGCAAAAGCGCTTCATGATCACTTTGATGATAGTGATCTGGGTGTATGGAGCAATCCTCAAGGGGGCTATTTCGTGTCGTTCGACACCCGACCCGGCCTTGCCAAAAAAGTGGTTGCGCTGGCAGCTGAAGCGGGCGTAAAACTAACTCCAGCGGGAGCCACCTTCCCTAACGGTAACGACCCGGAAGATAAAAACATTCGGCTAGCGCCCAGCTTTCCTGAAATTGGAGAAGTGAACAAGGCAATGCAAGTGTTTGTTAATTGCGTCAAGTTGGCCAGCGTTGAACAGGCCATGCAACAATAGCAGGCGCTATAGGCCTTCTGTGCGACTTCGATTGGTAAGCACGACCAATACAGGCGGCTCGTTTTCGACGCCGCCGGTATTACATTAACTACCTACCAAAGTACCACGCAACGAGTTGGGGAGTGCATCTACAATCGTCACGTCGGCAAAGCCGCCAATGAAACTAGTGCTCGCCCTAAAATTGACGACTCGATTGTTTTCAGTGCGCCCTTGTAACTCTGCCGGATCTTTTTTCGAGACACCACCAACCAATACCCGTTGCTGCGTACCCACCATGTCGCGGCTAAACTTCTGCGCTTGCTGATTAATGCGACTCTGCAATAACGCCAACCGTTGCTTTTTTACCTCCAGCGGCGTTGTATCTGGCAAGTCAGCCGCCGGTGTACCAGGGCGCGCACTATAAATAAAGCTAAACGACATGTCGTAGTTAACCGCGGCAATCAAATCCATCGTGGCTGCAAAATCCTCATCTGTCTCACCAGGAAAACCTACAATAAAATCTGAAGACAAAGACATTTCAGGGCGAATGGCGCGCAGCCTACGAATTTTTGACTTGTATTCAAGGGCCGTATGATTGCGCTTCATCGCAGCTAAGACTCTGTCCGAGCCGCTTTGCACCGGCAAATGCAGATGATCGACCAACTCTGGAATTTCAGCGTAAACATCTATCAACGCGTCTGAAAATTCTAACGGATGTGATGTGGTGTAGCGAATACGGTCGACTCCGTCGATCGCTGCTACGTAAATCAACAACTCAGAGAAATCAATTTGCTCCCCCAAATGGTTAAGCCCGCGATAACCGTTGACATTCTGCCCAAGTAGATTGATTTCTCGAACACCTTTCTCAGCAAGCCCAGCTATTTCAGCTAGCACATCATCAAAAGGCCGACTCACTTCTTCACCGCGCGTGTAAGGTACTACGCAAAATGTGCAGTACTTACTGCAGCCTTCCATAACGGAAACAAACGCTGACGGGCCGTCGACACTAGGCGCGGGCAAACGGTCAAATTTTTCTATCTCGGGGAAGGACACATCGACAATGACAGGCCCCTGAGGCTTTTTCACATCAATCATTTCCGGCAAACGATGCAGTGTCTGTGGGCCAAAAATAATATCAACAAACGGCGCTCTGTGAGCGATGGCCTCGCCCTCTTGGCTCGCCACGCACCCCCCCACGCCAATAATCAGGTCGGGGTTGCGCTCTTTCAGTAAGCGCCAACGACCCAGCTGATGAAAGACCTTTTCTTGCGCCTTTTCACGTATCGAGCAGGTATTCAATAGCAATATATCGGCTTCCTCGGCATCATTAGTAGAAACCAAGTCGTGGCTTTCGCGCAGCAAATCGGCCATTCGAGCCGAGTCATATTCGTTCATTTGGCAGCCATGCGTTTGAATAAACAGCTTTTTGGCAGGATGTTTCGCAGTCATAGGTCTTAACAGTCGGTAGGAGGAATGAGTGAATCGATAATACAGACGTCGCTGTTAGCTGTTGGCTAACAAAAACAGCTCAAGTATACCAATATTGGCCATGCGCTGCCGACCTGACCCTAGTAAGCATGGTATTATGCGTGAAGAAATGGTCTACTCGGCCACATGTAGTAATGAGCGACTTTTCAGGAGTATCTTTTCGCCCATGCCCGATCCGGTTTATAAGGTTATTTTTCAGAACCAAAACGAAATATACGAAGTGTATGCTCGACAGGTATACCAAAGTGATATGTATGGATTCATCGAAATCGAAGAATTCGTATTTGGTGAACGATCGCAAATGATTGTTGATCCGAGCGAAGAAAAGCTCAAAACAGAATTTGCCTCTGTATCACGCAGCTATATACCTCTGCACTCACTCATCAGGATAGACGAGGTGGAAAAAGAAGGTGTTGCTAAAATTTGTGACGGCAAAGGCGAAAATGTTACCCGCCTCAATCTGCCTCGCAGAGCCCGCCCACAGGGCATGGTCGACCCCGACTAAAAGAGAGCACCGCAAAAAAGCCAGCTGAAGCGCAGTGACGCCAAAATAAGCGGTTCAGAGCTCAACACAACAGATTGCACCACTTTGGTGCGATTTGTCAGGCCTATGCAGACCCCCTGTTTGTTCGTTATGCTTGAGTTGTTTTGAATAACCCAATGTTTTTTTATAATGATATTTTACCAACGCTTTGCGCGGACCACTGATTATGCCTCCTAAGATTTTTCTAAGCTTGCCACAGAGCAAGCAGCCGAGTTGCTTAATTAGTAATGATCACTGTGCACCCCCGATTCTCCAGGCTGTCGCTGTCTCATCTTGAACACCAGTTTCCCCTCAACCCAGCTCGTCCTCGAGCCCAATGACTCGCAAAGGCTTGCCAAGTTATGCGGAAAATTCGATGAGCATCTGCGCCACATTGAAAGTCGGCTTGGCGTCCGCATTCGAAACCGCGGCAATCGCTTTCAATTAAATGGCAGCAATGAAGCTTCATCCACAGCGTCAACACTCATTCTTACACTTTATAACGAAACTGCGCGTAATGACCTAACGCCAGAATCTATTCATTTACATCTCCAACAGGCAGGCTTACAACAACTTATGAGCAAAGAAAAACTCGACCTTACCGCCGCCGAAGTCAATCAGCCTGAATCCAACCATGGCATACAAACCCGCAAAAAATTTATTCGTCCACGTGGCTCAAACCAAATTAATTATATCGATGCCATTCGCGCTAATGACATCAATTTTGGCGTAGGGCCTGCCGGCACGGGAAAAACTTGGCTAGCCGTAGCTGCGGCCGTAGAAGCGCTCGAGGCACATCGGGTAGAGCGTATCTTACTGGTTCGCCCCGCTGTCGAAGCCGGCGAAAAACTAGGTTTTCTGCCTGGCGACTTAACGCAGAAAATCGATCCTTATTTACGGCCGCTATACGATGCACTCTACGAAATGATGGGCGTAGATCAAGTCAGTAAGAAAATGGAAAAAAATATCATTGAAGTGGCGCCTCTTGCCTTTATGCGTGGGCGAACCCTAAACAACAGCTTTATTATTTTAGACGAGAGCCAAAACACCACTCGTGAGCAAATGAAAATGTTTTTAACCCGTATTGGCTTTGGCTCAACCGCTGTAATAACCGGCGACGACACACAAATTGATCTACCCAGCCGACAACAATCGGGCTTACTCCATGTTAAAAAGGTGTTGCAAAATATACCCGGAATCACCTTCACACAATTCAACTCTAAAGACGTTGTACGCCACCCGTTAGTACAACGTATTGTTGAGGCCTATGCCGACCATGAAGAGACTGACAGCACGCACTCCAGTCATATTAAAAACACCAACCGAAATTAAACACACTTGCAAAACGCACACTACGCCACACTATGCTAAAAGTTGATATAGACACACAAATGCCCCTGCCTAGCTTGCTTGCTGGCACGCAACTTGTCGATTGGGCACAGCTGGCATACGTTAATGCAGATAACAAGGCCAGCACCAATGCTGAGGTCGCCATTGCTGTTGTCGACGAAGAAGCCATGCGCAAACTCAACAAAACATATCGCAATGTTGATAAGTCAACTAACGTACTGGCATTTCCTGCGCAAATGGATCCTATAGACGGTATCGTCCACCTCGGCGATATTGTTATGTGCACCCCAATCATTGAAGCAGAAGCGCTAGACCAAGGTAAAAAATCAGCGGCACATTGGGCCCACATGGTGATCCATGGCATGCTGCACTTACAAGGCTACGACCATGAGCACAGCCTTGATGCCAACAAGATGGAATCACTTGAAATTGAGCTGCTAGCAAAAATTGCCTTGCCCAACCCCTACGAATAACCACTTACTAACGGAAATCAACTTACCAAAAACCCTATGAATAATTCCTCACAATCTGCCAAAAATGACGAAGGCCCCTCCGGCGCCTGGAAACGATTTAAAAACTTGTTTCGCACAGCTCCACAAACCACTGAAGACATGGTGGCAATTGTTGGTGCCGCTACAGAAAACGAAGTAATTGACGACGATGCCAAACGAATTATCGAGGGAGCACTTGAAGTCTCAGAAAAACAAGCGCGCGACATCATGGTGCCAAGAACCCAGATGGTCGTTTTAAAAGCTGCCGATTCATTCGCCGACAACCTAGAAAAAATTATTGCCACAGGCCATTCCCGCTATCCAGTTATCGGCGAGACCAAAGATGATGTACTGGGTCTTCTACTCACTAAAGATTTACTTGGGTTAATCACTGACACAGGAGCCTCTACCGAGATATCTGCAGAAGCTGCGCTGATTTCGCAAGAAGAAAACCATAATGACATTCTCAACTTACTAAGACCGCAGGTATTTGTGCCCGAAAGTAAGCGCCTAAATGTTTTGTTACGGCAATTCCGCGAGGATCGTAATCATATGGCATTAGTGATTGACGAGTACGGTTCGTTGGCAGGTCTAGTAACCATTGAAGATGTGCTTGAAGAAATAGTTGGCGAAATTGAAGATGAACACGATAACGAAGTGAACAAAAATATACGTCAAGTTTCGGGCACGCATTATATTGTAAGTGCACTCACACCCATCGAAGAATTCAATGCGTTTTTTAAGGCTGAAATTGAAGACATTGAATTTGATACGATTGGCGGGGTTGTGACGAACAACTTTGGCCACCTACCAAAAAGAAATGAATACATCAGTATTGATTCATTTACTTTCCATGTGATGCAAGCCGACAGCCGCCGGGTAAGGCTACTGAGAATGACAATAGCCGGTGAAGAAAAAAATAAACACACGCAATAGCAATAGGCTCACGGAGCCTGCATTTGGTTACTTTTCTTGGGATTGAATAACCCTATAACCCGTCAATCTTATAGCCGTACTTTCCAACTATGAATCTACGCGACGCAGTGCTTGCCATTTTGGGTGGTCTATCTCTGACGCTATCTATGGCGCCATTCAACCTCTGGCCCTTGGCATTAGTGGCCGCCGCAATACTTTTTCACTTACTCAATAATAAAAAACCATTAGATGCATTTTATCGTGCATTGTTGTTTAGCTTTAGTTTGTTTATTAGCGGCGCCTCATGGGTATTCGTTAGCATTCACGAATTTGGCTATATGCCCATCCCATTGGCGTGCCTTCTAACATTTATTTTTTGCCTGTCATTGGCGCTGATCAATGCAGCTTCTTGGTTTACTTTTTCTTTTTTTTGCAATATCCACACAAGCCACAGCTCTAGCCGCAGTCAATCTATTCTCATGTTTGCGGCTACCGGCGTGTTCACCGAGTGGTTGCGCACTTGGCTGTTTTCAGGTTTTCCGTGGTTATTTGCCGGCTACAGCCAAACGGAATGGGTACTGGGAAGCTGGGCGCCGCTCATCGGTGTGTATGGTATTAGCTTTATTATCTATGCTAGTGGTGCCGGCGTTTATGTGCTTGGGCGGTCCCTTCAGCCTAACTCAAAGACAGATCGGAGCCTCACAATCAAAGCAGTATTATCTGCAACTTTACTGTGTTGGCTACTCGCTCCTCTCATCGATACCATAGAGTGGTCGCAAAAAACGGGCGCGGCGCGTTCGGTTAGTCTGATCCAAGCGAATATTTCTCAGCATGAAAAATGGCAACCTGAACAGCTCGCCTCTAGCTTGCAACTCTATGCTGACATGAGTCGCGATGAGTGGGAATCGAACGAACTGGTTATTTGGCCTGAGGCCGCAATCGCCAATGACTACACCTCGAGCAAATCTTTTATCAACCGCATGGGCGAAATGGCAAGTACTAGCAACAGCGCCCTTCTTACCGGTGTGCCCTATCGATTTTACGACACTAAGGACAAACGTTGGCGGGTTCATAATAGTGTGGCGGGCACCGGACACGCTGAAGGGCTTTATCACAAACGCCAGCTAGTACCATTTGGCGAGTTCATCCCTTTCGAAAATATCGTTGGGCGGTTAATGAAAGTTTTTAACCTACCCATGACAAGCATGCAACCAGGGCCAACTCATCAAGCGGCTATCAAAATACACGACTGGCAAGCTCGACCATTGATCTGCTATGAAATAGTTTATCCGGCACTTACCGCCAAGACAGCTCAACTTAGCGATGTATTGATAACAGTCAGTAATGACGCTTGGTTCGGGGCATCCTTTGGCCCTGTGCAGCATCTGCAGATGGCTCAAATGCGCGCGCGCGAGAACGGACGCTATGTCTTGCGCAGCACTGGTAGCGGGATTTCAGCTGTTATCAACACAAAAGGCGTTATTACGGCGCGTACTGCACAGTTTGAACGAGAAACATTGCGCGGTTCTTTTTACTTATATCAAGGACTGACACCATGGGGACACAGTGGCTATTGGCTAATCCCGACATTAAATATCGGGATTATTATTGCTTTGTATAGCTATGGCTATAGCCGAAAAATGTAACTCGCCTGCCACGCCACAACCGCTTATTCGGCCTCCTTCTTCGATGGTTCATGCAGGGTTGAAGCATGCTGTGATGAAGCGTCATCTAGAAAAAACCCCAGTGCATTATCCATAACGGCACTGTCACAAAAGCGCATAGTGTTGCCAGGCCCAGAGTAGTCGCGACAAATCTTGGCACCAATCCCGCTCCAATTAATAATATGGCCGGAGTCACCATTGGTGGCATAGCGCTTTGTATCAATGTCGCGTTAAATACCTGAGGATTACTAGTAAAAAACATGCCCACTGCAATGACTATCAGCGGCGTCACCAATAATTTCCCTGCTATAACGGTGAAAACAGGCCACTTATAGGCAGGCTCAACTTGAATACTAAATTGCAATCCCACCATCAACATGGCCAACGGTAAAATCGTATTACCCAACAAAGACAGCAACGGAAGCAAGCCCGCCAGAGCTTCGGTGGACGGCAGCAATAGGGCCAACAAGAGACTAATAAACGGCGGGAAACGAACTACCTTCCAAAGTATGCTCTTCACACTCGGCCGTTTTCCATCGCCTGAATACACAGCGACTGCCGCTGTCGCCACAACCGACAATATAATAAAGCTACCTAATTGATCGTAGATAATCGCCGCCGGCACCGCGCCAGCACCGAGCAATAGCTTGACTAGCGGCACACCAAAAAAAGCTGTGTTACCCAGACCAATCATCAACGTGACAGCAATTTTAATTTCTACACACCAATGCAGGCGAGATGCCAGCGGGTAAATCACGAGAAATGAAAGTGCAATCAGTAGCCACGGAGTCAGCAACGGTAAGAGCAACTTAGTACTAAATTGCATATCAGGCAAGGTACTAAAAATAACGGCTGGTAGTGCAAGCCAAATAATATAGGTATTGATGGCTCTGAGCGGACGATCGGTCGAGGCTAAAAATTTTTTTAGTAAAATGCCTGCTAGCAAGCTTCCCAACGCTAAACCGTACGTCATCATTTGCAAAACCTATGGGCCATCTATTATTCAGAACTATCAGTATGAGGCAGCATTTAAACGACTAAAAAATTCCGAGCGCTTTGCGGTGCAAGACTGATCGAACAGAATCTAGCTATGATCTTCATTACTCCAAATACGCTGCTCTTCATTAACGTGGAGGTAACCTAATCGCCGGCTTAGCATTTGGATAAAATGTTCAACTAATGCCGGTTTACTTGGCACAGTAATAAGCTGTTCTCGGATCTGGGTTACTTTCATTTGAGCGTAGCCACAAGGATTGATACCGAAAAAAGGGGCTGGGTCAAAATCATAATTAAGACATAAACCGTGGTAACTACAGCCGCGGCTAATACGAAGTCCGAGGGCTGCAATCTTTTCTCCCTCAACATAAACACCCGGAGCATTACGATCCCCCACTGCATGGACACCATAATGAGCAAGCGTTTCTATAACACTCTCTTCCAAAATCTCTACCAAACGCCGAACGCCTATATCTAAACGGTGCAGATCGGCTAGCAAATAAAACATCAGCTGACCGGGGCCATGGAACGTCACCTGCCCACCTCGATCAACCTTCACTACAGGTATATTATCGCTATTGAGAATGTGCGCTCGATCAGCAGCCTGACCCAAGGTATATACCGCTGAGTGCTCAAGGATCCACAGCTCGTCGGCTGTATCAGTTGTTCTTACACGAGTGAAGGCTCGCATAGCATCGAGCACCGGCTGATAGTCTAGCGGCGGCTCGGCGAGGAAACTTTTAACTTGCAATGCAGGCAGTTGCGCAGTCACGATTGGTCACACAATTGATTGATGAAAAATTAGGGCTACATTTAATAATTTTTCTAAAGCACCATTTTAACCTGCTCAACCTTCAGCAAAGCCCTGTGCAATGTATCCAGTTGCTGCTCACCCGTTGCGGTTATGGTGACCGTAATTGAGCGAAAGCTGCCTTTATTACTGTCACGGCGGCTAATTGTACTGCTATCGAAATGACTCACATGCTGGGCAACCACCTCAAGCACGCGCACTTCAAAGTCAACCGAAGCGCTTCCCAAAATTTTAATGGGATATTGGCAAGGAAAAATGATTTTGGCTGCGTCTTGATCCGGCGCCAGCGTTTTATCTGAAATGAATTTTGACATAGTGGTTGCCACGTATCATAAGGATGAGCGCAAAAGCTTGATTAGGCTGTAAAACCCAGTATACCGCGTACAAATAAAATGAGCTGATCCCATATTCGCACAAAAAATCCTGCCGGCTCTACCGCAACACCCGCCACTAGGTCACGCTGCGCAAGTAGCTCACCGTTAAGCGAAAGATTCAACTGCCCATATACTTTGCCTGCAAGAACAGGAGCAATAATTTCACGATCAACTTCAATATTAGCCTGCAACGAATCTTGCTGATCACGAGGGATTGTCACGCTCAAATCCTCTGCCAAAACTAAAGCTACCTGCTTTTCCTGCCCCGCCCAAACCTTCGCCACATTTAAAGGCTCATCGGCCTTATATAAAGTCTGTGTCTTGTAATATCGAAATCCATACGCAAGTAATTTTTTAGTTTCCTGCTCTCTAGCACGCAAACTCTTAGCGCCCAAGACAACAGAAATTAATCGCATATCATTACGCTTAGAAGATGCTACTAAGCAATAACCAGCCTCCTCGGTATGACCTGTTTTCATGCCATCTACATTTTGGTCAGTCCACAATAAACCGTTTCGATTAGGCTGTGTTATGTTGTTATAGGTAAATTCCTTCTCGGCATAGAGACCATAGTGATTAGGAAAATTACGCACTAATGCGCTCGCTAAAATAGACAAATCTCTTGCAGTAGTGACATGCCCTTCAGCCGGCAAGCCAGTTGCGTTTTTAAATTGCGTATACGACATACCTAACAATTTTGCCTGCTGCGTCATCAAAGAAGCAAATGCAGCCTCATCTCCAGCAATGTATTCAGCCAACGCAACACTTGCATCATTGCCCGACTGGATGATCACACCGCGCAATAAATCCTCGAGTAAGACTTCAGTGCCCTCTCGTATGAACATACGCGAGCCCTTCGTCTTCCAGGCCTTAACGCTTACGGGAACTTTGTCGTCGGCACGAATACTTCCCTTGGTAAGCTCACTAGAAACAATATAGCCGGTCATGATTTTTGTGAGGCTAGCTGGTGGTAATTGCTGGTCGGCATTATGTTCAACAATGACCTTGCCCGTGTGCGCATCTAATAGCAAATAGCTACTTGCAGCTAACTGCGGTGGCGACGGCATAAGCATAGCGCTACCCGACCCAGCCACTTGGCCAAAAGCTTGCACACAAAATAAATAGATGACAATGCCGGCCAAAGCGCGTGTCGAGAGGCGATTCATTAAAGACAAAACAACGTTTTTCATTATATTTTTCTACACATCGATAACTAATAAAAAAGACTAAGACAAATCCATTCACCCACTTGCGAAAATACACATCACCGAGGACTTACCTAACAAAAAATCGGTACACAACTAAGAAGCTGAAAACGGTATAAATGGGCATAGCGAAAGTGCGTTCGTCATTGAACAGCCTACAGCGATGGTCGATGCGCTCGCTCAAAAAGCGAAAAAAGCATCGATATGCCGCAGCCAAACAATAAAATGTTAGGGTTTTAGATCCCCTAATCAACAGCTATTCACCGACTATTCAACAGCTACTCAACAACAGGATACATACTATCAAAAGAATCCAGCAACGGGTGTGCTTTTAATCGTTCGACCTCTGAACGACTCGCAACAGGGCCTATACGTACCCGGTACAACGCTTTATTGGCGCTGGGGTGAATAACAACATTGTGAGCTTCCGACGGCGCGCCGCCATAGCTTATTTTTTCAAGTAGCTTATTCTGCAGACCCTGTGCTGCGCTTAAACTCTCGTATGAAGCAATTTGTAAATAGTGATTCTGGACGCTCGCTACTGGGGCAGAAGAATCCGCCGCCTTGTTACGCTCCGCTGGCGGTGCAGGTGCATTGAATTCGGCTTGAGCCGCATCAGCTTGCGCCACTTGTGCAGCCTGAGCCTGCTTTGCAGGCCGCTGACGAGACTTCTTCGCCTTGGCCCATTGTTTGGGATCAATCACCTCTATTTCTACTCTGGCAGTGCCTTTCTTCAGCATATCGATTTTGGTTGCCGCGGCATAAGATAAATCAATAATGCGCCCACCGTGAAATGGACCTCTGTCATTAACTCGAACGATAGTGCTTTTGCCATTTTCTAAATTGGTGACTTTGACATACGAAGGCAGGGGTAAATGCTTGTGCGCCGCAGTCATTTGGTACATATCATAGCGCTCTCCATTCGCGGTATCGCGACCATGAAACTTTTTCCCGTACCACGAGGCATCGCCACGTTCTTTAAATCCTTTAGCACTATCGAGTACGCGATAAGATTTACCAAACACGGTGTAAACGCTGGCATTACCGCCACGACTCTTTGGCTCGACGCGAGGCTCGGCATCTTTAATTTTGCTTGCCTTCATCACGACATTAGGCGCGCTATCTTGAGTAACTGTAGAACTTCTCAAGCCGCCAAAAAATCCGCAGGCAGGAAGCGTTACAACCATAATGCACACTACTAATTTCGAGAGATAATCTCCCGAATTGACGCCTACCAGATAGGAAAGAAAATCCTTCATAATTGTCTATTCAATCTCATGCAAATAGTAAAACGGGCTTTCAATGAACACTGCTACCTAATAATAGTAAATATACTGCGTCTAACATCACTGCCGGCCACGAAAACCTTTCATCCTGCCAAGGGCCCACCTGGTTGAATCTCATCCCAGCCAGCACACCCTCCGTAGTATTAAAATTGCCTATGAACGGGCATTCTGCGCAGCAGCAGAACGCAGAATCTCCTCACTGAGTAAATACACCGCCAAGGCATATTTTGAGCGCGGATTATAACGGCTAATAACATAAAAATTATTAAAGCCAAGCCAAAACTCGTCGCCATCGGCATCATTAAAGCGCACCACACGAGCCATGGTCGCACCCTCTACAGCGCGCTGACTGTGATAACCGCGACTACTTAATTCATCCAGTGTAAAGTTAGGTCGCAACCCTCGGCCAATAACAACCGAATCGAAGCCTTTATTAACCGCCGCTCGAGCAGCGACTAATTCCCCCGACTGCCAACCATGGTGAGTTAAATAGTTAGCCACACTATGGATGGCATCGGTCGGATGATGAAGATCTGCCACACCGTTTTCATCCCCATCAATCGCCAACTTTCGGTAGTTGCTCGGCATAAATTGACTCATACCCATCGCCCCTGCATAAGAACCCAATTGCTGGTCTGCTTGCCAGCCCTGCTCTTTGCACAAAACAATATATTCAACTAATTCACTACTAAAAAATTTAGTTCGCCGCGGATGCTCAAACGCCAAAGTGGCCAACGCGTTTAAAACATTTGCCTTACCCGTATAACCGCCATAATTAGTTTCGACACCTACAATAGCGGCAATGACTTGCGGAGGTACGCCATACTCTTGCTCAACTTGCTGCAATATTTGCGCGTACTCCCGCAAAAAATCCACACCTCCGTCAATACGCACCGGCGTTAAAAAACTAGATCGATAGGCTGTCCAGGTTTTAGTTTTTTCCGCTGCGTTTGCCATACTATCTAAAATACGCTGTTCAGTAGAGGCATTGGCCAAGATTTGCATCACCTCGTCGCGCGACATCCCATGGTCTTCAACTAACGTCGCAATTACAGGGGCGGCGGCAGGATGCTGGCTATAATCAGCCTGAGCCGAGGCAATGAATCCTGTACCTAGAAGACCCACCAATAGAGTGCATCGCGCCATCATAAAGGCATAACTAGTAGCGTCGTACAGCTTGCAACGCAATGAGTGTCTGTCGACTACTCGACTGCGGTTTGTTGAGGTCATTGTATTTACGCGCTTGCTCAAAAACATTTTCACCGCCCTATCAGCTCAATACCTATTATTGATTCGTTCAAAGTTAGTCTTACTCACTACCATCAAAGATCTGCCTGCCAGCTTAGCTTAATCGTCGACTGATGACGATCAATGGCCCTATCAATCGGTTTCACTTTGTATGGACATTAATATGCCAAAGCCTGCCAACAATGTGACCATCGCTGTACCGCCATAACTCACTAACGGCAGAGGCACACCAACAACAGGCAGCATCCCTGAGACCATTGCTAAATTCACCATAACATAGACAAAAAATGTGAAGGTAATACTCCCCGCCACCAATTTCCCAAACACTTCTTTAGCTGAGATGCTGATATATGCGCCGCGCATTACCACTAAAATATATAGCATCAACAGCGTTAAAACCCCCAACAAACCAAACTCTTCTGCCAATACTGCAATAATGAAATCGGTATGGCTTTCAGGTAAAAATTCTAACTGTGATTGGGTTCCGTTTAACCAACCCTTGCCCGCCCAACCTCCCGAACCGATCGCTGTTTTAGACTGGATAATGTTCCAACCCGCCCCTAGCCTATCGCTCTCAGGATTAAATAGCGTCAAAATTCGCTGGCGCTGATAGCCTTGCAGCGCAAAATGCCACAGTGGCCAAGCGGAGGCAACAACACCAAGCACTGCGCCAAAGACATAACGCCATTGCAACCCAGCCAGCCATATCACCAATAAACCCGATGTAGCCACTAGCAACGATGTACCTAAATCAGGCTGTATGACTATGAGACCACAGGGCAAGAGAATAATTGTGAAACTAGCCAGCAAATAGTTAAATTTTGGAGGTAACAAGGTCCCCGACAAATAGGCTGCCACCGTCAAAGGCACCGCCAACTTCATCAACTCCGATGGCTGGAAACGAGGCAACCCCGGTAAATCTAGCCACCTAGTTGCACCGTTTATATCGACGCCCCATAGCGGCACAGCTGCCAATAACAAGACGCCCACCAAGTAGGCTAGGGGCGCGAGCGCTTTAATGGTTTTAACGCGGAACTGGGCAGCAATCAACATGCAAGCAAAGGCCACCAACAAGGCCATAAACTGCCTGCCTAGACGGTCGGCATCTTGCCCACTTGCACTATAAAGCACGACCAAGCCATAACTCGAAATCATTATGAGCAGTAATAATAAAGGCCAATCTATTCGGAATTTCTTCCAGGTATTGGGCCGCATACGCAAGGCACCGGACCCACCGGGTAAGCTTCGAAAAAATTCAGAAGGCATTATTCACCCATTCGACTGAATCATTCATAGACACATCACCCAAGCCCGGCAGCTGGCTGTTTGATGCATACACGGGTAATTCTCGACCCGCCGGCTTCACTTTATTATCGTTACTGGTGTCGTTCAACATAAGCCAATCAAACACTTTCCTGGCAATAGGCGCGGCGGTGGCGCTGCCACTGCCGCCATTTTCTATAATAACCGCAACGGCGAATTTTGGCCTCTCAAAGGGTGCGAAGCCCACAAAGAGGGCATGGTCGCGCTGACGTTCAGCGATAGCGTCGGCATCATACTCTTCACCTTGAGCAATACCAATAACCTGCGCAGTGCCGGTCTTGCCTGCCATTTTATACTTGATATTACGTCCTATAGCTTGAGCCGTACCCTTACGGCCATGCACAACAGATTTCATTGCATCATGAATTTCGTCCCAAAAATAATCGCTCACACCAATATCATCTAACTGATTTTCTGAGCCGTAAGAAGATACGTTATTCTCAGATGCGTTAATCAATGCGTTTATATTTTCTTTCTGGCCGACCTCTTCCTTATTGCTTTTTGGCGGAGTCTTGTCCGACAAAATAAAACTCGGCTCAATGCGCTCTCCGCGGGTAGCCAATGCCGCCGTCGACACTGCAAGCTGCAATGGCGTCACCAACATATAGCCCTGACCGATGCCTATATTAAGCGTTTCGCCAGGAAACCAAGGTTTATTTCGACTTGCACGCTTCCATGCGCGAGATGGCAACAAGCCAGAGCGTTCATTAAACGAATCAATACCCGTTTTTTCACCTAGCCCAAATTGCTTAGTAAACGCATGGATACGATCGATGCCGAGCCTATAAGAAATATCATAAAAAAAGGTATCGCAACTCTGCTCAATAGCTTGAAATAAATCCACCTTATCGCCATGACCCTCGCGCTTCCAATCACGATGATAGCGCTCGTCATTAGGCAGCTGATACCAACCAGGATCATTAATTGTCGAAGACGATGTAATCAGGCCATGATACAGCGCAGCCAAACCGATAATGGGCTTAATAGTTGACCCTGGCGGATATTGCCCTTGCAACGAACGATTGAATAGAGGGAGGTCAATAGAATCGCGCAACTTACCGTAAGACTCGTTGCTAATGCCATTAACAAACAAATTAGAATCGAAGCTCGGCGCACTGACCATCGCCAACACATCACCTGTATGTACGTCCAAAACCACCACCGATCCACGGCGTCCTTTCAACAGCCCAACAACAGTTTGTTGTAATTCGGCATCAACAGATAATTGAAGATCGCCACCGGGTAAAGGATCCACTTGTTGCAAAACCCGCAACACACGGCCATGCGCATTAGATTCAACATACTGCGAACCCACTACGCCATGTAAAATTTCTTCGTAATAATTTTCCAGTCCTATTTTTCCAATATGGTCGGTTGCTGCATAGTTAATACGCCGCTGCTCGTCAGAAAATATTTTTTCCTGCTCACTTTTATTAATTCGGCCAACATAACCAATCACATGAGAAAAATCCTCACCACGCGGATAGTGCCGGACCAACTGCGCTTTTATTTCAACGCCATCTAATCGATAACGATTAACAGCAAAACGGCTGATCTCATCGTCATTGAGTCGAAATTTAAGTGGCACCGCCTGATAAGGGGTGCGGCGATTAAGACGTTGCCTGAATTTCTCAACACTGCGCGTATCAATATCAAATAGTTGCTGTAAGTCAATCAACAACTCATCTAGGTTAGCAACACGCTCAAGCGTGACCGCAAGACTGTAGCTAGGTTGATTTTCAGCAAGGAGTACGCCTTTACGATCGTAAATAAGACCTCGCCTAGGCTCAAGCGGCAAGGTGTGTATACGATTGCGGTCCGATGCGGTGGCAAACTTTTCATATTGGAAAACCTGCAGGTTGACGTATCGCCACGCAAGTAAAGCGGCAAGAAAAAAGAACAACACCAATGAGGCGATCATACGCTGCTGAAAGACGCGCTGCTCTAATGCGCTATCTCTTAACTGATTTTTTTCAAACACAGGGCATGACCCCACTGATTTGCAGAGATCGTGGCAACAAGTAACAAGCACCGTATGCGCCATTGAACTTGCAAATTAACAACACGCTATTGCTTTTAGTCATCGTCTAATCACGATGATAAGGATGGCCAGCTAGAACACTCCAAGCTCGATAAATTTGCTCTGCTAAGATAACGCGCACTAATGGATGTGGGAATGTCAGGAGCGATAACGAACAGCGCCAATCTGGCCAATCTTTTAGGCCATTATTTTGAACAGAAAAATCCAACCCATCAGGACCGCCAATCAAAAAGCTGATATTCCTAGATTCATCGCGCAGCCTTTCGATACGCCCCGCAAATTTTCGTGTACTAATGGCTTGACCGTCTTCTGTAAGCGCAACAATAAAATCGTTTTCGGGAACCATTTGCAGTAAACGTTGTGTTTCACGCATGCGCGTTTTTTCGGCTGACTGATTCTTACTACGTTTTTCCAACGCAATTTCCTGAACATTAATCTGATAGTCACTGGGTAAACGCTGAAAATAATCATCACAGCAGTCGTATACCCACGCAGGCATTTTTTTTCCTACAGCAAGGATTGATATTTTCATAACTATATTACGAAGCCGATCTATTCTTGCTCGGGATTGGAGTCGGGCTTGAGCGTCCACAGACTTTCCAAATCATAAAACTCACGCGTAGTCGGTAGCATAACGTGAACGATGACATCGCCAAAATCAACCAAAACCCACTCAGCAATATCATCTCCTTCCATACCGATACTAAGCCAATCCTGTTGCTTGGCTTCAAATGCCACATTTTCAGCCAATGCCTTAACATGCCTATTAGATGTGCCGGTAGCAATAATCATAGTATCTGCCACGGTGCTAATATCTCCGACATGCAGCACCATGATGTCTTTAGCTTTTAAATCCTCTAAAGCACTTACAACAATATTACTGTGCTCGTCTGTCGTTTGATTATCCACGTTAATTTACTTGCCTCTATTAATTTCAAAAATCATGTTCGCTACTCACAAGACACACGATTTTTAGTGATATAAATCATGCGCCACAATATATTCCCACACATCAGCTGGCAAACTCTGCTGCCATAAGTGGCAAGCATTTAGAGCCTCTGTGCTGCTCGTAACATCATTGCGCTGAACTAACTCTCGCCTCAACTGCGTTGAAGATATAGGGTACTCGCCCAAGCTGACACTTGCTAACTGCCCGTAGGGCCGATCGATTTGTGCAACGCTTGTGCCTAACAATGCCTTAACTTCAGGGGCAATCAACTCATTAGCAGAAATACCGGCGCGCCTCATCACCACCAAATTCACAACGCCCAGCAATTCCTCCCAGCGCTGCCATAAATGCAATTGGCCCAGAACGTCAGAACCGACTATAAAACAAATGGCAGCCTCATCGCCCAACTCACTACGTAGTTCACAACAGGTATCAATGGTGTATGAAGCACCCTCTCGCCGCAATTCACGGTCATCCACGATGAGCTGAGGGTAAGATCGCACTGCAAGGTCTAACATTGCTTTGCGATGCGCCGCCAACGCCAGGGGCGCCTGCTTTAATGCATGCTGACCTACCGGCAACAGCTTAACGTGCTCAAAATCAAAGCGCTTTGCAAGTTCCAAAACAGACGCTATATGCCCGCAATGCACAGGATCAAAGCTGCCGCCCAATACACCGATACGCTTATTCAAGTCAGCACTCTAGGCGCCCAACCAATGTGAGCACCCCGCTTGCGACCGATTACCACCCACCCTTCGCATCATCGTTTATTCTCGCACCTGGCCTTCGCCTAGAACAATATACTTTTGCGAGGTAAGCCCCTCCAAGCCAACAGGCCCTCTGGCGTGGATCTTATCGGTTGAAATGCCAATTTCAGCACCTAACCCGTACTCAAATCCATCGGCAAACCGCGTAGAGGTATTGATCATAACCGAGCTAGAATCGACCTCTCGCAAAAAACGCATAGCGTTTGAGTGATTGTTCGTGACGATAGCCTCTGTGTGCTGCGAGCTATATTTATTAATATGTGCAATAGCCTCATCGATACCTTGGGTAACTTTAATCGCTAAAACTGGTGCTAAGTACTCCTCATACCAATCACTCTCAAGGGCGAGCTTCTTATTGCACGGACTGACGGCTCGCTCGAGTATATCGAAGCCCTCTTTGCACAATCGCAATTCAACACCATGTTTTTCGTACTGTGTAGCCAGCAATGGCAGCAACTCAGCGGCTCGACTTGCCGCAATCAATAACGTTTCGGTTGTGTTGCAGGTGCCATACCGCTGGGTTTTTGCATTAACAGCAATATTAATAGCCATATCACTTTGGGCATCATCATCAATATAAACATGGCAATTGCCATCCAGATGCTTAATCACGGCAACACGCGCTTCTTTAGTGATGCGCTCAATCAAGCCTTTACCGCCGCGCGGCACAATAACATCAACATATTCTGGCATGGTGATTAGTTCGCCAACGGCGGCGCGATCGGTAGTACTCAGCACTTGGATAGCAGTTTCTGGCAGCCCTGCATCGACCAAACCTCCCTGCACGCAAGCCACTATGGCCTGATTAGAATGCGCAGCCTCTGAACCACCGCGCAAAATGCAGGCATTACCGGATTTAAGACAAAGGCTCGCAGCATCTACCGTCACGTTAGGCCGCGACTCATAAATAATGCCAACCACACCCAGCGGCACACGCATTTTACCCACCTGAATACCTGATGGCTGCGCGTTGAGATCGGTGATGGCGCCCACTGGGTCAGCCAGCGCTGCAACCTGCTGCAGACCCACCAGCATTGCATCAATACCGGCACTATTGAGCTCAAGGCGATCGAGTAAAGCTGCATCGAGGCCTTTGTTGCTGGCCTCATGTAAATCTTTTGCGTTGGCATCGAGCAAACTCTGGCGGGCGCCATCTAAACGTTGCACCATAGCCTGCAAAGCCATATTTTTTTTGTTGGTGCTCGCCGACGCGGTCAGCGCGCTGGCAGCGCGAGCCTGCGACCCAACAGTGAGCATATATTGACGAATATCCACGAGTGCCTACCTACAAAACCAAAGTAGACTTATTCTCGCATAGTAATGATGTTTGGCAAGCAGGGCTTTAGGGAATTGTTCTAACGCAGCATGGTCGGGCCAGATTTGCGAATGAAACAAACGCCAACGAAGCGGCTAAATTGCTTTAATCGCGTCTAAGATACGCCCAGCGGCCTTGCCATCGCCGTAGGGGTTATGGGCTTTCGACATTTGCTCATAGACACCCTGATCCAGCATGACCTGCTCGACATTCGCCACAATTTTGGCAGCATCGGTTCCGACTAAACGGACCGTGCCGGCATCCACGGCTTCAGGTCGCTCGGTTACATCGCGCATCACTAACACAGGCTTGCCCAGAGACGGAGCCTCCTCTTGGATCCCTCCCGAGTCAGTTAATATCAATGAAGATCGATTCATTAGCCAAGCAAACGGCAGATAATCTTGTGGATCAATAAGCGCCACGTTCTCAACATCAGACAAAATTTCATAAACGGGCTTCTGTACGTTAGGGTTGAGATGCACCGGGTAGATAAACTCCCAGCTTGGATGAGCAACTGCGAGCTTTTTGATCGCGCTACATAAATCTATAAAGCCCTGACCAAAATTCTCGCGCCTATGACCAGTAATCAAAATCAGTTGTCGCGACGCATCGGCAAGGCGCTCGTATAGCACTTCGCCAATCGCATCCTGCCAAACCTGCGCCGGATATTCTGGCAGTCGCTCACTAACCCACAACAAAGAATCGATAACCGTATTACCCGTAACCGTAATGGACTCGTCGGCCAAGCCTTCATCAAGTAAATTTTGGCGCGACAAAGTCGTTGGCGCAAAGTGCAGACTCGCCAAGCGACCCACCAAACTTCGGTTCGCCTCCTCAGGAAAAGGAGCCAACATATTACCTGTACGCAAACCCGCTTCGACATGCCCAACCGGAATCTGCTGATAGAATGCAGCCAAACTAACCGCGAAACACGTTGTGGTATCACCGTGCACAAGAACAAGATCGGGCTTACACTCCGCAAGAACATCACGCATTCCAACCAAAATACGCGCCGTCAGGTCATACAAATCCTGATCGGCACGCATAATGTCGAGATCGTAATCCGGTTCAATGGAAAACAAATTGAGTACCTGATCGAGCATTTGGCGGTGCTGCGCCGTGACACAAACGCGCGCGTCGATCTGCTCATCTGCAGCAAGCGCTAATACAACAGGCGCCATCTTTATGGCCTCAGGCCGAGTACCAAAAACACTAAGAACCGTACGCATCAAAAATCCCTAAAAAACCCCGAAAAACCCCAACAAACTAACCATTAACCCAGCATCAACCCAGCAACTATCCAGCAACTACAGCTGCTGTAACGTAGCTTGAGCTTCCTCAAGGCCAGGGTAAAGAATATCTGGCGTTTGCGTGGCAAGCTCCAAATGCGTTTTAGCCTTCTCTAAATCACCTGACTTGTAGTAGGCCATACCTAAATGGTATTGCAATAACGTCGACGTGCCGACCTTATCGACTGCAGCTAACGAATAGGTAATGGCTTGCTCGTAGTCACCATTCATATACATCACCCAGCCCACCGTGTCGAGGAATGCTGGATTGTCGCTATCTTGCAAATCGGCTGCCAAGGCGCGCGCCTTCGCTAAGTTTTCAGGGGAACTTAAATTTTCAGCATAAATCATGGCTAAATTGTTTTTTGCCGCTAATGCATCTTCATCATCTGCGACGAGTCCCTCGTACATGTCTCGAGCCTGCTCGTATTTTCCTGTACTGTAATAAACGCCGGCCAACTCAAACCTCAAGGGCTTCGAATCGGTGGCTGCGATGCCTCGAGCCAGAGCATCTTCGGTTTTTTCAAGCTGCTGCTGCGAAGCATAAACCTTTGCCAGTTGACGATAAGCCGTTTTGAATTTTTCATCTAACGTTATCGCTCTATTCAACTCGGCCTCAGCGCGCTCAAAATCTTGATTTTGAGCATAAAGCGTACCAGCTATATACCCACAATGTGCCTGCTCAGGGTACTGCTCACAATGACCATCTATATAGGCAATGGCTGCATCAAGCCCTTTTTCTTGAGAAAGAACCTGCACCATTGAGCTCAGTGACTCAACCGCTGCAGGTTGCTGCACCAGTGACTGCTCTAGATTAGCAATAGCTTCGTCAAACTCTTCTAACCGCAAATTGAGACCCGACTGCAAAAAGTAACCCAATGCTTTGGAATCTTCAGAGTCGATCATGCGTTGGGCAAACTTACTTGCAGCATCCCAGTCTTCTTTTAACACGAGCAATTTAATCAGGTTGGTTACCAAACCTGTATTTTCACTGTCTATTTCTAAAGCCTGACGAATAAATGTTTCTGCTAATTTATATTGCTCGCTCTTAATCGCAAGCCTTGCTGCACTCGTTAACGTTTCAACCGTAGGTTGCTGCAGAGTTAATAATTTTTTGAGGTTATCTAGCGCAAGGCTTTCATCGCCAGCAGCCTCCTGCGCCTTTGCCAAACTTTGCAGTGCTCCGGCATTATCGGGGTTGTTTTTTAGCACCACACGCAGATCAGCAATACCCTCTTTTAATTCGCCGTCATTCAAATTCAAGCCAGCTCGAGTTAACAACGCGTCTTCATTTTCTGGCTCTATCGCTAAAACTTCTTCAAATATTTCGCGCGCTGCAACCAGGTCCTCGTCTTGTAAATACAATGCACCTAAAACATTACGCGCCTCTATAGCGCCAACGCTGCGCGGGTCACGATCAACTGCTTGCTGAAGCACTTCAATACCGCGCTCTTTTTCACCAATAAACAGGTAAAGCCCGGCCAGCGTTGTGTAAAGCTCACTCTGGTCTGGATCTTCGGCAATATATGCCTGGCTCTGCTCGAGCGCTGCTTCTTGGCTTCTATGTTGCTGTAAAAAACCGATAACACGGCGCTTAGCACTGATTGAATCGGGGTTATTAGTAGCAAACGCTCTTACCACTTTCTCCGCATCATCAAAGCGAGTCTCGCGAATATAGTAACGAATCAACGTTCCAAAATAGTTTTCTGAATCAGGATGTTTCTCAACCAAGGCGACTAATTCCACCTCAAGCCCGGCGTTATCTCCCATGTTTTCAAGCACGGCAATCTTCATCATTCGCAGACGATCTTCTTGTGGATTAACTTTTATGCCTTTATTAAGAAGATCTAGGCCCGCCTGCATATCTTCTCGCTGAGCAAACAGTCCAATCATTACACCTAGTGCAGAAGAATTTCCCGCATCGAGACTTAATGTCTCAAGGGCTAAACTTTCAGCAGCCTCGGCTTCACCGGCTCCCGACAAGGCCACTGATTTATGACCCATCAGGGCAACATTTGTGGGCTCAATTTCTAATGCCTTGTCGGCATTCTCGTTAGCCCGCTCAAAGTCTTTCACAACGATAAAGACTTTAACTATCCCTTCATAAGCACCAACACTGGTCGGATCTTCATCGATAACACTCTGATACATACTGTAAGCTTTACGGATATCGCCCTCTTGGAAGCCGATTTCGCCCAGAATGATACGGGCCTCAGAATTTTTGGGGTTGATCTGCAGGACATTGCGCGCATCAATACGCGCCTTGTCAAAATTCTCATCTGCAAGAAATTGCTGCGCGCGTTCCAGATATTTTTGCTGGCGATCTTCACCGTCGCCACACGCCACGATTAAAGATAAAACTGATGCAATAAGTACCGATTTTTTGTTCATTACTAATTTCCTATTTCCCGTTTAAACCTTGTCATAAAAAATAAAATATCTAGGTGCCTGTTTAGCGGAACAAAAATCCCGCTAAATAAATAATAAATACAATAAATGCAAACATTCCAGAAACCTTCGGCCGATAATGCCGCGCAATTAAATACTCCACCGCATATAAAAACACAGCCAACCTCACAATTGCGCCAATAATAGTTTGATGGTCATCACTGGTTGCTGCCAAAATAGGCGAGGCCAACAACACAAGCAGCACAAGAATATCCTGAGTATCCATGCTGAAATGCTCGGCTCGCGTGGTTCTAATAACAACACCCAACAACATCACCAGCACTATTATAGGTATGTCTAATACATTTAAAGCTCGCCATGATGGCACATCAATTTGAATGTTATAAACTGCCATATAAACCGCTAAACAACTCGCCGAATAAAACGCAATGCGCGCAATAAGCCTATTTTCGCAGCTGTATTTAAAACAATAAATTAACAACATTAATATACCAAGGCTTGCTACAAAAACCACTCCAGAATCTGAGTTAGTTCCCGAGAGAGTAAAGAGAACCCAAGTAAGCCCTAGAGTCATCTGAATTAACAGTGCTCCATGCTTATGAAACCAAGAAAGTTGCCTAAACAGCGGGTTACGCCGACTTTGCGCAGGATCAAACTCATCACTGCTGAGCTGCTGACTGCCACTTCGATGATGATAAAAATATAAAAAACCAAGAAACAAAGCAGAAAACGCAAGATAAGCGCCTAGCACAACCCAATCACTTTGATATCTAACCACATAGGCACACGCCAACAAGGAAAAACTCAATAAGTAAATTGCCCCAACTGCCTGATAGTGCATTAACCCCTTGTTCAAAAGCTGATGATGTAAATGCTGCTTATCGGGTTTAAATGGAGATTCCCCGGCGTACAACCGCAGAACCATAACAAGAAAGGTATCGAGAATAGGCAGGCCAACAATCAAGATGGCTAATACTGGACTTACCGCTAAAGAAGGTGCTTGCGTCAACATTATTGCCAGACATCCTGCCACATAGCCCAAAAACTGACTACCAGTATCCCCCATAAAAATTGTGGCCGGGTGCGTGTTAAACCTTAAAAAACCTGTTAGTGCGCCCATCGCTGAGACTGCGATAATAGCAATGGTATATTCGGCCGCGCCGTATCCAAGGAGTGCAATAAAACCAAGGCTCAGCAGACTTGAACCGGCAGCAAGCCCATCAAGCCCGTCGCTCAAATTAACCGCGTTGATAACACCCAAAATAAAAATAGCCATTACTGGGTAGCTGACCCATGGCAGAAGATCACCCAACCCCAAAAAGGGTGTTTTAGTAATTTCAATGTTACTGGCCAAAAATATAGCCACACCAAGTATCTGACCTAAAAACTTCCACTTATAATTCAGATTATGCCGATCATCTAAAAAACCGAATACCGCAATAATCGCCGCGCCCGAAAAGAAACCCAACAAAGAAGCAATATCGCTAAGCCAAAACAAAGCAGGCACAAAAAAAGCAATAACTATCGCTATACCGCCGGCCCGAGGAATCGCCTGACTATGCACTTTGCGCTCGTCAGGAGCATCCATCAGACCCAATGCATTGGCATAGCGGCTCGCCAAAGGCACAAGCACAAAACTCAAAAAGAGTGCCAGAGCGAAACTGATTGCGATAATCATCGGCAGTTAGTGCCTTTATTAATAAGCGTCACGTTAATCCGGAATATAGGTTGGAAACAGCGAGTAATAGTCAGCTAAAAATCCATCTAAACGCGCTTCCGCATCAGCGACATCAGATCCCTCTGGCACATAGGTCACCAGGCGAACGAGCGCTCCATCGGTCCGGTTGCGTGTGATCGAGTCCCAAAAAATATACCACTTGGCCATATATTCATTGGTGATATTACGACCCCGCCCTTGAAACCAGTAATAAACTAATTGCTGGTGCTCGCCCATCTGCATAAGCACGCGATTGACGTTAAGTGGCGCACCATAAGCATCGACAGACTCGATCGGTACAATAGTGTGCGACTGCATGATCCAGCCACCACCGGGCAAGCACGACTTAGGTGAATGAATAGAGGCGCCTTTACGCTGCTCTTCATAAAAAGCCGTGTAAAAATTTACCGATAGTGGTTGGTCGGCTTGCTTGAAATCTCCAATGAAATAGTCGGTTAATTTGAGCTCAGCAAGCACATCGGCCTCTAACCCAGTCTCGCGCCCCAACCAATTTTCATTCTGCAGAGGAAACTCAATAAATTCGGTTCGGGGCGGTATCTGATCCTGCCGCTCCGCAACATAATAAGAAATCGGCAATGCAATAATTAACACGCCCAGCCCCACTAAGGCAGATTTAGCCATGCCGCTAGTGGCCGCGGGTAACTGCTGAGTATCATCAGCATTATCGTTAGTAGCATTGGCTCCAAAGTCCAGATCGAATAAAGCGCCAAACGATCGTCCTTTTTTAGAAAAAATATACATCAACCAAATTTCGAGGAGCAAAACCCCCAGGCAGGCCATAAACACAAACCAACCTTCAAAATCATGTAAAAAGCCCTCGGCCGCCGCAATACCCCAGTGCTCGACCGTTATCCCAATAACGCCAATCCGAAAGCTGTTCATCAATACAGTAATTGGAATGGTCGACAAGAAAATCACCGCCCTTTGCCAAAAAGGGCCACGATAAATATAAGCGATTAAAAAACCAAAGCTCATTAGAGGAAACAAATAACGCAAGCCGCTACAAGCTTCAACCACTTGTAATTGGTACACACCTAGATCAATCACATTGCCTTCAAGAAATACACTGATATCAAATAAGCGTATGACCGCAACACCCATTGCCGACGAAATTAACTGCAACTCTTGAGAAAGGTTAAAATAAAGAAAGTTGGGCAGAGGAATCATAAAGAAAAGGTAAAACAGTGCCGCCCAAATCACACGCACACCACTGACCCCCACCCAGAGCAGCGCAAGGCCCCATATGCCCAGCCAAAATGCATATTGAATAATGGTGTAGATGGCACTGACTTCACCCAAGAGCCAAACAAAGAGAGCCCCCAGCACCACCACTATGCCCAACCAAGTGCCAGGCTGAGCTGCCTTGGCTAGCGCATCACGTTTTTGCCAAGCTAAATAAGCCGCCACCAACGGAATCATATAGCCATGGCTATATTCATCGCGCTCCCACCATCCGACCATTAATGCCAAACCGTCGTAACACAGCCAGCCAAGTAAGCCGACAGAAATCACGAAAAGAAAGAAGCCCTTACTCAGAAAAATATTTTTCTCGTCCACTTGTCACCTTTGTATTTTTTTCTAAACAATAATTCAATGAGGTACACTAAAGTCTAGCGCAGTTTGACAGGCCTACCGAGCCAATTTATCCAATACTTCCAAATAGTTACCCGCCAGTTCGCGCCGATCAAAATTCGCACTAACATACTTACGACCACACCCCTGAAGTGCCATGTATTGTTGGCGGTTCGCCGCCAACTTTGCCACTGCCGCAGCCAACTGGCTCGCCGACTCAGGCTCAATACAAACGCCCGCACCAGAAGCCTTTATAATATCTTTCACCTCTCCCTCTACGCCCAGCACAATAGGCGTACTCATTGCCATGCTCTCAAAGATCTTAGAGGGTATTACCGTTTTAAATAAATCGAGCTTTTTCAATAAAACAAGGCTGACATCAGTCATGGCCCAAATTGCGGGCATCAGCTCTTTTCCTTGCTGTGGCTGCATGATCACATTGGTCAACCCACGACGCTCTTTTTCACTGTGCAAGCGCTCACGCTCAGCGCCATCACCAACCATTAAAAATACGATATTATCTTGCTCATTGAGTAATTCAGCTGCATCTAACAAAGTGTCAAGACCATGCGCCATTCCATGTGTGCCAACATAAGCTGCGACGAACTTACCCTGCAAACCCCACTTTTCAGCTAGCGCACTGTCAATGTCTGTTGCCTGGAAACGACTTAAATCAACACCATTGCGAATGACCGAAATTTTATCTTCACTGGCTCCGCACTTAGCAATGTGCCTCTTAAACGCCTGCGTCACCGATACAATATGGTCAGCCTTACGATAGACAAAGCGTTCGATCCACTCCAGCGTCGCAATAACTCGGCGATTTTTAATTGCGCCCACTGCAACTATCGACTCTGGCCATAAATCACGAATTTCCAACAGCCAGGGCGCGCGTTTAATTCGTGAAACAAAATAACCAGCCAGTCCATTGAAAAATTGTGGTGATGTTGAGATCACTACGTCGGCTTTCCCAATAAACGGAGCTGCGATAACAGTCATCAGCATATAAAACACATAATTAAAGGTGCGCTTAAGAAATCCCTCATTGGCTGTTATATAAGTAAGCAGCCTAATAACCTTAATACCATCTTTTTCTTCTACTGAAAAAAATTTATTCGTGTACCCAGGGTAAGCCCTACCCATTGGGTGGTGTGGAACGCAACTCACCACAGTCACGCTATGCCCCTGCGCAACCCATTCCCGGCAGTGCTCATAGGTTCGGGTGGCTGGCGCATTCACTTCTGGCGGGAAGTAATGTGAAAGAAAAAGTATCCTCATGGATTTATTATGCTTAATTTATATATTTTTATAACGCGCGTTTAAGAGCGCAATAATTGAATGGTGTACGTTAACTGCTGCGGAAGCATCGCTTTGCGCTGCATAACTAGGCAATAATTATTCTTAATCAAGCCAAACTCAGGGCAATAAATAGATGGCTCAATGCGATACGCGACATCTTTTGGCAAATCTATTCGAGCTATCACTGAATTTAATCTAAAAATCTCCACGCTGCGCTCGTTCACAGGCGCTAATCTGAGACTGTCGTGAAAGTGCACAAAACTCTCTAAAAGCACAGGAACACGGGTAGATGCGCAGCTTGCGATAGTATCAACGACTTCAATGCTATCGAAAGCTTCTTTAACTAACTTTACACACATTTTCCGTTCGTGCTTAAACCGAGGTTTAGAACGCCACCAACCGGAAAAAAAACCCTCAAATGCGCCTGTAACCACAACATCTGCCCCGACTGATTCCACGCAACCCAACAACTTTTTTGCGCGCCTAGCAACTCGAAACTCGCCCCAAATCTCTGACTGCTCAAGTTCATCAATGCGCACGGTGTTATGTGCTTTGGTAGAGCGCACAAAGTGCCGCCGCTCTCCTGGCTCGTACTCGCACACACCGGTGTCAACCACTATATGCTCGCCGCCTACCATCAACTCATAGCTCAAAAAGTCACAATGAGTGTGCCCCGGCTGGTAGGCCGGGCCGATCTCTCCGCAATC
>CAJQKT010000094.1 GCA_905478995.1 uncultured Pseudomonadales bacterium | reverse complement strand
TCGGTCGACAGCTATCGTCTTTGCTAGGGTTCGGCGTCGGTTTAGTCGCGTAGGCTGATGCATTTCCATCCATATTTGTGCGCGTGTGCCCGTAGCCGTTCATCGGCATCAACGGCCACTGGTTTGCCGACAGCCTCGAGCAGGGGTAGGTCATTGCATGAGTCGCTGTAGAAAGTGGCCTGCGTGAGGTCGAAGGCTTTGTCCTGCAGCCATTCCTGCAGGCGAATAACTTTTCCCTGTTGGAAGCATGGTGTACCAACAGCCCTCCCGGTATAGCATTCATCAACAATTTCAGCCTGGCAGGCGAGTAGGTGATTGACGCCCAGCCAATTGGCAATAGGCCGCGTGATGAAATCGTTGGTGGCCGTAATGATTAGTAATTGATCGCCTTGATTGCGGTGCATATCGAGCAGCGCGTCGGCTTTGCTCAGGCGCATAGGTTCAATCATCTGCTGTAAAAATGTTTGCTGTAAGGGGGCCAATTCACTAGGTGATTGGCCAGTGATGGGCTGCAGCGCGAATTTAAGGTAGGCGTTAATGTCCAGCGAGCCGTCTTGGTAGGCGGCATAAAAAAGGTCGTTTTGTTGACGGTGTTCATCGGCATCGACCAAGCCTTGCTGAATAAGGAATTCGCCCCATGCGTGATCACTGTCGCCACCTAGCAGCGTGTTATCGAGGTCGAAAATTGCGAGCGATTGTTTTTCCAGGGGTAGCCTCACTATTTTTAGGTATGGTTGGCTCGCATTCTAACTAATCTGCCTTGCTAGCACACGACTTCGTTGCGATGGCATCGCAAGTTGAGCCGTGCATTATGATATAGTCGCATCCATAGTTATAGCAGCGATAGGTCGGTTTTGAGTTGCTTGGCAATGACGTATTTACAGGCGGTAGTGATTAATTGGGAGCGGTGCGTTAGGTGTTAGATTCAGCGGGATATAGGCTCAATGTTGGCATCGTAATTGTGAATGGTGAGGGCGATGTGCTGTGGGCACATCGAACTCGGCAGGGTGGTTGGCAGTTTCCCCAGGGAGGCATGCAGCAGGGAGAAACACCCGAACAAGCCATGTATCGCGAACTGCACGAAGAGGTCGGCCTCACGGCTAGCGATGTTGATATTTGGGGGGTTACTCGAGGCTGGCTACGCTATCGCTTGCCTGAAAAGATGATCCGCTCGAATCAGCCAGGGCAAATATGTATTGGGCAAAAGCAGAAATGGTTTTTGTTGCATCTCACCAGTGATGAGTCGGTAGTCAATACATCGTTGAGCCCTAAGCCTGAATTTAAGGAGTGGCGCTGGGTAAGCTATTGGTACCCAGTGACTCAGATTATTGATTTTAAGCGCAGTGTTTATAAACGCATGCTCAAAGATTTGTCGGTGCCCCATGCCGATAAAATGCGCCAGTTGCGGGCGCATTAAGCGATATCACCATGAATATTCTTCAATCGTTAAGCGGTATTGTCCAGAGAGTTAACACGGCTCCGGATTTGCAATCTGCGCTCGATATTATTGTGCGTGACGTGCGCGAGGCTATGGGTACCGAAGTATGTACCGTTTATATGGCCGATCATGGTGAAAGTCGCTTGGTCTTTACAGCCACCGAGGGTCTTAATCGAGAAGCATTAGGTAAGCTCAGCCTTCCTTTTGGGCAGGGTTTGGTGGGTCAGGTGGCATTGCGCGAAGAATCCATTAACACCAGTAATGCGCAGACCGATCCCAATTTCCAATTTTTAGAAAATATTGGTGAAGAGCCGTTTAATTCGTTTCTTGGTGTGCCTATTGTGCATCATCGACGGGTGCTTGGTGTGTTGGTCGTGCAGCAGACTGACCGCCGCAGTTTTGATGAGAGTGAAGAGGCTTTTTTACTGACCATGTCTGCTCAGTTAGCAGGGGTGATTGCTCATGCTCAAGCTACTGGTATGCTCGATACCTCAGCCAACGCGAATGTGGCTAATGCTGAGTTTCGCGGTATCGCTGGAGCCTCGGGAGTTGCAATTGGTAGGGCGCTGGTGGTGTCTCAGCCAGCTGATCTTTATGGCGTACCAAGCCGCCGCAATAAAGATGTTTACGAAGAAATAGTATTCTTTCGCGCCTGCGTGGGGCGCGTGCGCAAAGACGTGGCCAAGCTCAGTATGCAATTAGCCGATCGCTTACCTGCCGAAGAGTTGGCGCTGTTTGACGTCTACTCAAAAATGCTCGATGAGCATGCATTGCCTGCTGAAATTGAGCAATTAATAGAAGCTGGAGAGTGGGCGCAGGGTGCTGTGTCGAGAGTAATACTTTCGCATTTGCGAGCCTTTGAGCAGATGGAGAACTCTTATCTCAAAGAGCGGGCAGTTGATGTTAAAGACCTTGGTCGGCGTGTGCTGGAATATCTCCAGTTGGCCAATCGTGAGCCGATGATTTATCCCGATAATGTTGTCTTAGTAGGGAATGAGCTCACCGCAACTATGCTTGCCGAAGTGCCGCGTAAAAAGCTCGTCGGGCTGGTGTCGTTAAAGGGTTCAAGCAACTCTCATGTGGCTATCCTTGCGCGCAGCATGGGCGTGCCTACAGTGATGGGCGCGGTTGATGTTCCTTTTACTGAAGTCGACGGTAGTGAGCTGATTGTGGATGGCTATGCTGGCGTGGTTTATTTTAATCCATCGCTGGAATTGCGCACATCCTATCAAGAAATTGCTGAGGAGGAGCAGCTGGTTTCGAAGGGGCTTGAGGCACTTAAAGATCTTAAGTGCGAGACGACTGACGGACATACAGTGGCGCTTTGGGTTAATACGGGTTTGGCATCAGACGCCTCAAGGTCGCTGGATCATGGTGCTGAAGGTGTCGGGCTATATCGCACAGAAGTGCCATTTTTGATGCGTGATCGCTTTCCGTCTGAAGAAGAGCAGCGCGCGATTTATCGGATGCACTTAGAGGCGTTTGCGCCTAACCCAGTGACAATGCGCACCTTGGATATTGGCGGCGATAAGTCGCTCTCTTATTTTCCCATTGAAGAAGATAATCCTTTTCTTGGCTGGCGAGGTATTCGAATCACGCTGGATCATCCCGAGATATTTTTGCCGCAGTTGCGCGCCATGATGAAGGCTAATGTAGGGATTGAGAATTTAGGTATCATGCTGCCTATGATTAGTCATATGGGCGAAATCGATGAGTCCATGAAGCTTATTCGTCGCGCCCATAGTGAGCTGTTAGATGAGGGTTTCGATGTGCCTCTGCCTCCTGTGGGGGTTATGATAGAAGTCCCGGCAGCCGTCTGTCTTGCTGGAGAGATTGCTAGCCGAGTCGATTTCATTTCTGTGGGCAGTAATGACCTAACGCAATATTTGTTAGCTGTTGATAGAAATAATTCCAGTGTTGCTGATCTCTATTGCTCTTATCACCCGGCCGTATTGCAGGCGTTACAAATGATTGTTAGCGCAGCGCATGAGGTCAGCACACCAGTTAGCATATGCGGTGAATTGGCGGGTGATCCGGGGGCCGCCTTGCTGTTGATGGCTATGGGTTATGATTCGTTGTCAATGAACGCCACTAACTTGCCTAAAGTTAAATCGGTTATTCGGGCTTTCACAAAGGCTGAGGCTGATAGCTTGCTGTCAGATGTGATGTTGATGCACTCTGCGGATAGTATTCAGTCGGCCATAGAAAATGTGTTAGAGGCGCGCGGAGTTACCCGTTTCTTTAGGGATTCAATACGTGGTCGAGATAGCCGTTAATGGAATGGGCTTTATATTTGTTGCTTGGTTCTGTGGCCGGCACGCTAGCGGGTTTGTTTGGCGTTGGTGGCGGAGTCATTATTGTACCTATCTTGCTGTTTGTTTTCGGGTTGTTGGAGTTTGCCGATAGTTCCGCGGTGCATCTTGCAGTAGGTACGTCGTTGGCAAGTATTGTTTTTACTTCGTTGGGGTCTATGCGCGCGCACCATCTGCTTGGTCATGTGCGCTGGCCAGTTTGGCGAAGAATGGCACCCGGTTTGGTGGCGGGGGTGGCAGCCGGATCATGGCTGGCTAGTCGTTTGCCGGCCGATACTTTGCGCGCAGCGATTGCATTGTTTCTTTTGTTTATCGCCTTTCAGATGCTTTCGCGTTGGCAGCCGCCGGCAGTTTTCGCTCGCTCGAGTCGACGCATGCAGTTGGGGGCAGGGGCTTTTATTGGTTGGGCCAGCGCATTTTTTGGTATTGGCGGAGGCTCACTTGCAGTCCCGTTTTTAAATGCTTGCGGACAGTCTATGAAAGTCGCTGTGGGTACATCGGCAGCTTGTGGCCTGCCTATTGCCCTATTTGGCGCATGCTCGTATGCGTATTGGGGTGGTGTGTCGGGAGTTGATGTTGCCTGGGCGACCGGTTATGTCTATTGGCCTGCTTTGGTCGGAATTGGTTTGGCCAGTGTACCTTTTTCAAAAATCGGAGCACAATTGGCGTCGCGTTTATCCGACCAAATATTGCGACGCTGTTTCGCAGCGCTAATGTTTTTAGTCAGCTTCTATATGTTTAGTGCGGGTTAGTTGGGCGTTTCATTCGTTCCTGTTGCGCCTTTGTTTGCATTGGCCTTTTTAAAAGATCTTCACACTCGAGATTCTTGTTATGTTGCAGTATCCGGCGCTTGATCCCATTATTTTTTCTGTCGGGCCTATTGCTATTCGTTGGTACGGCATGATGTATTTGCTGGGATTTTTGGCGGCTTATTTATTGGGGCGGTATCGCAGTAAGCAGCCAGGATCGCCATTGGCTGCAGAGCAGGTCGAGGATCTGATTTTTTATGGCGCTATCGGTGCTGTTTTAGGTGGTCGTGTCGGCTACGTGTTTTTTTATGGCTTTGATCATTTTGTTGCCGACCCAGTATGGTTGTTTCGAATCTGGGAGGGCGGCATGTCATTTCATGGCGGCTTGTTGGGCGTGTTGCTGGCATTAATGCTCTACGCACGAAAGGTTCAGCGTCCACTTGGGGCTATTTGCGACTTTGTTGCGCCATTGGCGCCACTGGGTTTGGGCTTTGGTAGGCTAGCAAACTTTATTAATGGGGAGTTGTATGGTCGCCCCACTGATCAGCCTTGGGCTATGTTGTTTCCTGGCGATCCTCTTGCCTTGGCGCGTCATCCATCGCAGCTTTACCAGTTTGCTCTTGAGGGCTTGCTGCTGTTTGCAGTGGTGTGGTGGTTTTCGCGACAGAAACGGCCTGCATGGAGCGTAACCGGGGTGTTTTTGGTCGGCTATGGTCTTGCTCGCTACACAGTTGAGTTTTTTCGTGAGCCTGATGCAGCATTGATTTTTGATTCACTGACTCGCGGGCAGTTTTTATCCATGCCTATGCTGCTTGGGGGTGCGGTTATGATAGCATTCGCTTTTTACAGCGGCGGCGTGGATCGGTCTCAAAGTATAAGCGC
>CAJQKT010000093.1 GCA_905478995.1 uncultured Pseudomonadales bacterium | reverse complement strand
ACATTAAGCGGCACAACCCCAACCGTCGCAACGGCCGTGATGTGTGGCAGTAAAACTTGCAAGACTTCCGGCTCAAAGCCATTTACTAAACGCAACTCACTAATATCCAACATGGGGCTATTGGCGGCACGATAAGCGGGTGTCTGCTCAAGGTAAGCACTGCTCTCACTCAAGTAACCGGCTTCGCGATCGTCAGAATCGAGCCAATCTTTAAGATTATCAGCCAATTCCGAGTCAAGCTGTAACTCAACCAATAAATGTCTAAAACGCTCAAGCTCCTGATCATTAACCTGCCCATCGCCCTGCACCATATTATTGATATTGTAAAAGCGGTTAAGGTCTATGATTTGTACAACCACGCTACCAATACTGTCAATTTCAAACGGTATCGCGCCGCTTGCCCACATCTCCTCAAGATCATCTGCCATCTCTTGGTCATCGACGTCATTTTGGTCGTCTTGACGCAGCGCTAACATTGCTAACGATTCCGCTGCTAGCGCGTAATAATAGGCTTGCGTTCGGTTAACCATACCGGTGACGCGCTGCGTATCCACCGCCTTGCCCATTATCACTTTGCCGGCTATCAATGATGCAATGGCAAAAACCATCAGCACCGTGATCAGCGCAACGCCGCGCTGCCGTGCACGGGCAGCTGAGTACAACGGTCGTGGCGGTATGCTACGGCATAAAAACAGCATCATAAAACCTGAAAAATATAGGAGTACATGGCTTCGGACTTCAGCACGACGCTCACTTCAATGGCAGCTGGCAACTCAACTTTGGGCATGTGCTTTGACGCCGCGGCATAAACCACAGCATCGCTCCACTCATCATTGTCCGCATCCCAAAATCGAGTACGAAAATCTACCACATCTCGCAGCACTGCCTGCTCCATTGGCTCGCTATCAATGGCACGGTCTAACACACGCCAAAATAAACGCACCAAGTAAAGTGCTTCATCCTCATAAAACTCACTCTCGGGATCGTCGCTCTCAGGGTGATAATCGATCCGGTAAGCGACACGCTGTAAATCGCTGCGCGGCCACTGCAATGGATTGCTCCACCCCGATCGCGTAAATTCAATGAGCGTATCCTCCCCCTCAAATTCAAGCGACCCAAGCTCCACACCATTTTCATCGACCACAGCACGATCGACCATTTGCCGAAAATCACGACTTAACTGCCACGAAACTCGCTGCAACGTTGCCAGCTGCGCTGAATGCTTTTGATTGATTTCTTGCGCACGAATAATCTGATCAAGAATTTGATAAGAACCCAAGCCTATCCACGCAAATATAAACATCGCCACTAAGGCCTCAATTAAGGTAAAGCCTCGTTGCCGATACGGGCCCCAAGATCGACTCAACTGAATAAGTGGCGCGCTCATTCCGGCTCCATGTCAGTACGAAATGCACTGAGCAGCACAGTGGCGTGTTCGCTGCGCTGTAAAATAACATCTTGCGGGCGCACCAGAGCATCGATGCGCAAGACTTTTTCATTAGCCGTTTCACTCACCGTAACCTCAACACTCCAATCGCGGTTAGCCACGGTAATAATTTCTTCATCGCTGCCCACCTCTGGAAATTCAGATTGAAGCAACACGGTATTTATAGCGTATTCTGCAATTCCCAGAGCGGCGACTTTCTCATTCAGCTTACCCAGATCGCTGGTGGCATAGCCAACGCTCGACAACAAGGCAATACCCGACAATGCCAAAACAGCGAGCGCTACCATCACTTCAATAAGGGTGAACCCACGCTGGCGCGCTACCCCGCACAACTGCAACAGTTTAGTGCGCGTTCGGCAAGTCATTGGTCACGCTCAGGCGTATTGAGCCCTTTGACTCGAGGCTGCGAAAACCCATCGGATAACACCTCATAAGCCGCTCGCTGGGAGGGCTCATCGGCCGCTTCAAATCGCACACTAAACACCGATAACTCGCCTGAACTGAGCACTAAAATTTGTGGCTTAACATCAACCGTCTTGGCCTCGTCGGTTTCGTTTTCGGCATCACCATAGTCTACCGACTCTACATTTTCTCCGAACTCAATCTCAACAACCTCGCCATCTCGCTCTTGATCGTCGACAGGCATAGCGAAGCCCTCAACACTCACTCGCATAACCATACCGTCGGGTAATTGATGGGGCTTAAATGCTTGGGTCGCCTGGGCAATCCACCCGCCATCCAATATATTCCAGCGCAAGACTTGATAACCGCTATCAGTAAAATGAAAACCAAATTCATTGGTAGTGAAAATAGCTTCATCGGATGCAGCTATGAGCAACGCCTGCAGGCGCTCCGCTTCGGTGGAAACTTTGCGCTGAAAACTATCACCAATGGAAAGAACGACCATGCCTGAAAAGAGCGCCAGCACCACCAGAACCACCAATAGTTCTATTAAAGTAAAGCCACCAGAACGATAGCCAACACGCTGTACAGGCTTGCAATTGGCGTTGCTATGAAGACAGCGCAGCCAACCAAAACTCAGGAAGGGTACCGCTCCACTGTGAGCATTTTTAGGAACAACCTTGGGAGTCAAAGAGTTTCTCTCGATTAATTTGCAGTGACAAGTCGCTGTTAGTGGTTATGGCGCGGCCATCTTTCAATCGACTTGAACGCCCCGCTGCAAAACAATTATATTGATTCTAATTTTGTCTGCATCAACGGCTAAGCTCACAAGCCGATGATGCAACACAGCAGCACACTAACCACAGCTACCAATCAATTACCCCAGACACTAATATCAGCGCTATAACCTTCACCACCCTCACGACCATCGGCGCCTAAGCTAATAAGCTCGTAAGGCACTGAACCATCACCAGGGCTGTAGTAAACGTATTCTCCATCCCAAGGGTCAAGGGGGATTTCGCTGCCTTTTAGATAACCTTGGCTATTCCAGTTTTTAGGTACTGGCGAGGCACTAGGCTTGGCAATTAGAGCCTCAAGTGATTGGTCGGTGGTAGGATAAAAATGATTGTCTAGCTTATACATGTCGAGCGCCGACGATAGCGTAGCCATATCGGCCTTAGCGGTAGTAACGCGAGCCTTATCGACCTGACCAAGAACGTTAGGGCCGATCAAGCCAATCAACAGGCCCATAATGACCACCACGACCAACACTTCAATAAGCGTAAAACCAGCATTACTATGGCGAGGTTTATCAACGTAGGCGGCAGTTGCGGTTACCGTGTGGCCTGCGGCAGGCCTAGCGTTTTTTATGTTTGTTTTCATTGCAGTAAAATAACTCCTTTGAATCATTAATTGTAAAAAGTATTGCTTAACAAAGAACCGATATAGAAACAATCAACGCTTCTTTCATTACACGGGTCTTGGCTTCACACAGGTCTTGGCTTCACACAGGTCTTGCTATCCGTCATTATTTTTGAAAACACGCTAAATACAATCAGCGAGGTTTATTAACCGCTAAACAATTGTATTGAGATTGACAATCGGCAACAAAATCGCCAACACAATAACAAACACGCAAACGCCCATAAATAAAAGCATGACTGGCTCTAGTATCCCTAACATTACGCCTATAAGCGCTTCAAGATCACGCTGCTGAGCAGTCGCGGTGCGAGAGAGCATTTGGTCGAGCTCCCCACTTTGTTCACCGCTTGCAATCATGTGCAACATGATGGGCGGGAAGTAACCGTCTTTCGACAGCGCCTGATTAAGGCTGGTGCCCTCTTTAACTTGCTGTGTAGCCTCCGAAATCTGCCGACGCAACCAATGGTTTTCGAGCACCTGCCCGGCAATTTTCAGGGCCTCCACTAATGGGACACCAGAAGCCGTCAAAATACTCAGCGTACTGGCAAATTGTGCCGTATTCGTACCGCGCGCTAGTCGCCCAATTAGTGGCAGGCTGAGCAAACGACGATCCCACGACAGCCGCATTTCCGGTCGCCGCAAAGCCCCCCGCAACACAAACGAAAACACAACCAACACTGTCACAACGAGCCAGCCCTTACTTGAAATAAAATCGCTGCTGGCTATCAGTGCGCGCGTAATCCAAGGCAAAGCCGCACCTTGCGTATTAAATACTTTAACTACATCCGGCACTACAAACACCATGAGTAGCACAACGACGCCAATAGCCATACAAAATAAGATGGCGGGATAGATCATAGCCATTTGTATCTTTTGCCGTGACGCTTGCGATGACTCAGTATAATCAGCCAGTTTCTCAAGGATGGCATCTAGATAGCCCGCCGACTCGCCTGCGGCCACTGTTGAGCGATACAAATCGGAAAACGCCTGCGGAAATTCACCCAACGCATCAGCTAGCGTGTACCCTTCCAATACTTTTGCACGCACGGCCATTAGGATACCGTTGATACGTGCTTTATCCGATTGTTTAGCGACGGTTCCCAATGCTTCTTCAAGTGGAATACCGGCCTGCACCAAGGTAGCCAACTGGCGCGTAATTAAAGCTAGGTCGGCTACTTTGAGCGAGGGTCTGCCGAAGCTAAACCCACTAGAGACTTCGTTGCGCGACTCAGAGTGAGCGGCCGGTGCCACTTCCATGGGCATAAGTGATTGCTCGCGCAGCATCTGGCGAACGGCCCGCGCACTGTCTGCGTCGAGCACACCTTTTTTTTGCTTACCATCGCGAGACAGCGCAACATATGTGAATGCAGCCACGCCCTACCCCTCCTGGGTAACTCGAAGAATTTCTTCTACAGTGGTCAACCCCGCCAGCACCTGAGTAATGCCATCGGCCATAATACCTCGACTGCCCAAACGAGCCTGCTTAGTCATTTCTTCTTCGGAGGCCTTGTCGTGAATCATGCGACGCAGATCACTATCAATACCCACCACTTCATAAATACCACGCCGCCCCCGGTAACCAAGATTATTGCATTTGGGACAGCCTACTGGGCGAAACATCGAGTGCGGATCGTGCTCCTCGATTTTTAACAGCGCCCGCTCTTTTGCATCCGGTAAGTAAGGCTCTTTACAATCTGGGCACAACACACGCACAAGGCGCTGCGCGACTAACCCCACCAAGCTAGAAGAAAGCAAGAAAGGCTCGACACCCATGTCATACATTCGCGTGACCGCGCCTATGGCCGTATTCGTATGCAACGTACTGAGTACCAAGTGGCCGGTTAAACTTGCTTGCACGGCAATGTCGGCCGTTTCAATATCGCGAATCTCACCCACCATAACGACATCGGGATCTTGCCTAAGCATTGCGCGCAAGCCCCTAGCAAAAGTCATATCGGCTTTGTTGTTGACCTGGGTTTGACCAATGCCCTCGAGGTTGTACTCGATGGGATCTTCAACCGTGAGAATGTTTCTAGAGCTATGGTTGAGCTCAGTCAGCCCGGCATAAAGTGTGGTGGTTTTACCTGAGCCGGTGGGACCCGTTACCAGAACGATGCCATGAGGGCGATGCAGGATATCGCGCAAGCGAGACATGTCATTTTTATCCATGCCAAGAGAGGTCAACTTGAGTCGGCCGGCTTGCTTATCGAGTAAGCGCATCACCACTCGCTCGCCATTGCTCGATGGCATGGTCGACACACGCAGATCGATTTCGCGCCCACCAATCCGAATAGAAATACGTCCATCTTGCGGAACACGTTTCTCGGCAATATCCAGCTTAGCCATGACCTTAATGCGAGAAACCAGTAGCGGTGCCAAGACGCGTTTAGGCTCTACCACTTCACGCAACACGCCATCGACGCGGTATCGAACAACCAAGCGCTTTTCGAACGTTTCAATATGTATATCTGAGGCGTTTTCTTTAACGGCTTCGGTCAGTAGTGCGTTGATCAGTCGGATAATCGGCGCATCATCTTCTTGCTCTAGAAGGTCTTCAGACTCGGGCACAGAATCAGCCAAGCTGGCTAAATCCATCTCATCGCCCAGATCTTCAACCATTTGCATGGCTTCGTTGTTCCGGCTCTCGTAAGCCTGCGTGAGGCGCTCCTCAAAGTCAGCCTCACTGACCACAGTGCAACCAAACGGTCGACCTAAAAAACGTTGAATTTCTGCAACGACACTGTGGTGGATCGACTCCCTGTGAAAAAGTCTGAGGGTATTACCATCGTCCATCACGTAAGCGCCACAGCGTTTAGCAAACGGAAACGGCAACAAAGGCCGAGTTGAACCGGCCTCTTCATACACTTCACTTGGCTTCTCAGCGGTGTCCGCGTCGGCGCCAAGCAATGAATTGATATAACTCTCCAACCTTAAATCCTTCACTGATGCAAAATAGATATTTTCAACGGCCAATCATCGCGTGGGGCTATGGCCCACCGCCGGCTGTACAATTATCAACCTAGCAAGATACCCTTAGATGCTCACCACATGCGCGGTTAAGCCGCCCCAAATCCATTGTTAGTTTAGTCGCGATTAGCTTAAATTGTCACAACCACAGCGACATTGCAGCACTCATTAAAGATTGTGCCATAAATGGCTGGAATATATCGACTTTCGATGAATTTTTACCAACTATCGAAACCTTTCCAAGCTGTCTCCGTCTATAATAATTCGTAGACAACAAAAGTCACTACGCATTGCACCCTACAATAGGCAATTACGCTCAAACGTCAGACTGACCCACAAGCTTCATTAGTCCGGACGGGCAGCTAAGCTGCCTACGCTAGTGACACCAACCGTTAACAACTTATTTGGCCACTAATTTCGATGTCCTTAAGCCTTAACAGCCTAACCAACAATCCAGTTATCATGGCTGGTGCTGCGCTTGTGACTGCGGCAGGCCTGGCAACGGCTGCCAGCTTCGGTATTTTATTAACGGCGCTACTCTACAGCCCCGACATCAACTTTCAAATAAGCGCCGGCGAGACCCCCACCAACAACATCAACCCGCAAGACATAGGACAACGCAATTTCTTTGGCTTAGCGCAAGCCGCGCCAAGCATCATTGTGGAAGACTTGCCGGAAACCAAACTCGAACTCAAATTGCGCGGCGCTTTCACCGCCGTTGATAATGCCAATGCTGGCGCCATCATAGAAGATGATAGAAAAGTCGCACACCATTACGCCATCGGCGACGAAGTGCCAGGCGATGCCACTTTGCGAGCAATATATGCCGATCGGGTAGTGCTGGCTCGCAATGGTTTACTCGAAACACTTTACTTTCCCGATGAGATCGACACGAGCGGCATCAATACGCGGCGCAACATCAACGCCTCCGACAGCGGCGCTAACAGCGTAGATTCAGAAGCAAATAAACAACGCCGCGACGCCATTCGCGATCGTATTCGCCAGCTACGTGGACGTAAATAACCCAATATGAACCGCTCACATCATCAGAAGCCAGCTATGTTGAAAACACTTTTATTGCTCGTTGTGTCGCTTTCTTGCGCAGTGCATTCTCTGGCACAAACTGACACAACGACCAATGACGGCCCAGCACTCAATGAGGAGACTGTTGCAGTCACCGAAAACTCAGCAGAACAAGAAGATTCACCCGACCCCACCATCGCCCAAGATGACGTATCACTCCAACTACGGGGCAACAATCAAGCAGCCAAAAAAGCAACTGAACAATTCACCATGAATATGCGTGAGGCCGACATCCGGGGTTTCGTGCAGTGGATTGCCGATAGAACGCAAAAAAACATTATCGTGCATCGCAGTGTCCGTGGCACGGTAACCGTCATTTCCTCACGCCCGGTATCACCTGATGAAGCCTACGAGCTTTTCTTAACAGTGCTGGCGCTCAACGGCTTTGCCGCTGTCGATTCCGAGGGCACTATTATGGTTGTGCCTGATGCCGATGCGAAAACTAGCGACATCCCGTTTGCCGGCAACGAAGCGCGCCGAGGAGAAATTGTCACCGCAATTATCAGTCTCGAGCACACCGAGGCTAGCGAGTTTGTTGCCAGCCTAAAGCCGCTTATCCCTGCTTCGGCATACCTAAGCGCCTACCAAAAAACCAACTCATTAATTGTTGCCGACACGGCCCGTAGCATAGAGAAAATTGAAAAAATTATTGCGATTTTGGATCGCGCCGAAAGCGAGATTGATCTTGAGATCATCCCTATTGTGCACGCCTCAGCCGATGACATTCTTAGTGTGATCAAATCGGTAGCAACTGCACTTGAAGGCGGCGCTGCAAAAGAAAATGCCAAAATAGACTTTGCGGTCGACAAGCGATCTAATTCGATACTCATTACCGGCAACAAGAAAAGACGCACCCAGATCAAAAAGGTCATCGCGCGACTCGACAGACCACTGGACGGCAACAGTAATACCCAAGTGATTTACCTCAACTATATTGAAGCCGCTGAAATTACCGGCATTCTGCAGAGCGTGGGTGACAGCATGCTCAAGGAAACTAAAACCGAAGATATTAAAAGCTTTAGCATTGAATCTAGCGAGGCTAACAACGCTCTGGTCATTTCAGCGCCGCCTTCGCTGATGGAAAATATTAAATCGATCATTTCGCAGCTCGATATTCAGCGCGCACAGGTACTAATAGAGGCAGTCCTCGTTCAGGTTTCAGGAGATGCAGGCGATGACTTTGGCGTGGTATGGGGTGCATCCGAAATTTATGAAACCAATCCAAACGGCGCGGTAGCTGCTATTAATACCGGCAGCGCTGCCGCAAACCCAGGCGGATTGCTTAGCAGCGGCCTTGCCAGTGATGATGGTTTAACTTCTAACGAATTAGCGGCGGGACTCATCAGCAATTCAGGCTTGTCGTTCGGTTACTTAAAGGACGGCAATTTAATTGGCGCGCTACAGGCCATATCTACTCGCAATAAATCCAACATACTTTCTACACCGACCATCGTTGCGATGGACAATGAAGAGGCCAGCTTGCTGGTGGGGCAAAATGTGCCATTTATTACTGGCAGCTCAACCTCATCAGGTTCAAGCGTCGTCAACCCATTTCAAACAGTGCAGCGTCAAGATGTAGGTATTTCATTGACGGTTACACCGCGCATCAATCAGGGCGACTCAATCACTTTAGACATTGACCAAAAAACTGAAAACGTCTCAGAAAACACGACAGGCGGCGCGGTGGACTTAATTACCGACAAAGCGGAAATTAAAACCAGCGTTTTGATTAAAGACGGCCAGGTTTTGGTACTGGGAGGACTGATTCGCGAAGACAAAATCACCAACCGAACGCAGGTGCCTATTCTGGGAAGCATTCCCTACCTAGGCCGACTGTTTAGCTCTTACTCAGATAGCAAAAGTAAAAACAATCTAATGGTGTTTATACGACCCACCATACTCAAAGACCAAATGCAGATTTCAGGGCTCACTTCTCAACGCTATGCTTTTATGCGTGAAAAACAATTACAGAAGGCCATGAGCGCATTCATAAAATACTCAGACAGACCACTAATGCAAGAATTTGATACCTTTTCGCCGCGGGTACTTGAAGAGATTGAGGACGCTGCCGAATAGCTTGCAATAGCCTAATGTGTAAACTTGCTCGTCGACGATTAGATCAGCCTAGCTCGGTCAGTGCCGCAGGCCTCATCTAACCAACCGACAAATCAGCGGCGTAAGGTGCCAAGCCAAATACACCGCCGGTATGCACAAAAATAAGATTTTTTTCATCGGCAAAACGACCTTGCCGGATCTCTTTTAGCAAGCCATCAAATGCTTTTCCCGTGTATACCGGATCGAGCACAACGCCTTCGAGTGCACCTAACATTTTGATGGTGTCAAAAACATCCTTATCTGCCTGGCCGTAACCGGCACCTACATAACCATCTATAACATGGATACCTAAGGGGCCTTGCTTTAAATGAGCCGATGCCTCGGGATAGATTTGTCGCCATTGCTTAACATCAGCAGACACTTTATTAACGAAGTAGTCTTCGTCATCACATACATTGATGCCGTATACCTTCGCCCCAGAGCAATAAATTGCAGCGCCAACAGTCAGCCCTGCTTGAGTCCCCCCAGAACCACTGGCACAAATAATTGAAGTGGGATCAAATGCGAGCGCTACACAATCATCCATGAGTTCACGCGTGGCTTCAATGTAACCCCATATACCAATGCCATTGCTGCCACCGGTTGGAATTGCCAACGCCTTTTTCCCCAAGCGCTCATACTGATCTATCTGACGCTGAAAAATATCATCTAAGCTAGCAAAGTACTCTTTTGGCGCCGCGTACTCAATTGAAGCTCCAGCCAGTTCATCAAGTAAATGATTGCCTTGCGCAGGCTGCCCGTGTTCGGGCATACCGCGAAGAATCAAATGACAAGCGAAGCCCAGTTGAGCCGCCGCCAGCGCCGTAGCACGACAGTGGTTAGATTGAATCCCGCCGCAAGTGATGACTGCGTCAAAACCCTCAAGCTGAGCCTGCGCCAAAATGAACTCTAGCTTGCGTACCTTGTTGCCCGATAGCGTCGCGCCGGTCATATCATCGCGCTTGAGCCATATTAACGGCCCACCCTCACGATGCTGCAATCGACGCAACGGTTGCAGCGGTGTGGGTAACTGGGCCAACGGTAGTCGCGGCGGATACTTGAGCATCACTGCTGCCTCACACTGCTACTAGCAACGTAGGCTAGATAGCTTTTAAAGTACCTTTAGGTAAAACCGCATGAACAGCGACCTTTTGAAATTTCAACTCAACGCTATCAGCTGCCTGAACAACTAAATAATCGCCGTCAATTTTAATAACCTTACCGAGCAAGCCACTAGTCATGACGACCTCATCACCTTTAGCTACGTTATTAACTAACTGCTCATGCTCTTTTTGACGTTTACGCTGTGGTCGAATAATGATGAACCAGAAAAAAATAAATAGACCCAGCATAAAAATCAAAGAGACCATTGGACTACCGCTGGGTTGTGGGCCCCCTTGGGCATAGGCATTACTAATAAAAAAACTCATCAATACTTTCCTCGTGGTTTATATCATCAACTAATAAAATAATTAGGCAAAACTCTCTATAGATGCTCACTCAACCAAGCCAGTACATCCTGATCATGGGTTTTAGTCTTAAATTTGTCAAACACATGCTTAACTCGGCCATCTTTACCGACCAAAAAACTGGTGCGCAAAATACCATCAAATTCGCGGCCCATAAACTTTTTGGGGCCCCATGCTCCATATTTGTCCGCTATGGCATGATCTTCGTCCGACAACAGAGTGAAATTTAACCCCTGCTTTTCAATAAACCTTTCTAACCGAGACACAGGATCGGGACTAACACCTAAAACAACCGTATCGTACTTCTCAAACTGTTTTTTGTTATCGCGAATACCACAGGCCTGCACGGTGCATCCGGGCGTGCTCGCCTTCGGATAAAAGTACACCAGCACGTTTTTAATGTTTTTAAAGTCTTTCAGACTCACTTTTTCGCCGTTTTGGTTGTGCAATGTAAAGGCTGGCGCCAAATTGCCCACTTTAGTAAATGCCATGAATAATTCCTAATAAATCGTTAATCCGGTGCATTGTCTGAATCGAGCTCTGCGCTCAAATCTGCATCATCCTGCGCACTATTTTCCACACTCTGTACAGCAACCACACCCGCAGCATCGGTTAATTTTGCAGGGATGGTATGTTTAGTTTTGGCACCTAGTTTTTCCAGATTATGAACTCGGGACACCAAATTACCCTTGCCGGTCGAGAGCTGACTATAGGCTTTTTCATAGGCAACGTTAGCCGCATCTAGATTGCGGCCCACACTTTCCATTGAACCAATAAGGCCGACAAATTTATCATGTAAATTACCCGCCTGCCGCGCAATTTCTTCGGCATTTTTGTTTTGTTTTTCATGTCGCCATATTGTTTCAACCGAGCGCAGTATAGCGAGTAAATTGGTCGGACTCACCAATACAATGTTCTTCGAATAAGCCTCTTCCCATAAACCACGGTGGCCTTGCAGGGCCATCGCTGACGCGCCTTCAATAGGAATATAAAGCATCACGTAATCTAGGGTGCTGATGCCCGGCAAATGCTGGTATGACTTATCGCTGAGCTGTTTAATATGCTGACGAACCGATTGCAAATGCTGCGCGATCGCTTGGCTTTTTTCTTCCTCACTCTCCACTTCAAAGTACCGCGCATAAGCCACTAACGATACTTTTGAATCAATAATAATGTCTTTGCCGCCGGGCAAATGCACGACCACATCCGGAATCTGTCGTGAATTATCATCCGCTTTATAGCTCGTTTGAGTCTCGTATTCTTCAGGCTCTCTCAAGCCGCACATCTCTAGGGCCCGCACTAGCGTCAGCTCACCCCAGTTACCTTGCGATTTGTTATCGGCCTTCAATGCTCGAGTTAAGTTATTGGCATCTTCGCTGATACGCATACTTTCTTCACGCAGCTGTTTGATTTGATCTTGCAACACATGCCGCTCTTTGCTTTCTACGGTATATACATGATCCACACGCTTGCGGAATTCATCGAGCTGATTTTTTAATGGCGAAAGCGTAACGTCGAGTAACTGCTGGCTGTTTTTAGAAAACGTTTGCGTTTTCTCTTCAAATATCTTGTTCGCTAACAGCTCGAAATCGCCGGTCAATTGCTCGCGATTTTGCTGTAGTAATTGCAATTTTTCTTCTAGCGAGCTTCGCTCAGCGCGCGTTTGTGCCTGCAATGCTGCATAGTTAGTCCGTAACTCATTGAGCTCAGTTCGCAAACTGTCTAATTGCCGGCCAACGTCCAAACCGGTCTCTTTCAACAAGCTATTTTCATGCTCCGCTACCGCTAGCTCTGTTTCAGCTAAACGCAGTTTAGCGATATTCTCTTCCAACAAACCATTTTTATTGCGCTCGCTAATGCACGCTTCGTTAAGTTGCTCCGCCTCCAATCGCAACTGCGCAGCACGGCGTGCCACCGAGGCCAAAGTGCCGATTAACGCACACAGCAACAGAAGCACACCAATGATCAGCCATGCTAAAAAAGATTCCGATTGCGCTTGCAGCCAGTTAGCGATTTGTAGACTCCCTGTATTCAATGACTCTTAGAGGCACTGCCTAACCATTTTGACCGTGACGATGCCTAACTACTAATGATGCCCCAACACTAATGATGATGCTCTGACTCAACCAAAACATCACTCGTCGCACCCAACTGGGGTGACTCTTCATGAATCGACTCAATATTTTTTAATGAAAATGACAATACGATGCCCAGCAATAACATTAGCGTCATTTTGCCACGATCATGCGTGTGAAAATGGATTTCTGGCAACAAATCGCTCAGCGCGATACATAAAAATATGCCCGCTGAAAAAGCGAGTGCCGCCACAATAAAAGCTGGCGTCGTTATATCTGCGGGTAAACCAAATAAAATCAGCCCTGCAGCCAACGGACACAACAACCCGTAGGCTATCAGCACTAATACGCGCGTTGTTGAGCGCACGCCTTGCCGCTGCATAAACATGCCAATGGTCATCGCATCCAGAGGCTTGTGTAAGAAGATGGCAATAAATACCCCTATCCCCGCCAAGCCTGTCCATCCTGTATGACCCGTAGACAGCCAATCCACCTGCATACTGGCAGCCAGTGCCACACCGTCCAGCAACGAGTGCAGCGCCAGCCCCATAAATACGCCCCAGCCTCCCAACTCCGCCGCACTATGCGATGCTGCATGATCGTGATCGTGACTGTGATCGTGGCTATTATCATGACCCCCGCCGTGGGCATGGGTGCTCGTGCATGGCTGAGGCGCCTCATCGAAGTCGTGCTGATGAAAGTGGAAAACCCTTTGCAGCAAAAACATAACGATCAAACCGCACATAAGCCAAAGCGCCACAAAGTCTACCGAAACATGGCCCTGCGCAGCATACAGTGCGTGGGGCAAAAGATGGAAAACAGCGATGCCCAGCATGATACCGGAAACAAAACTCATAATAAGTTGTGTACGGGTATGATTGAGCAGTACAAATTTATTGGTATTAGCACCGAGTAAAACCATCAGTACTAACACCACTGCATAGCCGACTAAAAGCATATCGTGTGGCAACCTAAAAATAAATCAAACTAAATAAATGTGGGGTCTTCGTTCGCTCAGTATGAACATTAACTTAGTGTCAAATATCCAATACTTTCCAACTGTGATGATCAATATCAAACATAGCTGCTGTGAATTGGCCTTGGTGATACTCGTCAATAAAATCTTCCAACGTTTTATGCACTGTTGGAAAAGCCAACTGACGCCAAGGAATATCCTCAAAGGCAAACAGCTCAACCTCTGTACTTTCTGGCGTTGTGGTGAAATCGGCTAAAGGTAAATCAGCGCGAAAAAATATGTGGATTTGATTGGTTCGCGCGACGTTCAAAACTCGGTACATCGCGACATTTTCTACCACGGCACAGGTTTCCTCTAGCGTTTCACGCACTGCACCTTCGCTGCTTGTCTCACCATTTTCTAAAAAACCTGCTGGCAACGTCCAATAACCCAGTCGTGGCTCAATGCCACGTTTTGCCAACAGAATTTTTGGCTGTCCCTGTTCATCGTGATGCAGCGGAATCGTACCCACAACCATGTTTGGGTTTTGATAGTGCACAACATCACAGGCAGCGCATACATAGCGCTCGCGGTGATCCCCTTCGGGAACTTGCACAACAATAGACTGACCACAATCACTACAATATTTCACAGACGTCTCATCAATCGTGATTTGAAGATTTGTTTACTAAACACAAGCCTATACCGCCAGTGCGCCATAGCTACCATTAAAAAAGACCAGCGGCGGAGCAGGATCGATAGCCGAAATGGATTTAACACGGGCTATGTAAATAACGTGATCACCACCGTCAACACGCTGTTCAGTTTCACAGACAAACCTGACCTTACACGCGGTCAACACGGGCACACCCTCAGCACTGAGCTCATAGTGCTGCGATTCAAGCTCGTGGTTGTCATGTTGCGCGTAGCGGTTTGATATGTCCTGCGCGTCACTGGCCAATATATTTATGGCAAAGGCCTTAGTGCTATCAAATGTGGGCAACGTTTCCGAGGTTTTTTGCAAGCTCCAAAGTACTAAGGGCGGGTCGAGTGAAACCGAGGCAAAAGAATTGACCGTTATACCCAACGGTGCCGCTTGCTCTTTCGCACCATCAACCCTAGCTGGCAGCACTGTCACCACCGTAACCCCGGTCACAAATTGCCCTAGCGCATCGCGCATTTGTTTCGTGTCGAACTCCATCGAATAACCTGTTTTAACCGTGTGTAAATAGCGCTAGCAACTCGTTAGTCGCTCCATTGTTCAACTTTGGCTTGGTCGGTTTGCTTAGCTGCCACCCAATGCTCGTCATGCTCAAAAATGGCTTTTTTCCAAAACGGTGCAGACGTTTTCAAGTGATCCATAATGCACTCGCACGCAGCAAAAGCCGCTGCTCGATGCTCTGCTCCCACCATAACCAAGACAATCTGCTCACCGGTCGGTATCGTACCCACTCGATGAATCACACGACAGGTAATTAATTGCCATTTCTCTAGGACCTGCTCACAAAGCCGGCGCAGTACCGGCTCTGTCATCGCCGGATAATGCTCGATATAAAGCGCCCTCAGCTTGCCGCTATGCGCGCTACCGGCTTCCATAATATTATTTTCGGCTCGCACCAGGCCGACAAAAGAAGCAACCGCACCGATCTCGGCATTAGCGTTACATGACTTAAATAACGCTTGCTGCTGCTCATTTAGACAAAAATTGTGTGTCTGTACACTGACAAATATAGGTTCACTGGGCATCGCCATTAACCGCCAGTAACGGGTGGGAAAAATGCAATCTCATCGCCATCAACCGGTACAACCGTTAATTCAACCACCTGCTGATTGACCGCGCAGCGAGTCGTTGGTTGTTGAATATCGCTGAGCGACCCAGCATGCTTGTTGGCCAAGCGTCCAGCTAGCTGTGCGAGTGTTTCACCGGCTACAAACTCAACATTATCACTATTGCAGCCCAGCTGCTCACGTAAGCTGGCAAAATATTTCACGCTTAACATCGCACCATCCACGAGCCTGTTGAGCTCAGCCAGGTCTGTTTATTGCGCTGACTCATCATTAAAGCCCCTGTATCACTTAGGTCTATCCTTGCCATTCGCTGATTAGTACACATGCTATTCATCTGCTGCACGAACCCAATGACCACCCTTGCCGCCGGTTTTTTCAAGTAAAGCGACTTCGGATATTACTATGCTTTTATCGACGGCTTTACACATATCATAAATAGTCAGCGCCGCAACCGTTGCCGCGCAGAGGGCTTCCATTTCAACACCGGTACCGCCTTTGACTTTGCAGCCCGTATTAACATTGACACTATTGGCCGTTTCATCAATCGCGAAGTCTACTTGTACGCCAGTAAGGGCAAGTGGATGACACAACGGAATTAAATCACTGCACTTCTTTGCAGCTTGTATGCCCGCAATGCGCGCAACACCCAACACATCACCCTTTTTGTTGTTGCCCGCTATGAGTTGCTGCATTGCCTGCGCGTTCATTGTTACCGTCGCACTGGCTCGCGCCTCGCGCTGAGTATCAGGCTTAACCGTTACATCAACCATCGTGGCCGCACCGGAAGCATCGATGTGTGATAATTGATTTTTCATAGTTTCTCGTTAAGGCAATCAAGATTAACTGTGAGCCCATCGCCGCAGTTTTCATCGAAAAATACAACGGCAAAAGCTTTTCTCGCTTTATAACTAGGCGCTCATTGAGGGTATCAAATTATCACATTTAGACAGCGACTGTGCAAAAAAAGCCACTTGACCAACACCATATCAACCCTTTATTTTGTGCTGCCTCAGCCAAGCTGCCCTATCACCTAAGCGTGCCAACATCCTTATGCACACCAGATCTCTTTTGCTTTGCACTCTTTTAACGGTTGCCAGCCCAACAGCGTATTTGCGCCGCCCAAGCAATATGCTTGCTGCAATGCTCATAGGCCTGAGCAGCTTGTGCGGTCCTGTTTATGCAGAGCATGCCACCAACGGGATAAGCCAAGTGACCCTGCCTGTGAGCAATCGCAATCCGTTGGTACAAATCCACGGGCTTCCTGTCGCACCAACACTGGCCTTCACCCAAACTAGCAAACCGAATGGTTCGCCACTCAGCCTCTCACTCAACCTAGCCAACTACTCATTGAGCTCGCAATCTAGCGCGCAAAATGCCGAGGGCAACACGGTTGAAAATATCACCTTTGACGGCGAACTGTTTCGCACTGAACTGGGCATAATGTTGGCGCTAGGTCCGCATAGCGCCCTGAGCGCCACTTTGCCGTACATAGCCCATCACTCCGGTAATAGCGATCAACCGATTGAGCAATGGCATAGCATCTTTGGCCTCCCTAACGGTAATCGTGACCAGCGAGCACAAGACCTATTGCTTTATGACTATCAGGTTAATGGCGTACAAAGAGTGCTGCTTGAGCGCAATACCAGCGGCGTAGGTGATTTTCAGCTTGCTTGGCTGTACGCTCTGCCCACTCACAAAGAGGCCAAATGGCTGCATAGCTTGCGCATGAGTATTAAACTGCCCACCGGCGATGAAGCGCGACTAACGGGCTCAGGGGCGACCAGCGCCAGTGTCGACTGGACGGTCGGGCAATGGAACAGCGAACGCTGGCCACGTTTGAGCGGGCAAACAACCTTAGGTGCATTGTGGTTGGGCAATACAGGCTTACTCAAAGACCTGCGTAAAGATTGGGCGGGCTATGGCAGCGGCAGCATCGCCTATCGCTTAGGGCAACGCACCACAATTAAGTGCCAATTGGACCTACATTCATCGCTTTATCGCAGCGCGACCGATGAACTGGGTAATGTAGGAGGACAGTTAGCGTTGGGCGGCAGCGTGCAATTATCTCACCGCTTTACAGCAGACCTCTATTTTACCGAAGACATTGTCACCAGCAGTAGTCCAGACTTTGGTTTGGGTGTCGCTTTGCATTACCGGCCTTAACGCTGCGCTTGAGGCGTCGCTAGCATTAATCACTGCGCAACGCGTAAGTGCCGCAACCTCACACTTAAACTGGCGCCTAAACAGTCCGCTTTCATTATCTCGCACCTTGCAGCAAGGCCAGTACTAAAATTAAACTGGACGTGATAAGCAGCACCGCACACGGAGATAACTCTTTAGTAATGTTCAGTAAAAGCCTCGAACAAACTACTCTGGCACAATAGCAACCCACATAGACATCCATCCACTCATCTTTTAACCCACAATCGGCATCTATAATGACTGCACAGCCCAACGCTTATTACCCCAACCTATTAAAGCCACTTGACTTAGGTTTTACTGAGTTAAAAAACCGAGTGTTAATGGGCTCAATGCATACGGGTCTTGAAGATCGCGAAAAAAAGTTTCCGCGCCTGGCCCGCTACTTTGCGGAGCGCGCCGAAGGCGGCGTGGCTATTTCTGTGACTGGCGGCTTTTCGCCCAACCTTGAAGGATCGTTTTATCCGGGGGCCTCTAAACTCAGCAGTAGCCGCGAAATAAAACGTCACTTACAAGTCACCGGCGCAGTACATGAAGCCGGTGGCAAAATCGCGCTGCAACTTCTGCATGCTGGTCGATACGCCTACCACCCTTTGTCCGTAGCACCCAATAGGATCAAATCGCCCATCACGCCATTTGCGCCTATTGCACTGCCAGGCTGGGGGGTAAAAAAACAAATTAACGACTTTGCCGAGGCTGCGCTGCTTGCACAAAAAGCGGGTTACGATGGCGTTGAAGTCATGGGCTCCGAAGGCTATTTCATCAATCAGTTTCTGGTTGAACACACCAACCGACGAGACGACGAATGGGGTGGAAGTTTTGCCAACCGCATGAAACTGCCGGTACAAATTGTGCAGCGCGTACGTGAAGCCGTCGGGCCAGAATTCATTATCATTTACCGCTTATCAATGCTCGACTTAATTGAAAACGGCAGCACATGGGAAGAAGTTGTACTGCTGGGCAAAGCGATTGAGCAAGCCGGCGCGACGATTATCAATACTGGTATTGGCTGGCATGAAGCCAGAGTACCTACCATCGTCACCTCTGTGCCACGCGCCGCTTTCACGTGGGTTACAGAAAAATTCCGCCAAGAAGTGGCTATTCCCGTCTGCACCACTAATCGCATTAACGACCCACAAGTGGCTGAGGATATTCTGTCAAGCGGCCAATCCGATATGGTGTCTATGGCGCGGCCACTGCTGGCCGACCCTCACTTCGTCATTAAGGCACAAAGCGGCCGTGCGTCAGCCATTAACACATGTATTGCCTGCAATCAGGCTTGCCTTGATCATACCTTCGAAGCCAAAGAAGCCTCTTGCTTGGTGAATCCGCGTGCCTGCCGCGAGACCGAACTAAATTATCTGCCCACCGCTCAGCCAAAAAATATTGCCGTAGTCGGTGCTGGGCCTGCGGGCTTGGCCGCCGCAACCGTGGCAGCCGAACGCGGCCACGCGGTGACCTTGTTTGACAAAGCTAACTGCATTGGAGGCCAATTCAACATGGCCATGCGCGTACCGGGCAAAGAAGAATTTGAAAATACCTTGCGATACTTCGGCCAGCTAATAGAAACCACGGGCGTCAAACTGGAATTAAATACCGAGGTAACCGCTGCACAGCTAAAAGGCTTCGACGAAGTTCTCATAGCAACGGGTGTTAAACCGCGAGTACCCAATATTGAAGGATTAGATCACCCATCAGTGCTCTACTATACTGACGTGCTGCGCGGCAACGCCCCTCTGGGCAATAAGGTTGCAGTTGTTGGCGCCGGCGGCATTGGCTTTGACGTCGCAGAGTTTATTACACACGCTGGATCTAGCAGCACCTTAAACCCAGAAGCCTGGTTTAAAGAATGGGGCGTCGATCGCAGCTACCAAACCCGCGGCGGGCTCATAGCAAAAGAACCCTCACCACCGACTCGCGAGGTGACCTTACTGCAACGCAAAGACGAACCTCTGGGCAAGCGCCTCGGTAAAACTTCTGGCTGGGTTCACCGCGCTGCTTTGCGCGACAAACAGGTACGCATGCTCAGTCATTGTGAGTATTTCAAAATTGACGACCGAGGCTTTCATATTTTAGTTGACCACAAGCCACAGTTATTAGAAGTCGATAATATTATTATCTGTACCGGCCAAGAAAGTTTGCGTGACTTAATGGCACCGCTTGAAGCGGCTGGCATTAAGGCCCAATTGATTGGAGGTGCGGATGTAGCGGCAGAGCTTGATGCCAAGCGGGCTATTGATCAAGGCAGCCGCGTTGCGGCCCAAATATAATTAGCCCTTGTGGCTATTGGCCGTAGGCTTAACTTTCTTGCAAGTGCTTAATCAGCGCCGACACATCTCGGCGGGTATTGACATGCACTTTCGCGTTAACCATTGCGCTAGATAGATTCCCGCCGGGGTCGGTATGAATGGTATACGTGAGGCGAGATCTATCTTCATCTAACGGCTCTATCAAGTAGGTAGCACGCGAAAGCATTCGCACGAGCTTAGTACCTGGATACGCCAGCGGCTCTGCCACTTGCGTGAGCTCTACAGCACCGCCTGAAGCCTTGCGAGCTACTGTCGAGCGAAAAACCAAATCGCGATTCGAAACAGGCCATGGCATATCAATCACAGCGTAACCTACGTACTCATATTCACTGATACGCTCAATGATCCTCGATTGCTTACACACTATGAGCCAGGCCACGCAACTGCTGCCATCACCAAAGGCCATCAGCACTTTGTTAACACCAGCATCGATCTCAACCACATGTCTTGCTGCCTTGTAGGGTGAGCCTTCAACCGTTTGTGTTGATGTTTGAATACCGTCATCTAACGATACTACGTGCCATTCAGTGGATTCTTCACTGGGTTCTTCAATGGCTACATTGCCTAGCACCAAAGCAGGCAAACACAGTGAAGTGGCCAACAACCATAGCAGCATCAATAACGTCCAATCATGCCGACGCATTATTGCGGGGAACCTCCTATTTATTATGGAACGCTTTAAGCTAGCCAACATAACACTTGAGCTCATGTGGATCAGAATTAATCAGTCAATACTATAATACTTCATTTGGATAATCCCGTGTACATGAATCGACGCTTGTACAAGAATCGACACTCGCCTATAAATAGCTACCGCCACCAAGCGGCTAAGCATTTAACTTTCATAGAAATTAGCTGCCGCCACACAAACTTGCAAAGGTAGTATAGAATCTACCTCTCACCTAACCTAAGCAACTGCTCGCTACCTATTTATCGCCTCAGGAATAACAACCATGAATACAGACACATTAGAAGAAATGCAGTTATTGCTAAAGTTTGTGGAGTCGCCGAAGCATCCAGGCACTCAGAGCGGCATTAAAGTTCATTCTAGTGCCAGTCAATCGCATAAAACAGCGGCTCAAAGACTATTCAACAAGGGTCTCATCTCGCAAAAAGATGGCGGCTACTTAACTGACCGCGGCATAGAGGCTGCTGATCATTGCCAGCATTTATCAGCACTACTAACCACTTGATAGACACTATTTTTGGCGAACCGCATCAAGCAAACTAAGCGGCCTCAAGTTCATTAATTTTCAGTAATGCTTTACCCCTAATAATATCGCACTGCGACCATTAATTCTGTTCTAAAATACGGCCGACGCTTTAGCTAGGCCGCACTCATAGTCGCGCAAGAAACCCTCCTAACGTCACCTAGTCTATTTTCACTTTACCAAGAAGAGGCCTCCATTGGACATCACATTCTCCGACAGTGACCAAGCATTTCGCACCGAGGTTCGGCAATTTTTTGCTGAGTCCTATACCGACGATTTAAAGCAACGACTTGGAAGTTCCGCCACCTTTAGCGAGGCGATTATTGATTGGCAAAAAGTGTTGTATCAACAGGGTTGGATCGCACCCGATTGGCCGGCTGAATATGGCGGCACTGGCTGGAGTTCGGCGAAAAAATTTATCTATGAAACCGAGCGTGCCCAAGCAGGTGTCCCCGATGTTTTGCCCTTTGGCCTAAAAATGGTGGGGCCGGTGATTTATAACTTTGGCACCGACGAACAAAAAACAAAATTTTTACCCGCTATTTTAAATAGCGACCATTGGTGGTGCCAAGGTTACTCCGAGCCCGGTGCTGGCTCTGATTTAGCATCGCTATCGACGCGTGCTGAGCGCGATGGTGATCACTACGTGGTTAACGGTGCCAAAGTATGGACATCCTATGCACAATATGCCGACTGGATTTTTTGTTTGGTAAGAACATCATCAGACGGCAAGCCACAGCAAGGCATCAGCTTTTTATTGATCGATATGACCCTGCCTGGTATTAGTATCAACCCAATTATTGGCATTGATAACCGTCACACGCTTAACGAAGTGGTGTTTGACAACGTGCGAGTTCCAGTCGATGGACTCATTGGCGAAGAAAACAAAGGCTGGACTTATGCTAAATCGCTACTAGCACACGAGCGCAATGCTATTGCTGGCGTTGGCGACATAAAAAATGGCCTAAGCGCTATTCATGAGCATGCCGAAAAAACGATGTCTGCTGGCCAACCGCTTACCCGCGACCCGGCCTTTCGCGCACGCTTCAGCCAAATTCAAATTGATGTCATGGCATTAGAATATTCTGAGTTGCGCACGGTAGCCAAATCCATTTCTGGGCAAGGGCCAGGGCCGGAGTCCTCATTGCTTAAAATTCGTGGTACCGAACTACAGCAGCGTGTGCAGGAACTCATGCTATATGTAGCGGGCAACTTCGCTGGTGCGCAAACTAGCGACAGCATCGGGAATGATTTTGCCGACAGAGCTCGCGTCGAATATATGTATGGTCGAGCAGCCACTGTTTATGGCGGCTCCAACGAAATACAAAAAAATATTATTGCTAAAGCCATACTAGGCCTTGGCTAATATTATTGCGGCAAAAACTATTCGTCAGCTTACATAGAATGACATATGCCTCGCTACCCAAATAAACGGTAAGCTTTTATCAGCACCATTAAATCAGTGATTATTTATTATGAACTTTGACTACAGCGAAGAACAAACCCTCATTAAAGATAGCGTCGCGAAGTACCTTCAAAACAACTACGATTTCGATACGCGCAAAAAAATTGCCGCATCGGAACTCGGATATAGCAACGAGCATTGGCAACAATTTGCCGAACTAGGCTGGCTGGCCATACCCTTTGCCGAGCACTTAGGCGGTTTTGGCGGTAACGCGATTGACGATGCTATTGTGATGGAAGAGTTAGGTAAGGGATTAGCGCTCGAGCCTTATTTAGCTTGCGTCATTATGTTTGGCGGCCTGCTTGCCAATGGGCCCGACGCCTCACGCCACGAACAAGACATTGCAGCAATCATTGATGGCAGCCTGCAAGGTGCTGTTGCCTTCACCGAAACACAAAGTCGCTACGAGTTAGCCGATGTAAAAACAACCGCCTCGCTGAGTAATGGCCAATACATTTTAAATGGCGAAAAAGTGGTGGTTGCCAATGGGCAAGCCGCCGACAAATTGATCATCAGCGCTCGCACTGCAGGTGAACAGTCAGATACAACCGGTATCACACTGTTCTATGTAGATGCTAACGCAGCCGGCGTAAGTAAAACGGATTACCCGATGATGGATGGCCATAGAGTCGCCAATATCACACTCACCGATGTTGCAGTAGACAGCGAAAATATCGTTGGCGAAGTTCATCATGGCTATGACAATCTCGCGCGCGCAATCGATCGAGCTATCATTGCCACCGCCGCCGAAGCATTGGGTATTATGGAAAAACTACTGCATACCACTGTGGCCTATACGCAAACGCGCAAACAGTTCGGTGTGGCCATAGGCTCATTTCAAGCGCTGCAACACCGCATGGTTGATATGTTTATCAATGTTGAGCAAACTCGCTCGTTATTGCTGCGTTCGGCCTGCTCCAATGTAGCGGCCCATCAAGCCAGCGACCCCAACACTTGCGAGGAGCTGCTTAAACAGAGCAAACAAGACACCCTAGCCTTAAAAGTCATGGTGGCTCAGGTGGGTAAGTTAGTGGGCGATGAAGCGTTGCAAATGCATGGTGGTATTGGCATGACCGATGAACTCGATGTGGGTCACTATGTAAAGCGTTTGCTAAGAATCAACACTATGTTTGGTGATGAAGATTATTCAATGCAAGCATTTGCCAAAGGCAGTTTAGGCTAAGCACGAATAAGCACTCACCCCAATAAAAAAGGCCCTTAAGGGCCTTTTTTATTGGTATACACGTTCACTTAGTGCTCGTGCGCGACCCCAGCTCCGGTGGGAATACGAATATCATCTACTAAATCCTGCACATCCGTTGGCGGCGGCGCGGTCATCATACTGACAACAAGTGCAGCCGCAATATTCATCAGCATACCCAAAAAGCCAATACCCTCAGGCGAAATACCCAGCAACCAATTAACTGAATTATTGAGCTCGGGGGCGTAAAATTTAAAATAGGCAATATAGCTAAAAGTGAAAATTAGCCCCACTAACATACCCGTTATGGCGCCTTCTTTATTCACTCGCTTACTAAATATACCGAGTAAAATGGCAGGGAACAATGAAGCGGCTGCCAAGCCAAACGCAAACGCCACCACTTGCGCCACAAAAGCCGGTGGATAGATACCAAATAATCCAGCCACACAAACGGCTACCGCCGCAGCTATTCTGGCAAACAGCAATTCTTGCTTATCACTGATATTTGGCATTAGGGTTTGCTTGAGTAAATCGTGCGAGATCGAGCTAGAAATCACCAGCAACAAGCCTGCAGCAGTAGACAAAGCCGCAGCCACTCCACCGGCCGCCACCAAGGCAATAACCCAGCCGGGTAAATTAGCAATTTCGGGGTTAGCCAACACCATTATGTCTCTATCAATATACACTTCGTTGGCCGACGCAGAGGGTTCGTTTTTCAGTAGTCGCTCGCCATGAATACCTTTTTGATCAGTGAAAATTGGCTTAGTGGGCGACAGTGCGGCACCCGCACTATATTGCATAACACCATCATTGTTTTTATCTTGCCAGGCAATCAGTCCAGTTTTCTCCCAATTACCAAACCATGCGGGAGCATCTGCATAAGCAGTGTCTTGCACCGTATCAACTAAGTTAAGACGCGCAAACGCCGCAACAGCCGGCGCGGTAGTATAAAGAATGGCAATGAACACCAGCGCATACCCTGCCGATAGCCGCGCATCAGACACTTTGGGTACGGTAAAAAAGCGCACCAATACATGCGGCAATCCAGCCGTACCAAACATCAGCGCGGCGGTAATGGCAAACATGTCGATGGTTGATTTACTGCCCTGTGTATAGGCACCAAAGCCTAAATCCATGAGCACACCATCGAGTTTTTCTAGCACCGACACACCCGAACCGAGCCCTTTAGCATCGAGCACCTCGGCGCCAAAACCCAGCTGTGGAATAGGATTACCGGTAATCATTAGCGAGATAAAAATAGCCGGCACCATGTAGGCAAATATCAAAACACAGTATTGCGCCACTTGTGTATAAGTAATCCCTTTCATGCCACCAAGCACGGCGTACATAAATACGATGGCCATGCCAATTACCACTCCGGTGTTGACTTCAACTTCTAAAAAGCGTGAAAACACAATGCCCACACCGCGCATTTGACCCGCAACGTAAGTGAATGACACGAAGATTAAACAGACCACTGCCACGATACGAGCAGTTTTTGAATAATAGCGCTCACCAATAAAATCCGGCACTGTAAAGCGACCAAATTTGCGTAGATAAGGCGCCAGCAATAGCGCTAATAAGACGTAACCACCGGTCCAACCGAGTAAATAAACCGAACCATCAAAACCCACAAAAGAAATAATGCCGGCCATAGAAATAAACGAAGCCGCACTCATCCAATCGGCCGCCGTAGCCATGCCATTCACTACAGGGTGTACGCCGCCGCCAGCAACATAAAAATCTTTAGTGGAGCCTGCCCGAGACCATACCGCTATGCCAATGTATAAAGCGAATGACAGGCCAACAAATAAATAGGTGAGCATTTGAGTAGTCATGTTTATGACGCTCCCTGATCGTTAGCAGCGTCAACATCACGGTCGTCGTCGTCCACTCCAAATCGACGTTCAATTACAACGATACGCCGTGCATAAATAAAAATGAGTGCAACAAAGACGTAAATAGCTCCCTGCTGAGCGAACCAAAAACCCAATTTAAAACCAAAAAAAGAAAACTGATCGAGCCAGTCAGCGAGCAATATGCCGAAACCAAAAGACACCGCAAACCAGACGGTGAGCAACTGCGCCAACAAACGTAAATTGGCACGCCAATAGCCCTTCGCTGCGGCATCAGTAATCACTTGCTGATCATGATGACTTGGCGGCGGCAAATTTTCGCCTTGGTGATGATAGTGTTGCTCAGACATAATCAGCCTCTTTTTATGTAGTTGGTCTAGGCTGTAAAATAATGACCCCAGGTACCCGGCTTTTAAGACTAACGCCTCACTGCGATGGGGGCTGGAAGGCCAGCTCTCGCCAAAAATCACGATAGTCGTAATCGGTTTGCAGTGCCAAATTAAGGGTATTATAAGCACGGAAGTCACTCACTAAATGCGTGAGCTGTACTATGCCTTTATCGGTAAGTCCCGCCTCTCTAAGCCTCGCTATCTGCTTATCAGCAACACCGGCGGCATTGCGATTGACCTGCAGCGCGTAATCGATCAGCGCAACCAAACGCTCGCTTGTTACCGCCAGCACGCCTTCAGCCAGTAAGCCGGCAATGTAGTCATCCGATGTGCTCAAACCGTAACTAAGAATGGTGCAAAAGGCTGCTGTACAGTATTCACAGCCGTTGTCTTTGGATACCAAAATGCCCACATGCTGAATTTCTTCCATACTCAGCTCGCCGGCTTCCCACAACACCTTGGTCGCGCCGAGCTTGGCCTTAAAAAATTCGGGGAAGTTGAGCTCGACATAAAAATGATTAGGGACACTGCCTTCCATTTCAGTGACCCACGCCAAGATACCTTCAATTTCAGGATCATCAATACTTGCCGGTTTGGCAATACTTACCCTAGCCATAATTTTTTCTCACAACACGCTGCTTTTTTACGTTTATCCAGCTTACGCACTAACTCATTAAAAGCGTGCTCGTACTTCGAGCTGCCATTGACGGCCACGGTCATACAAGCCTTCAAACGATTGAAAGGCTGTGCCGTACACACCGCTTACTAAGTACTGCTCATCACCCAGGTTGCGACCCAATAAAGTAACGGTCAGATCTTCGTCTTGGTTAGTCCAAGCAACACTGGCATCGAACAGGTCATAAGAATTGGTTTTGAGTAGCTCGGTGTTATAGGCATCGTTATAGGTGGCTCCACGATAACTCCAATCACCACGCAGAGTAATTGAACCACTATCTTCCAATTCGATTGCTTTAGATACACCGATACTGGCTTGAGTATCGGGGACACGCTCAAAGTCATTATCTTTGCCTATTAGCGTACTCGCTGTGTCAATATCCACATACTCAGCATCAATAAACGATACGCTCGCCTCAACAAACCAGCCGTCGCCAGGTGCGGCTTTAAGTTCCAACTCTACGCCATCAATAGTGGCTGTACCCACATTCTGCGTGACCGGTGCAACGCTATTGAATACCTGCACTTGCAAATCTTTATAGTCTGACTGGAACAAAGCACCGTTTAATTTAATTCGCCCCTCATGAAAACTCATCTTGGCACCAAACTCTACTGACTCAACAAACTCTGGCTCGTAGGTGGGAATAAGGTCGAGGTCAGGCGTGCCCGCTGGCGCTGTGAAAGGCGCCACTATTGGTGGGAATACACGTTGCGTAAAGCCACCCGACTTAAAGCCTTCTGAGTACGTGAGATACAGCATGGCATCATCACTGACATCGAATGCCCAATTCACCATGGGTGTAAATTCTTCAATATCAACCGTCTTCTCAATGAACGGCAAAATTCGATCGCCGGCCTCTAAGAAAGGCGCGCCTAACGCCGCCAAATCACCCGGCAGTGGTGCCGGTATTGCGCCGAAAAAATCAGTAATATAATTTTGAAAAATAATTTGATCGGGGGTGAATGATTTCTCTTCTTCTGTATATCTCCCGCCTACCGTTAGATGTAGACGATCGCTGACATCAAACGTTACCTGCGCAAATGCTGCTAAGGCCTCATTGTCAAACTCACCGCCCGAGCGGAAGTTTGACACGGTAAAGTCAAGAATATTTTCGTTGTCGCCATCTTCTTCAAAATAGTAAAGTCCAAGCACCCAGTTCACTCTATCGTGACTGCCTAACAGTTGAAATTCTTGGCTAAATTGCGCCTGCTCTAAATCATCAAAAAATTGCGAAATACGGTGCGGTGAATGGTCGCCATCACGTGCAAATTTTGCATCAAGCTCACGGTATGCGGTAATTGACTTGAGCGACAAAGCCTCACTAATGGCATAGCTTAGCGTGGCTGAGACACCCAACACATCGGTTTCAGAAAAAGCCGGCGCACTACCTTCATCTTGGTTATCCGCACCAATATAACGATCGTCATAACAATTGGGGCTTGCTGGTGCAGAAGTTATACCAATGGCGCTAGCCGCACACGGTAGACCTGGGCCGGTCGCTGCAAAAACAACATTATGAATAAACGCCATCGGCGGCGGTACCGAGCCGGGATCCAAAGGCCCACCATTGACATTACTAAGCTGACTTAAATCTGAATAATCAATACCAATTAGCTGCAGAGCTGGGCCATTTTCTCTGTCGCGCGTCATATCAAGAGAAAAATCGGCCGAGAAATCATCCGAGGGCTGCCAAGCTAACGACAAACGACCGGTTAGCGTATCGTCATCACCTAAATCAACGCCGTCTGTGCGCTGCACATAGCCATCCTGCCTTGAGGAAGCCACCGACAACCGCGCAGCAAAGGTATCACTTAACGGTACATGCACTGCGCCCTTAAGACGGCTTAAGTTATCAGTGCCTGTGGCAACCGACACTTTCGCACTTCGCTCACCACCGGGCTCGGGCCGCACACTGGTTAATGAAATTGCCCCGCCAATAGTATTGCGTCCAAACAAGGTGCCCTGCGGGCCACGCAATACTTCTAGGCGCTCAACATCAACAATATCTAAAATACCACCCACCGAACGCGCCACATAAACGCCATCAACATACAAGCCTACGCCAGGCTCTGTGGTAGGTAAAAATTCTTTTTGACCCACACCACGCAAATAAATAGCCGCAGCGTTAGACGCGCCGCCAAAACTAGGATTATTTTCTAAGGTGAGACTGGGCACAAAGCGTGCGATGTCATCGAGCTTGTTCACTCCGCGGTACTCGAGGCTTTCACCGGTATAAGCCGAAACAGCTAAGGGCGCATCTTGCAAACCTTCTTCACGAATGCGGGCCGTAACAATCACTTCCTCCAGTAGTTTCAGTGCTTTGTCGTTACTATCAGCTGCCTGCGTCTGCATTGATGCTGTGAACACTCCAGCACCTAATAGCAGGGTTGAATACAAAACGCGTATATTTATCACTTTCATAATGACTCCAGTCGGTATTTTATTTTTTGATTAACGCTTGTTGAAGCCGATTTATTCAGCTTATATTTTTTATAAACCACTTGTTATCTGTTAGTTATTCAGCAATAACAGGAACGCCTTCCATAGCAGCCTGAATGACATCGTCAGACAAATCTAGATCACGCATTTCGCCAGCCATATACTTATCATATGAGGCTAAATCGAGATGCCCATGGCCGCATAATGCTGTGAGAATGGTTTTTTCTTCGCCCGATTCTTTGCACGCTAGCGCTTCGCGTATAGCTGCAGCAAGCGCGTGAGTAGGCTCAGGCGCAGGTACAATACCCTCACTGCGCGCAAATTGAAGCGCAGCGGCAAAGCATTCGGTTTGAGGAATCGCAATTGCATCGACCAGCCCCAAATCATAAATATGCGAGACTAACGGCGCCATACCATGATAACGAAGCCCACCGGCATGAATAGGCTCAGGGATAAACGAGGCCCCTAAGGTATGCATTTTCATGAGTGGCGTCAGCCCTGCAGTATCACCAAAGTCATAGCGGAATTGGCCCTTGGTTAAGGTAGGGCAAGCCGTTGGCTCAACGCAGCGTATGACGGGGTTCATATTGCCCTTTAATTTTTCGCGTAAGAACGGGAACGCCAGGCCACCGAAGTTCGACCCGCCGCCAGTGCAGCCCACTAACACATCAGGTACAGCGCCTACTTTAGCCATTTGTAACAGCGCTTCTTCACCAATAATAGTTTGATGTAACAGCACATGATTCAAAACACTACCCAGCGCATAGCGTGTACCAGGATTTTCAATGGCCTTGCTCACTGCTTCTGAAATAGCAATACCTAAAGAACCCGGATGATCGGGATCTTGCGCCAACAAAGAACGGCCAAATTCTGTCTCATTAGACGGACTTGGATAAACCTTACCACCCCATACTTCCATCATAGTGCGGCGATGAGGCTTGGCTTTATACGAAGCTGCTACTTGCCAAATCTCACACTCAAGGCCAAATTGAGCACAGGCAAAGGCCAGCGAACTACCCCACTGCCCCGCGCCTGTTTCGGTTGTCAGCTTAAGAATACCCTCTTGAGCGTTGTACCAAACTTGCGGCACCGCGGTGTTGGGCTTGTGTGAACCCGCAGGCGAGACACCCTCATACTTGTAATAAATTTTGGCTGGAGTATCGAGTAGTTTCTCTAACCGGTGAGCACGAAACAAAGGACTGGGACGCCACAAACGATAAACATCTAAAACCTCACCTGGGATATCGATATAGCGCTCTTGCGACATCTCTTGCTCAATCAGGGCCTGCGGAAAAAGTGCACTAAAGTCTTCGGCAGTGGCCGGTTGGTGGGTACCCGGATGCAGTGGCGGCGGTGGCGGTACAGGCAGGTCAGCAACAATGTTGTACCACTGCGTGGGCATCTCAGATTCATCAAGCAGGATTTTGGTTAACTCAGTCATAAGGGTATCGATATCCTAAAATTAGGTTGCACATCCGCAAAACGCTCCATGATAGTGCTAAGCTCGAGAAAACTCCACTGTAGAATCACTGAAACGGCTTAAGTCTGTCGGCCGAAAAACCCAGCTAAGGCCCATTAGATTTTACGAGACATACCGGGCAGACCGCATCAATTAAAATCATACGCTTGCCGCATCTTTGCGCAGGCAATATATTTGCTCTGGCAATAAGATTGCGTAACGACTGAATGACCAACATGTGCACATCACATGGCCCAACAAACGCATTGACGGATTTCAGCGGGTCCGGTCATTGCACACACGCAAGAAAAAATCGGCTTATTAGCTGTTTGCATACCGCATGTGTTTTTACAGTACTGACCGCCCTAGGTGGTGCGACTAAGCGCCTTGATCGGCAAGGCCTGATTGGCCCAGTAAATGGAACCATTGTTGAACTGATTGCTGAGGTCAATACTGGTATAAAAAAATGCTCTCACTGGGTCGGCCAACTAGTCTGCCTTTTGAGACAGGTACACATCTAGCCAAACGGCCAGCGCTAGCACCGTGCCACGAGCAATAAATTTGGTTTCAGGCGCTACCGCCATCAACGTCATACCATTGAGCAAGGTGGCCATAATGAGCGCACCTATAAGCACGCCTAGCACATTACCGCGGCCACCGGCTAAGCTAGTACCACCGATAACGCAAGCGGCAATGGCATCAAGCTCCATCAAATTGCCAATGGTAGTGGTCGATGCGCCCGAGTAAGCCGTTTGCATAAATCCGGTAAGCGCCACAATGCCGCCCAACATCACGTAAGCGCCAATAATAACTTTTTTAACCGGCACCCCCGATAAAATAGCTGCCTCTTTATTGCCTCCCACCGCATAAAGATAGCGGCCAAAGCGGGTGTGCATAGTAATAATATAAACGCTAAACGCGACTATGCCCAAAACAACGACTGATAGCGGGACGCCTCTAAATTGATTCATGACCAAAATAATGAGCAGCAACGCTTGCAATGCCACAAAGATTTTTAAAATCGCTGTCGAGCTACTTTCAAGTTCAAAGCCATACTTTGCTCGCTGACTTCGTTGCCTCACACTGGCGCGAATAACAAAAAAAGCAATGACGCCTAACAATAAAAATCCTTGCGCAGGTGTTAAATAATGAGTGGTGAGCAGCGACAATGCGTTATCACCGGCTCCAGCAACAACCGGTACTGTTTCAGAATCGATCACTTTCCAAAACAACCCCTTAAATACCAGTAAACCACCTAGTGTGATGATAAATGCCGGAACGCGATATTGAATAATGAGCGTGCCCATAAGGCCCCAAATTACCAGCGCCACTGCTAATCCTGCACCCATTGCTGCAAAGGCATTCCAATGATGATTAAAAATAAGTACCGCGGCGATACCGCCAATTAAACCCACCCCACTGCCCACCGACAAATCAATTTGACCCGGCAGTAAAACCAGCAACATACCCAATGCTAAAGTGGCGGTCACCGCCATTTCAATCGATAGAATGGATAAATTCCGAGCCGATAAAAAGTTATCGGTAGCAACGGTAAAAAACAGCCAAATAAGCACCAAAGCAATGCCCATGGAATACGTACGGAGTAATTTTGTTTGATTCATAAATGTTATTTCGCGGTTTAAAAAATATTAACCATGCGTCATGGCTGCTTGAAGTAGTTGCTCTTGCGTAGTTTGCGCCGACACAAACTCGCCGCCAATCTTACCGTCACTCAAGACAATAATTCGATCGCTCATACCCAGTAACTCAGGCATTTCGCTTGACACCAAAATCACGGCTTTGCCTTGCTCAGTCAATTGATTAATCAACTCATACACTTCTAATTTGGCGCCAACATCGATGCCACGCGTCGGTTCGTCTAAAAAAACAAGTGATGGCTGAGTCATTAGCGCTTTAGCCAGCACCACTTTTTGCTGATTGCCGCCTGAAAGCCCACCGACCATCGATTCAATGGTGGGCGCTTTAATGCGTAGCGATTTAAATAACTTTTTATTGGCAAGTGTTTCTGCGTGATGATCCAGTAAACCATGCTGAGAAAATTTTGGAAGTGAGGCCAGCGACTGATTAAAACCAATATCTTTTTCTAGCACCAAACCATAGCGTTTGCGATCTTCGGACACCAACATCATGCCGGCGTTGATGGCATCAATGGGTGTACTATTATGCATGGGCTTACCACTACAAATAACCTCACCCGAAACACGATTGCCAAAAGCACCGAACAGATGCATGACTAATTCCGTTCTACCGGCGCCCATCAAACCACCAAAACCCAGTACCTCACCCGCCCTTATAATGAAGCTAATATCCTCTAAACAATTTTTATTCTCTAGCGGGTCAAATACGCTTAAATTCGTCACCGACAAAAGAGTCTTGGCAGGGCTGCTGCTGCGGCGAGGAAAAAAATCGTCGATATTGCGGCCAACCATCTGACGAATGATTTCGGACTTATCAATAGCGCCGATATGGCTTGTGGCAATTGAGGCGCCATCACGAAATACAGTCACCCTATCGGCAATTTGCATCACCTCATCAAGTTTGTGAGAAATATAAACACAGGTAACACCTGCGTTCTTTAAATCGCGAATAATATCTAACAAGATATCCACTTCGCTTTCAGTTAGAGCAGCGGTGGGTTCATCGAGTAATAATATGCTTGTGTTTTTAAGCAGCGCTTTGACAATTTCAACCAACTGCTGCTGCCCAATGCCTAAGTCTGCCACCAAGGCCGTAGGGTCTAAATCTAGATTGTATTTATCGAGCAGACTTTGCGTGGCGGCATACACCTTAGGCCAATCAATTTGGCCTAGCCTATTGGTGGGTTCATTACCCAAGTAAACATTTTCAGCTACCGTCATTTCACGCACGAGCGCCAACTCTTGATAAATAACGCCGATGCCAGCGCTTTCGGCATCTTTAATATGCTTAAAATCGGCCCGCCTAGCATTAACCCAAATGTCTCCCTCGTATGCATCAACCGGCCAAACACCCGACAAACATTTAATTAAGGTAGATTTACCCGCGCCATTTTCACCGCACAGTGCGTGCACCTCGCCAACCTCTAAATCAAAGCTCACGTCATCTAACGCTAACACACCAGGAAAACGTTTTGTTAGACCAGAAACTTGTAGCACTTTTTGCTTCATTAGGGTTACTGTTGTGGCGGTCTTTGGTCGACAGGCACATTGCGATAGACATCGTCAAATGTTCTAAAACCGTCTGCGATAACCGTTTGTAATAAGTTAGTTTTATCAACAGCCGTTACCGGCAAAAACACAGACGGCACATTACGGTAGCCATTATCCAGCTCATATTTCGCTACAAAAGGCTTACCCTTAGCCAACTTAACTGCATACTCAGCCGCTTGCGCGGCTAAAACTTTAACGGGTTTGTAAATAGTCATAGCTTGGGTGCCATCAACAATTCGTTGCGATGCAGCAAGCTCGGCATCTTGGCCTGTCACTATAATTTTTCCTGCCAAGCCCTCTTCTTTCAATGCTTGAATCGCACCGCCGGCCGTACCGTCGTTAGAGGCTAAAATAGCAACGAAATTGTGGCCGTTGTTAGTAATAGCGGCATTCGTGATTTGCTTAGCCACTTGAGGCTGCCATCCGGTGGCCCAATCTTCATGGACTACCTCAATGGCACCGCTATTAAGATAAGGCTGCAAAATATTATCTTGGCCTTGCTTAAACAACTTGGCATTGTTGTCGGTTGGCGCGCCATAAATCCTTACGATTTTCCCTCTGCCATTAATCGCGTCAACTAAATACTGTGCCTGCACCTCCCCAACTTTTACGTTATCGAAAGTGATATAAAGGTCTAGGTCGGCATCGGTAATTAAACGATCGTAGGCAATTACAGGGATATTGGCTTCGTGAGCGTTGCGCACGGCTTTAGCCATAGCCGCGCCATCGTGCGGTATAATAACAATCGCGTCGACATCGTTACTAATAAATGAATTAACATCGCGCAGCTGAATCGCATCATCACTATTAGCTGAGTTCACCATCACTTCCGCACCTAATTCGTTGGCACGCTCCACAAATAAATCACGATCAACCTTCCATCTAGCCTCCTGCAAAGTGTCCATCGACAAACCAATAACCCACTGTTTATCTGCGACCTTGCTGGCCTCTTCACCACCCTGAGATAAGACGAGTCCTATCAGGACGCTTAAAAAAAATGAGAGTGACGCTAGCAATACATTGATGTTTTTCATAAAAATTGATCTTTCCACTTATGTAGGATTATCGTCATAACACCGAACAGACACAGGCCAATAAATTTGCCCGGCATAACCCACGTTCGCAATGCTGCCTTTATTTATTTTTGATACAAACACGTTACAAAAACGTTGGTTTATCGGTTTTATCTCCGCGGCAACAGTGCAATCATTCATCAAAGTATTGAAGCAACGTTTGAGCGCTTCCGATACAGGATAATTGTTATGCTTTTGAAAAAACCACGTTAACATGGAGCCGTATCATTCTTCTTATTACCAAGTCATGCCATCGTAACCGACATGGGGCTCAAGTCAAACTGCTTGCACAAGCCTTGCCATGCACAACGATCATATTTGCAAAACCGGGGAGGATGCTAGCAACAGCCTTTAACGTAGTCAAAATAGCAAAAAAGAAACTTTATATACAAAGCATGATGGCATTTACGTGGTCGCCTTCAGCAATTTTAAAACTAACGCGTGGCTCACACGCTTCGGATTTTGACCAACTCACTCATCTCTTGGATACAATAAGCCCATGCTCTTTTTAGGTATTGATATTGGAAGCTCCTCCGTCAAACTGTCGGTATTAGATGGTGCAACAGGCAAAGCTATTGCATCAGTACAGTACCCCGACACTGAACTCGATATTCTCAGCCCGCAAGCGGGTTGGGCAGAGCAAAACCCAGCCACTTGGTGGGATTGCATTGTTAAAGGCTGTGAGCTTCTATTCTCAGATGCTTCGGTAGATGCCGACGCCATTGAAGCCATTGGCATTGCGTATCAAATGCATGGATTGGTGCTGGTTGATGCCAATCAAACCGTGCTTCGCCCAGCCATTATTTGGTGTGACAGCCGCGCCGTCGGCGAAGGCGAAGCAGCGCTAACCGCCCTAGGCAGCGACTATTGCTTTGGCCATTTGCTGAACTCACCGGGTAATTTTACCGCAGCAAAACTGCGCTGGGTTCAGCAAAACGAGCCTGATATATTCGCAAGAACGCATAAAGTCATGTTGCCCGGCGACTACATCGCCATGGAACTATCCGGCGAAATCACAACGACCGCCTCAGGCTTATCAGAAGGTACTTTGTGGGACTTTCAGGAACAAAAAATAGCGAAAACACTGCTTAGTCATTGGGGTATCGATGAACAACTCATACCGACTATCGTTCCTAGTATCGGCCAGCAGGCAACGCTGAGCAACACTGCCGCACAACAACTGGGTTTAAAACCGGGCATCAACATCACCTATCGCGGTGGCGACCAACCCAACAACGCCTTTAGCCTTAATGTTTTAGCACCTGGCGAGGTTGCCGCCACGGCAGGCACCTCCGGAGTCATTTATGGAGTTACCGATAAGCCGGCTGCGGACACCCAGTCGCGAGTCAATACATTTTTACATGTCACCTCTACTCACCAAGCACCGCGCAACGGCGTGTTAGTTTGCGTGAATGGAGCGGGCCGCTCTTATAGCTGGTTGCGGCAACTGCTAGGTGCTAGCGCAGGGACACCGGCTTCCTATGATTTTTTAAATGACTTGGCCAGTAACCAGCCTATTGGCAGTGATGGACTGATCTTTCACCCCTTTGGTAATGGCGCGGAACGTCTTTTTCAAAATCGCACGCTCGGTGCACAACTTAAAAACATCGATTTAAACCGGCACAGCTTGGGCCATGTGGTGCGCGCGACCAAAGAAGGTATTGTATTTGCCCTAAACCAAGGCTTTGATGTTCTCAAGTCTTTAGGTGGCAACTGCGAGGTAGTGCGTGTTGCCAAAGGTAATATGTTCTTAAGCGAGGTTTTTACCGCTACGTTTGCCAACACCACGCAAGCAGCCGTAGAGTTTTACGACACCGACGGAGCCGAAGGTGCCGCTAGAGCTGCAGCATTAGGTAGCGGTTATTACAGTTCGGCAAAAGAAGCCTTTAGCGGCTTACAGCCCAGCGGCATTGTTGAGCCATGCGCAGCGCTCAAAGATGAATATCAAGATGCCTACCAACGCTGGGTCGCTGCACTCCCTTTAGGAGAGCACAATCTTGGCTGACTATGAAGCCTTCACCCTCACACTGGCTGACGGCTCGGCGAAACTAGAATTACTGTTAGAATTTGGTGGTGCTGTTAATGCGTTAGAACTATCTGACGTGCGAGACGATAGCCGCATCAATATTATTGCCGGACTAAGCCATCGTGCTGAACTCAAAAATAACAGCGCCTACAGGGGTGTACCGCTTTTCCCTGTGGTTAATCGC
>CAJQKT010000092.1 GCA_905478995.1 uncultured Pseudomonadales bacterium | reverse complement strand
TAAAGTCGGTGATTTTTTCGGCATTTAATACACCATCGACATGATTTACGCCCGTGATATGCCGACCACTTTTGCCTGTAAAAAGCTGCATTAGCGCTTGCACAGAAGTCGCTAAGAGCAACAGCTCATCACCATGACCACTGAGCTCGTTCAACAACGGCCAAATATCATCAACCGTTTCATCCATAGCGCCAACAAACGCGTACTCACCTGCGTCCTGCTGCTCTAGCAAACCCTCTTGAACCCCGACTTGCAGCATCCAGCTAAAAAAGTTTTTTTCTAAAACCGATGTTTTACCGCGGGCAGCCAAATCGACTGACGAAACATTTTTTCCATCAAGGCTCATAGCTCGAAGTAATTCTATCGAGAGGCTGCCCAATAAAGCGTCGACCAACGGCACAAATTCGGCATAGTGTTGCTCAATGCTGGTGGGGTTTTTTCGCCCAAAGTATTGAGCATCTTCGACGCGCGATGCAAGCCCTCGCTGATAGTCGGCGAACCACTGAGAAAAATTGGCAAAAAATAGCTGTGCAGCCTTAGATTTTTCGTTAGACAAAAATGTCTGCCACTGATAGCGACCTACCGGCTTCTCGGCCATTTCCAGGCGCATGGGCTTAAATCGACAACCTTTAGCCGATAAAACCAACCGACCTGATTGATCAACCATCACAATGTCAATGCACAGCTGGCGGCGATTAACCGAACGCAACGTTATGCTGGCAAGTACATCGTCGGTAGAACCCAACCAACGCAATTGATCAATTTGCGCAGGCAAATACGCCAAGTCGGCATAATGCTCAGGCACCAACAGCGCAGCAAGCTGAAAACAACCATCGAGCACAGCCGGATGGGCGTAATGCCCTGTATCGCACTGCATGGCCTGCAAACTTAATTTAGCCACAACCAAGTTTTCATTTAAGGCAGCCTTTTGCACCACCTGAAAAGTGTCACCGTACTGCAAGCCGCGAGCACCAAGCTCTGCATAAAATTGATCAATAGCAATAGTCTGCGCCTGCTCTAGCAACTGGCCAATAGCGGAAGTGTCCGCCATCACTTCATTGACACCGGCCTCAGCTATTTTTCCGCGACAGTGCAGCGTCCATCCATCTTGATTCGCCCGCGGGCGGCTACTCACAGAAAAAATATTGCGCTCAACATTAAGTGTGCAACGCAGCAACTTATGATCGTCCTCATCGATGACGAGTGGCGCTACAATCATCATATCCTTAAGGTCAAAGTCGCTAAACCCATACCAATCGGCGGCCATGGCTAAAGCCAGCTCTACATAAGCCGAGCCCGGCACAACGGTACTGCCACCCACCACATGGTCCTGCAAATAAACAGGATCACTGGCATTTAAATTAATTTCCCAAATCGGTAGCGTAGATTGCAGCCGATAGCCCAATAATGGATGTGCGCGCTTACGATCGACCAAGCATTCAATATCTACGCCCGACTCCAGCCAGTAACGCTGTCGCTGCCAGGGGTAAGCCGGCACATCTACCCACTGGCCAGCGGCAGGGAAACAGTGCGCCCAATCAATTGCATGGCCCGCTAAAAAAGCCTTATACAGAACAGCATCGCGCTCTAAGTATTGCGAGCCAGTCCGCGTCATTGATGCAATCACTACGCCTTTATTACGCGAACCTCTAAGCTGGTCTTGGATGGCTGCACGCAGCACCGGGTGCGGGCCCACTTCAACAAAAATTCTCGCGCCTAAATCAATCGCTTCATTGACGCCGCCTCTAAACGTCACGCAATCGCGAATATTACGCCACCAGTAATTGGCATCTAGCCATTCACCGGCCGACTTATCGACTGCCGTAGTACCGATGAACCGGGCGCTTTTAACCGGCTTAATATGTTTGAGTGCATCGAGTATGGACGATTTGATCGGATCCATATAACGGCTGTGAAAGGCATAATCGAGATCTAACAACTTGAAGCGAATGGCCTGCGCTTCACAATAGGCCTCAACAACTTTGAGCTTGGCCAGCGAGCCCGATAACGTAACCGAGTTGTTAGAATTATCACAGGCAATTTCAACTTCGCCTTGAATAGCTAACTCTTCAAGCAACGCCTGCGCTTTTTGTAGGGCTATTGCCACAGCGGCCATACGCCCAGTGCCGCGGGTCAATGCCTGGCTGGCACTGCGCACGGCAACCACTTGCATAGCATCATCTAACGTTAACGCACCCGATGCCCAAGCAGCAGCAATTTCGCCTACGCTGTGTCCTAACACATAGTCAGGCACCAGCCCTCGCGCAGCAAACCACTGGGTAAGCGCAACTTGCGTGGCAAACAACAATGGCTGGGCATACTCAGTTAGCCGCATTGGCGAGTGGTCTATATCGCGCTGCAACTCGTCTTTGATTGAAAACTGAATGTACTTGGAAAATACCGAATCGACTTGTTCGATTAAGGCAACAAAGTCTGGATCTTGCTCTAGTAACTCGCAGGCCATGCCCTGCCACTGACTACCATTACCGCTATACACAAATGCCAATGGTTTATCACCGGCAATAAAACGGCCGGTATGGGCATGCTCCGCGGCGTCATCTACTACAAAATCATCTAACGCCCGCGCTATGCTATCAGGCGAGTCGCCGGTGAACACCACACCCTCGGCCAGTCGACTTTGTCTAGTAAAGCTATGCAAAGCAATATCGTAATAACTAGCACGACCACTGCCAAGCAGCTGGCCGTACTTGGCCGCCAGTGTACGCAATGCAGTCGCATTATTGGCCGCTAAGTAAAGTGGCGGCACATGTGCAGCGGTTTGAGGCAACGGCTCTGTTTGATTGGACTCAGCCACGTACTCTTCTAGTACCGCGTGCGCATTTGCACCACCAAAACCAAATGAATTAACCCCCATGCGTAGAGGTCTATCAATATCACTTAAATCGAGCATCTGCTGATTAACACGAAGATTCAAATCATAAAAATCAATATTCTCACCGGCACCATCGGTATTGGCAGTTGGCGGCACGGTGCGATGCTTCAAGCAGTGCACCAGCTTAATCAGCCCGGCAATACCCGATGCGGTTTCCAAATGCCCTAAATTGCCTTTAATAGAACCGATGGGGAGCACACGGTTATGCGAGCGCCGCTGGCCCAATTGCTCGCCTAGCGCTGCGGCTTCAATAGGGTCACCCACCTGCGTACCAGTGCCGTGCGCCTCGATGTAGTCAACCGTGTTTATGTCGACCTTGCCGTCACTGTATAGCGATGCCAGTAACTCACTTTGCCCAGCTTTAGACGGCAGGCTGATACCATTGGTTTTACCATCACTATTAATAGCCGAATCAGTGATTACAGCATGGATGCGATCGCCATCACGAATGGCATCCTCAAGGCGCTTTAACAAAACAATGCCTGCGCCCTCCGAACGAACGTAACCATCGGCCTGGCTAGAAAAAGGCTTGCAACGCCCAGTGGGCGAAAGCATCGAAGCCTTAGAAAAACCAACAAAAGGCGCCGGGTGCAGCAATAAATTAACACCGCCGGCCAGCGCGGCACTGGCCTCGCCCTGCCACAAACTTTTGCACGCCTCGTGCACAGCCACAAGCGATGAGGAACAAGCCGTATCGACTGAGACGCTGGGGCCATGAAAATCATAGAAGTAGGAAATACGATTGGAAGCGATACTGCCAGTGTTGCCGGTCATAGTGTAAGTGTCGGCCGATGCCAGGTCTTCGAGGTGCCGGTTGACATAGTCGTTGCTGGCAACGCCCATAAAGACTGCGCATTGAGTACCGCGTAACTTTTCTACCGGCTGACCGCCGTCTTGCAGCGCACCCCAAGATAACTCCAGCAGCAAACGTTGCTGGGGGTCCATTTGCTCGGCCTCGCGAGGTGAAATACCAAAAAATGCGGCGTCGAAGGTATCGACGTTGTCGATCTGCCCCGCCTGAAAGATGTAACTGGTGCCCGGCGAAGCTTTATCGGGGTGTTCAAAAAGCGAGCTATCCCAGCGGCTAGCCGAGATTTGAGAGACCTTATCATGCTCTTGAGAGAGTGCCTCCCACAGCTTGGCCGAAGTATCTATACCGCCAGGAAAACGAAAAGACATACCGACAATGGCGATTTTTGTTTTAGTGCCTACCAACGCTGCCTCTCCTGCATCCCAATCAACTAACCTTCGCGTGCCGCCCTGCTATACTTTTTACAGCCGACAGTATTTGCCGCGGTCTTAGCCGCGCCATTCTACAATAAAATCGCTTTGATTCTGAGACAAAAATACACCATGCAAGCTCACTGCTATAACAATCAAGCCCAGCACGTCATTCGTACGCAAGCCCAACTTGATAGACCTCGAGGCTCGTTTATTTTTTGCACAAAAAAACACATTATTATGCTCGGTATGATGGGTTTTGGGATGCTGCTGCAAATGTTGCCAGCACCTGCAGTGCTAGCTGCGGAGTATGAGCTAGCGCCATTTATCTCCTCAAGTGCCAACTACAATGACAATGTGAGTTTCGGATTCGAAGGCGAAGAAGTATCGGGTCATATACTGACCACAGGGGTTAACTTCAGCTATGACGATCAAATCTCGGTACTGCGATTAGAAACACAGGCCAATTTCGACCGATTTAATGCAACGCGGTTCGATACCGATGATCAGTCAGCGGCCTTCAGCTACCAACGACAATTTGAAAAAGGCTCAATTTCAGCTTCAGCACAAACCATGCACACCTCGGCACGCACGCTGGAAGACCAAGACACTGACGTTGGCTCTCGCGAAACAGCGGCCACTCGCGCCGATGCCAACAGTCTTACGTTTAGCGGCTTTTATCGCCCTAATGAAAAAAACACCTTACAAGGCAGCCTGAGCGGATCTGTGCGTGACTACCAAAGTAACAACTTGCAAGGCTATGCTTATTACAGCGCCAACGGGCTGTGGCAACATACACTGAGTTCGCGCCTTCAATTGCAAACTCGGGCAAGCTACGCTCGATACACACCCGACGAAAGCCTCGGATTAGACTTCACCGACCAGTTACTGGACCTCGCGGCGAGCGAGAATGTAACCGGCAATGATTTGGACGGCCGCCTTCAAAGCTGCCTCGACGCCGTAGGGTTTATACCCATTTCATTAATCACCGTGGGCATCCCCAATAACGACCTTGGCAACCCAAGAGCACCCTGCTTTGATATTGAAACTTATCAAACCGAACAAAATACCGTTTCGTTGCAGCTCGGCTTTGTTTACGTAATCAACGAAATGTTTAGCCTGGATATGCTAGCCGGGCGATCCGAGACAGGCAGTGAGCGCGATAGTATTTCGGTTG
>CAJQKT010000091.1 GCA_905478995.1 uncultured Pseudomonadales bacterium | reverse complement strand
CTTAAAACATCAAATGGCGGAGAGGCAGGGATTTGAACCCTGGGACGGGATGAACCGTCGCTGGTTTTCAAGACCAGTGCTTTCGACCACTCAGCCACCTCTCCAAAAAAATCAGCGCAAGTATACCCTTACTAGAATTACTCGCAAGGGTTTTGCATGGTAGATTTACGCGCTTTCGTGCGATGTATTTTCCACTGGGTCTTCATTACCTGCATTGCCGGCACGTGGATCATTCGGTGCGCGGTGAACTTCTTTAAGTGCAATAGCTGATGGGTCTGCAACCAGTGGCTGGCTCATCTTTATCTCCAGTTTAGAGCTGGTGATTTCGTGCATAGCAGCAGCTTTTTTGCGTGCTCGTGGGTCATTGCTCGCACGAGGCCCTTCAGCGTTATCGACCAGACGCTTATCATTAGAAGTCTCCTTAGCAATAGCAGCGCCTTGCGCCGGTTGGTGTTGAGCATCGCTACCTTTACCATCGACTTCTGCATTACTATCGGGCTCGATGCTTTCTTGAAGATCAAGCGCTGGTTGGTCGACAATATCTTTCTTGTCGGTAAGTACTTCAACAGGCGCCGTTTCAACCAATGGGGCCTCAGCCGTTGCTGTCTGGCTGGTCTCACCTACTGCGGTTTTGGCTTGATTCGCGGCCACATTAGCATCGTCATTTTTTATTTCAGGGGCGGACGTCATATTTTCGGTTACCGCGGCCTCGATGGCTCGCTCAGCTACCGGTGTTGACTCAGGCGCTGAACCTTCAACGATTGGTGCGGCGGCTTCGTTATTGCCTTGCGCTATGTCGCTCAACTCGCCGGCCAACGGAAGCGTTGCTGTGGCAGTTGCGGCTGCTTCACTGCGTCTGCCGCCACGACGTCTTGGTCCACGTGCTGTACGACCACGCTGATTGTCGGGGCGAGTTCTTGGCTCATTTGACGCCTCTGCTGTATTTGGCGCAGCTGCAGCTGTATCGTTAGTCGCTTCAACTGACTGAGTGACAGTATCGCTATTTTTTTCAACGTTTGAACGATTGCGCCGTGTACGATTAGCACCGCTTTTGCGTTCGTTACTCGCAGTTTGAGCACTATTCGCAGCCTCGATTTTTTTGTCTTCTACTCTCTCTGGCGCAGTCTCAGTCTGTGCTGCACGTGGCTCTTTTCGCTTGTTGCGATTACCTCCACGTTGATTGTCGCTATCGGCTGCTGTGCTGTTGGCGTTTTTCTGATTGCGTTGTCGGCCACGCTGAGGGTCACTTTGGCTGCGGTTGCCGCCTTGCTTAGATCGCTGCTCGTCATTGCGGCCGCGATTGGCATTGCCACCACGATTGCGTTGATTGCCGCGACCTTGGCGATTTTGTGTATTGCCGCCACGTCGATTATTAGTAGTTGGAGTTGCCGGAGCTGGCTCTTCTGTTGGTGCTGTAAAAATCTTGTTCCACAAGGTTTTTAAAAGGCTAGTCGTTGGTGCTTTAGTCTCAGGCTCTGCAGCTTGTGGTCGGTTTGGTTTAACAGGAGAAAATGAAGCAGTGCTTACCGCAGCCACGGGCTGCACGACTGTCTGCTCTCGTGCTTCATGCACCGACTCTTCAATTTCAGCTTCGGCCGTTAAATCGAAGCTAACGGTTTCACCCACTTCAGAGTCACCTTCGCGCAAACGCGACACTTCGTAATGAGGCGTTTCGAGTGCTGGGCTTGGAATGACCAGTACTCGCAAGTTGTTGGCTTTTTCTATTGAGCGAATCGCTGCGCGTTTTTCATTAAGTAAATAAGTTGCGACTTCAACGGGCACTACCACACGAATTTCAGCGCTGCGCTCTTTTTGCGATTCATCTTGAATGAGGCGCAAAATTACGAGTGCGAGTGATTTTGTATCGCGAATCGTTCCCTGGCCGCTGCAGCGAGGACAAATAGAGGCGATGGTCTCGTCGAGCGAGGGTCGCAGTCTCTGGCGCGACATTTCAAGCAGACCAAAGCGAGAGATTTTTCCGACTTGAACGCGTGCACGATCGGCTTCTAATGCGGCGCGCATCCGGCTTTCAACCGCTCTTTGATTTCGCGAATGGTTCATGTCGATAAAATCGATAACAACCAAGCCGCCCATATCACGCAGACGTAATTGACGCGCAATTTCATCGGCCGATTCCAAATTGGTTTGCAATGCGGTTTCTTCTATGTCGGCACCTTTGGTGGCGCGCGCCGAGTTAATATCAATAGCAATCATTGCCTCAGTGGGATCAATAACAATTGAGCCGCCCGATGGCAGTTGGACTTCGCGTTGAAAGGCCGTTTCTATTTGGCTCTCTACTTGATAGCGATTAAATAGCGGAATTTCGTCTTGGTATTGCTTGATTCGGCTAGCGTAATTAGGCATGACCATTTCAACAAACTGAGATGCCTCGTAGTAAGCATCGGCACCATCTATTAATACCTCACCGATATCATCACGCACGTAGTCGCGAATAGCTCTGACAATGATGTTGCTTTCTTGGAAAATTAAGAAGGGTGCTTTTTGTGATGATGACGCTTCGGTAATAGCATTCCAAATTGTCATCAGGTAATCGAAATCCCACTGTAGCTCCTGGGCACTTTTGCCAATGCCCGCAGTGCGCACAATCACACCAACGCCGTCCTGCATTTCAAGTTCATTCATGGTCTTACGCAGTTCATCGCGTTCTTCGCCTTCAATACGGCGCGAAATACCGCCTGCGCGCGGATTGTTAGGCATAAGCACCATGTAGCGGCCAGCCAGGCTGATGTAGGTGGTGAGTGCCGCGCCTTTGCTGCCTCTCTCCTCTTTTTCAACCTGAACAACTACTTCGGTGCCTTCTTTTACGACGTCCTTAATTCTTACTCTGCCTTGGGCTTGTGAGGGCGAGCGGTAAAAGTATTCTCTGGCTATTTCCTTTAACGGTAAAAAGCCGTGTCGCTCGGCTCCAAAATCTACAAAGGCTGCTTCTAAGCTTGGTTCTACGCGAGTGATTTTGCCTTTATAGATACTTGATTTTTTTTGTACGCGAGTACGATTTTCAATATCTAAATCGTAAAGACGCTGGCCATCGACCATTGCTACGCGCAGCTCTTCGGGCTGGGTAGCGTTAATTAACATACGTTTCATTTTGTTTCCTCTATGGCTGAATTGCATTGGCAAGTCAGTCCTTGTTTCTAATGTTGTGAGAACAATTAGGTAATAGTTCAATCACAACATGACGAAATTTGGCATAAACCAAGGCGCAAAGCAGATGCTAGGTGCCAGATAAAAAGAGTATTGAGGCAGTGCAGAGGAAGAGGGTATGAAATTTTACAGAGAGGTTAGAAGCCCGGTAAGAGTGTTCAGTCAGCGTTATGTTACTTAACCTTACTTCGCTGAACCTAATGCAATGGCGCAACCGCGCTTTATTTTGCAATAGTTGCAAGCTGCTATCGCCTAAGAATGCCTTATTGGCTAAAAAATAGCGTTTGTTTATCCGTATTTAAAAGTACGGGCCACTTAACGGTATTCAATGCCAGCTTATCTTGGCGGCTTTACCAGTTCGTGTGCTTCACTTGCCATTATGCTGATCCTACTCTCAGACTACTGGTGCTCACTTGGCATGGTGTGCCGGTGTCGCTCTGTTCTAGACTGTTCCGCTAACCAAGGTTGGGCAGGGGCCAGCATAGGGCAGCAGCAGTGTGTTCAAGATATCAGCGATTATGGCGTTATAAGCGGGTCGATCTGGCTCTTGCTATAGTCACTCTTAAATATGTTGCTAAGCGCTAAAGCCTGCTTACTCTAAATTGACTTTAGCTCTACAATTTTCTGGGTTTGGTCAGTGTTAGAGTAGTGTTGCGTAAAAGCGAATAAAGTAAAGTCATTTATTCCGTACAACGCATGCTCGTCCTGGCTGTTCATTCTCTCTCGCAACGTCTACTGGCATTTTGCTCAGCAGGCGTTCGATTTCATATTTTGGCTTGTTAAGCCACTCTACCTTTGCGCTGATGGGTTTGTTACCCCACACTACTCGCGCATTAGCTCGTCATATTGTATTGAATTAGCCAACAGGTGAGGCTAACCGAAAAAAATCGGCGCTGACAAAATGGTGGGTCTTACGCCGCATTTTGTTGCTGTTGGTCTATTCCTTGGTTTGTCCTCGGTGAAATTTTAATGTACTCAATGTTCCAACGGCTGGAGCTTATAGTAGGGTGTTTATTACCCGTCAGTGAAGTTGCCAGTACTCGTTAGATTGAACCCTTCATCGAAGCCACAAAGAAGTAGTGGTGACAACGATGACTATTGCATATTGATATTTGCTCTTGAGTGGGTCGACTGATCGACATCCTCGTAGTAAGTGAGCAAGCCTTATAGCTAATTTGTTCTGCCAAGAGCGCCTTTGCTGCGTTCCGTTTTACTTTCCTGATGTCTTAGTAGGGTTTGTCGGCAAGCCGCGCCCTAATATTTTAATTATAGAAGAGGATAGCTCTTCGTGAGTCCTTAAAACTGTAACAAGTACCAGCTGTTAGCCGACTATTCCAGGTCTTCTGGTAAGCTGGAAGTCACAACCAATGAGACATGCCTCAAGGGTATTTGGTTCCCTCTACGTCTAAACGCGACGCAAATGAGCTAGTGGCAGCGTTTAAGATCGCCACGAAGAACCAACACTCGCGCATAAATGCCTGCCCATGCTGTACTTTAGATAGCAAGTCGACCAATGATTAATAATGAACCTGGTGATCAAAGAAAATATCATTCTGGACTAATGATTGGCGTTTCAGCACTTTAGAGCCCAATTGCTACCCAGTGCCGAACTCTTTAGCCCTCAGCTGCCGAAGAATACCATTTTATATACACAAGCTCAATTCCATAGCCTGTAAAATGTTGGCTCTGGTTATGGGCAGATCCTCTGCCTGCTTGATAAAAGTTGTTGTTGTTATGAGTGTTACCCACCAAAAAGTCTCGTTTGTAACGGTTGAAGCCGATCAAGCTGGTCAGCGAATCGACAACTTTTTGTCATCTCGCCTCAAAGGCCTACCTAGGTCCCGATTGTATCGTTTGCTTCGCAAGGGAGAGGTGCGGGTTAATAAAGGCCGCGTTAAGCCTGAGCATCGCCTAGAGACTGGCGATTTGGTGCGTATTCCGCCTGTTAAATTGCCCACGCCTAGCGAGCCAGGCCAGGTTAGCCCTAGTTTGACGCTCACTTTAGAGCGAGCGGTCTTGTTTGAAGATGCTGAGTGGTTAGTGCTCAACAAACCTGCTCATCTGGCTGTGCACGGGGGCAGTGGCGAGTCGCTGGGTTTGATTGAGGCGTTGCGGCAGATTCGAGCGGATCGAGCAGGCGAGAATCTGGAGCTATGCCACCGCTTAGATAAAGATACTTCGGGTTGCCTAGTGATAGCTAAAAAACGCGGCGCATTGAAGCGATTTCACGAGGGGCTACGGAACAAAAAATTAGAAAAAAACTATGCTGCGTTGGTGATTGGGCGCTGGCCTAAAGGGCTGGACCGGGTAGACGCTCCGTTGCTTAAGAATGTACTGCAGTCGGGCGAGCGGATGGTATGCGTGGATAAAGAGGGCAAGGCTTCTCAAACGCTATACAAAGTTAAACGTCAGATTAAAGACTATTGCTTGCTTGATGTGCAGCCCATTACCGGCCGCACGCACCAAATTAGAGTGCACTGCAAGGCAGCGGGCTATCCGATAGTCGGCGACCCAAAATATGGTAACGATGAAACCAATAAGCTGTTGCGCCAGCAGGGCTACAAGCATCTTTTTTTACATGCGTTGTCGATAACCTTGCCGATGGACGATTGTATGAAGGTGGTTAGCGCACCTTTACCTGCTTCATGGTCGCCCCTGATTGATGTGCCGGGCGGCCGCTAATCGTGAGTCATTTAAGTGGCATAGTTGTGCTGCGTTTGATTTTTCTTTTATTGATGGTTTTGAGACGTGATTTTGTCTCTGTGTTGAGAGTCACTGATGTTACTGATATTTGATTGGGATGGCACATTAGCCGACAGCGAGGCGCATATTGTGCGCGCACTGCAACAAGCCGGCGCTGCCGTGGGTTTGCCTGAGCGTGGACACCAGCAATGTGCGGTGCTTATTGGCTTAGGCCTTCGAGAGGCGGCACAAAGGCTTTATCAAGATTTGAGTGAGCGCCATATCGATGATTTTTGTGCTAGTTATAGCGAGCATTTTCGAGCATTAGAGGCTTCGACCTTCGGCATGCAGTTATTCGAGGGAGCAGAATCAACGCTTGTGGAGTTGCAGCGACGCGGGCATGCGCTAGCTGTAGCCACCGGAAAAAGTCGCGCCGGTCTTGACCGTGCCTTGACCGCTAGTGGTTTGCATGGGGCTTTCCTTGCCACACGAACGGCTGACGAATCTCAATCTAAGCCTGACCCCACTATGTTAAAGCAGCTTTTAGCCTTAACAAAAACATCAATAGATGCAGCGGTGATGATTGGAGATACGAGTTTTGATATGCAAATGGCCGCTTCTATGGGTATGGCTAAAGTTGCTGCCAACTATGGAGTGCATGGTGTCGATGAGCTAGAAGCTTTTCAGCCGGAGTGGTCTATGGACAGTATTGTTGAACTGTTGGATTGGCCCGATCTGTGTTAGCGCTCTTGACAGGCTCAAAATGCTTGCAGTCATCGCAAAATCTAACGTAATCAGTCTTGACTGCTGATTATTCGCTCTATTTTTGCAAGTTGCCACGAGATGTGCCGCAATAGTGCCGAGCCCATAGTGGAGGCTATCCCATTGGGTAGCAGACTTTGAGCTATTATTGAGAGGGTAGTTAAGTTTTATTTTTATTTATCTTGGGAGCAAGGCTTTGTTTAATTCAAAAGATACGGCGATTCAGGACAGTGATTCGGTTGGTGGTACAGATCGACCGGAGTGGAAAATTCTAGAAAAAGTCGCGCTAGCTTCAATGGTTGAGCAACGTAAAACTCGACGTTGGGGTGTGTTTTTTAAATCACTGACCTTTCTCTATTTATTATTCTTTTTGGTCATGTTGATTCCTGCAGGCGGCGGGTCGTTTTCAGGCGGTGGCAAAGAGCATGTTGGTTTGGTTTCGCTGGATGGGATTATTGCGGCAGAGACAGCCTCCAACGCCAATGCGATTGTCACCGGTTTGCGCGATGCATTTGAAGCTGAAAATTCAATCGGTGTGATTTTGGCCATTAACTCCCCAGGCGGGAGTCCGGTGCAGTCGGGGTTGATCAACGATGAAATTTATCGCTTACGAGGCTTACATCCCGAAAAGAAAATCTACGCAGTTATTGCTGATTTGGGGGCTTCTGGTGGCTACTATATTGCCTCTGCAGCGGAAGAAATCTATGCTGATAAGGCTAGCCTAGTGGGTTCTATTGGGGTTATTAGCGCCGGTTTCGGTTTTAGCGACTTAATGGAAAAAGTGGGTATTGACCGACGGGTTTACACCGCTGGCACTAACAAAAGCTTTCTTGATGCTTTCTCACCATCAAAAGAGCGCGATCGTGAATTTTGGCAAGAGGTGCTAACCGTAACGCACAAGCAGTTTATTGACGTAGTCAAAAAGGGCAGAGGTACCCGCTTGCTTGATGATCCAGAGATTTTTTCAGGGTTGATTTGGACGGGTGAGCAAGCAGTTGCCAAAGGTTTGGTTGATGGACTGGGTAGTGTGGGTAAAGTGGCCCGCGATGTTATTGGCAACGAAACCATACGTGACTATACGGTGCAGGCTAACCCCATAGAGGCCTTTGCTAAGCGCATTGGCGCTAGTTTTAGTATGGGTATCGTTCAGTTGGCAGGCCCCGCTTTAAGGTAGAGCGCGTGTTGGTTGCGCAGACCTTGTGTCAATCGGTATCTGTTGATTGCGGCTAAAACTCGGTAAGTTCAGGCAATACAACCTCGACACTGAGTCCATGGCCGCTATTTTTTGCTATAACTTGGCCTCGGTGTCCATTGATTACTCGATGGACAATGGCTAGGCCGATTCCATAGCCTCCGGTCTTGCGATTTCGCGCTCGATCCACTCGGTAAAATGGCTCAAATATAGTTTCTAAATCATCTTTAGGTACGCCGGGTCCGTTATCGGTGACAGTGATACGAAACTGTATTTGCGGCAGTGGCGAGTCCTTTTTTTTGTTACCTGTTGCTGCGCAATTAACTTCTTCCCGCTCAATGGTGATTTCTATTGAGCTGCATTCGTCAGTGTAGTGAATGGCGTTGCGAATAATATTTTCCAGCGCCGAATGAAGCTGTGTAGCATTTGCGCGAACTAACGCTTCCTCAATGCGGTTGGTGAAAGAGAAGCTAGCCTGTTTGTTATTGGCTTCAATTTGATTATCATCCAAAATGGCCGTGATGAGCTCGCCCAGCTCTACTGTGTCATCTAGGCTGGCGTTTTTATCGGGTATAGCGAGTAGCTGGCCAATCATTTCGTTGAGGCGGTTGGCTTCGGTTTCAATTCGGTCAAGAGCCTGCGCATTATTTTGTTGTTGTTGACTGTCGCCACTAATGTCTGAGCCGGACTGCCTTGCTAGTTCAAGCGCAATTTGTAGGCGTGCGAGAGGAGAGCGTAACTCATGAGATATATCACGCACTAATCGTTTTTGGTTTTCGATACCTGTTTGCACTGAATCGGCCATTAAGTTGAAGTCTTCGGCGAGAACAGTAAGTTCGTCTTTCGCTGCATGGTTGGTGATTTGCATGCGAGCATCAAAGTTTCCTTCGGCCAGTTGGCGGCTAGCCTCACTGATTTGTTTCAAGTTGCGTGTAAGGTAGCGAGCCATAATGAAACATGCTGCCGTACTGATGGCTAGCGCAAGGAGAATTTGCACAATCAATTGCTCTGATAATTGCCTAAGCCTGAACAGCGTGATACTCGGCATGTCTATGGCGTACTTGATTGTGCCTCCGCTTGGAGATTTTTCTAGCTTGCCAAT
>CAJQKT010000090.1 GCA_905478995.1 uncultured Pseudomonadales bacterium | reverse complement strand
TAGATGATTAGCTAAGTAGATGATTAGCTGCGAGCTTGATGGACCAAAATGTTGACTAATCGCATGGTCGCCTCAATAGCCGCATAAACCTGATTGGCATTAGTGCTACGAGTAGTGATTTTTTTACCGCTAGCCATCTCCCACGTAATGCTCGCCTCGGTTAGGGCATTCGATTTACCACCACGGGGAATATGCACTTTATAATCGCTAAGCTGAGGAAACTCGACACCTAACTTCTCAACGATGGGGCGAATAGCCGCCGTAAAAGCATCGTAACCCCCGTTACCTTCGCCACGCGCGCTGTGACCCTCACCATCAAATTCAACTTCTATAGTCGCGGTGGCTTGCTGCCCCCAATGACTTTCAAGGTCGCAGCGCTGCAAACTGACATATTGAAATTGCTGACTCTCAAGTACGTCAGCAATAATAAAGGGTAAATCATCAGGCGTAATGCGTTGTTTAGAATCGCCCAAACTAACTACTCGCTCGAGCACACGATTGCGATCACTCTCTGACAGTGCAATGCCTAAGTCTTCTAAGTTTTTCGCCAACGAAGCCTTACCACTCATTTTACCCAGCGCATACGTGTGCTTGCGGGCAAAGCGCTGCGGATGCAGTTTGCTTACGTACAAATTGCCTTTTTGATCGCCATCGGCGTGAATACCCGCGGTTTGCGTAAAAACATCGGTACCTAAAATGGGCGCATTAGCCGCTACAAACTTGCCTGAAAAACTTTCAACCATCTGACTAACGCTAACAATATGGCTTTCGTCAACGCTCACCTGCATCTGCATTTTGTCTTGTAGCACCACAGCAACTTCAGCCAGCGAGGCATTGCCGGCACGCTCACCTAAACAGTTAACCGTGCAGTGAATACTACTAATACCTGCTTGCACAGCCGCCATAACATTAGCTGTTGCTAGCCCGTAATCGTTGTGCGGATGAAAATCGAAATGGTGGCCCGGGAATTTCTCACGCATATCTTTTAGGCTGTCGTACACTTCCGTAGGCGACATAACACCAAGGGTATCGGGCAACATGATGTGCGCAACACCTTTGTCTAACAACGCCTCGGCCAAGGCATAGACGTAGTCGCGGCTATTGGCATAGCCATTAGACCAATCTTCAAAATAAATATTCACTTGTAAACCGCATTGCTGCGCATAGGCAACGGTTTGCAGAATGTCAGCTATATGTGCGTCGAGCGTCTTGCCCAGCTGTTCGCGGCAATGCTTTTCGCTGCCCTTGGTGAGTAAGTTGATAACTTTGCCGCCAGCACCTATGACCCAGTCGACACTCTTGGTATGGTCGACAAAGCCCAGCACTTCAATGCGGCCGGCATAACCGTTTTGGTCGGCCCATGCATTGATTTGCGACACCGCTTGCTGCTCACCTTTAGATACTCTTGCTGAAGCAACTTCTATGCGATCAACATTAAGGCGCGATAGCAGCGCTTTAGCCAAGCTGACTTTTTCTTCGGGCGCAAACGAAACACCCTGCGTTTGCTCGCCATCACGCAGCGTGGTGTCCATAATTTCAATTTTTCTGGACATGTTATAACTGACTCTACACGTTGTTTTTTACTTTAAAAAATTTAGGTTAACTTATCTTACTCTTTCTGGGCAGTTAACGTCTAACTGCCTATCATCGGTCAACCCACTTGTTTATGTTAGCGCTTTGACCAACTGCTGCTGCGCATGGTTAAGTGCCGCAGGTAAAGCCTGGCGGTCGACGCCTCCACCCTGGGCAAATTGCGGTTTGCCGCCCCCCTTACCGCCGAGCTCAGTAGCTAGCCCCTTAATAATATCACCGGCTTTAACTTGCCCAATAAGATCATCGGTAACACCAGCCACCAGGGCTATTTTATCGCCACCAGTAGCCGCCAAAACCACCACGCCACTGCCCATAGCCTGCTTGAGTTGATCAACGGTATCGCGCAGTGACTTGGCATCGGCATCGGGCATTTCAGCTACTAACACTTTTTTGTTACCTACCTGCACCGCGCCACTCATTAAGTCATTGCCAGCACTACTGTTGAGCTTTTGCTGCAGACGCTGCAATTCTTTTTCAAGCGTTTTTTGTGTATCGAGTAATTGGCTAACTTTACTCACCAGCTCACTAGGCTGCGCGCGTAACATCGAGGCCGCTTGCGCTATCGTTTGATCAGCAAGCACAACATCGGCCAATGCCTTAACGCCGGTCACCGCTTCAATACGCCGAACCCCCGCCGCAATACCCGCCTCACTGATAATTCTAAAAAAGCCGATGTCGCCGGTGCGCTCAACATGGGTGCCACCGCATAGCTCCACAGAAAAACGATCATCGCCCATGGCCAACACCCGCACTTCATCGCCGTATTTTTCGCCAAACAATGCCATAGCGCCAGACGCTTTAGCGCTTTCCATATCGGTGACTTGAACATCAACCGTCGTATTAGCGCGAATATGCTGATTGACCAGCTGTGCCACCTCGGCAAGTTGCTCAGCAGTGATGGGCTGATTGTGCGCAAAGTCAAAACGCAGGCGCTCGGCATCAACCAAGCTGCCCTTTTGCGCCACATGATCGCCCAACACCAAGCGAAGTGCCGCGTGCAATAAATGTGTAGCCGAATGATTTAATGCTGTAGCTTGGCGGTGGGCAGTATCAACGCAAGCCTCTAGCTGATCACCTTTACCCAAACTGCCGCTGCGCAATTCACCAACATGCAAAAACGTATTGCCCTGTTTGCGAGTATCGTTCACCACAAACTCGCCGCCGGCGGCTTTGAGCACACCGATGTCACCCACCTGCCCACCGGACTCCGCATAAAAAGGTGAGCTGGCCAAAACCACCACGCCGCTTTGCCCTGCAAGCAGTTGATCGACCGCTTGCCCATCAACAAACAAAGCCTCTACCGCGCCGCTATCGAGCAATTGCGTATAACCGCTAAAATGCGTTTGTTTACTCGCACCGGCTGATTCAATATCGAGTTTCTCGAGCGCACCCGCCTTAAATTGACTAGCTGCTTTAGCTTGGGCTCGCTGCTGATCCATAGCTTGTTGGTAGCCCTCATCGTCCACCAGCAGGCCCTGCTCACGCGCAATATCGGCCGTCAAATCTAACGGAAAACCATAGGTGTCGTAAAGCTTAAAGGCCACTTCGCCAGGAATAGTCTTACCACTCAGCTCAGCAATGTCTTGCGACAATATTTTCATACCCTGTTCAAGCGTTTGTGCAAATTGCTCTTCTTCTGTTTTTAACGCTCGTTCAATATTGGCTTGCTGTGCAATCAGCTCAGGATACGCCTCTCCCATTTGCTCGGCCAGCGCCGCCACCAATTGATAAAAAAACAATTGCTGGGCGCCCAACTTGTTGCCATGGCGAATAGCGCGCCGAATAATTCGACGCAAAACATAACCGCGACCTTCATTCGAAGGCAGTACACCGTCTGCAATAAGAAATGCACAGGAGCGAATATGGTCAGCAATAACACGCAAAGACCCCTGCCCCGTGTCTTGAATATCTAATACTTGCGCTGTAGCCGCCAGCAGATTTTGAAAAAGATCGATTTCGTAATTGCTATGCACGCCCTGCATTACAGCAGCCACTCGCTCTAAACCCATGCCGGTATCAACCGACGGCTTAGGCAGCGCATGTAAAACGCCATCGGCGGTGCGGTTGTACTGCATGAACACAATATTCCAAATTTCGATGTAACGATCGCCATCTTCTTCTGGCGTACCGGGCAAGCCACCTTCTATATCTGCACCATGGTCATAGAATATTTCGGTACACGGGCCGCAGGGACCGGTATCGCCCATCGCCCAAAAGTTATCGGACGCATAGCGGGCGCCTTTATTGTCGCCAATACGAATAATACGCTCAGTCGCAAGGCCGATGTCTTTATGCCAAATATCAAAAGCTTCTTGATCATCGGCATAAACCGTTACCCATAATTTTTCGGCAGGGATACCTAATGTCTGGGTAAGAAAATTCCAGCCATAGGGAATAGCCTGCGTTTTAAAGTAATCGCCAAAACTGAAGTTGCCCAGCATTTCAAAAAAGGTGTGGTGGCGAGCGGTATACCCTACATTTTCAAGATCGTTATGCTTGCCACCGGCACGCACACAACGCTGTGAGCTGGTAGCGCGGGTGTAGCTGCGGGGATCGTCGCCAAGAAACACATCTTTAAACTGCACCATGCCAGCATTGGTAAATAGCAATGTGGGGTCGTTGCCAGGTACGAGCGAGCTACTGGCCACACGAGTGTGCGCTTCGCCCTCAAAAAACTGCAGAAATGCTTCACGTATATCGGCGCTTGATTGGATACGGCTCATGAACAATGACTCGAAAAGTTTATTAGTTTATTTTGCAAACGAATGGCTGCATTACATTGAGCTGCACGCCGATTATTTTACTCACACAGATAAATAAGCTTAGGCCATACCTTCGCTCATGGTATGCCCGCCCAAAATATGCAGATGCAAATGAAACACGGTTTGCCCGCCGCCGGCGCCATTATTGATAATCACTCGATAACCATCAGCAATACCCAGCTGCTCAGCCACCTTAGCTACGCTTAACAACAAATGGCCAAGCAATGCCTGATCAGTCGCAGCGGCATCGGATAATTTAGCAATAGATTGTTTGGGAATAACGAGCACATGAACCGGCGCTTGCGGATTAATATCGTTAATCGCAATGCAATGCTCGTCTTCGTAGAGTTTATCGGCTGGAATTTCGCCGGCAATAATTTTGCTAAAAATAGTCTCGCTCATTGATTAATCCAGCGCTTCTATTTCTTCGGGAGCCAATTGTCGTGCCTCGCTCTCAAGCATGACAGGGATATCGTCTCGCACGGGATAAGCCAAACCACTGACGCGACACTGCAGCTCATTTTTTTCGGGCACAAATTCCAGTGGCGCTTTACTCACTGGGCAGACCAAGATGCTCAATAATTTTTTATCCAACATATAACGTTTAACCCTGTACTAATAACCCTGTGCTAACCAATAACAAACAAGCTAATCGCCCGTTTTTGTCGACTCAATGGACTCATTAGGTAATGCTACCCACTCACTCATAGGCTCAACCAACAATTGAGGGTCGAGCCGCACATTACCGCCGGCGCCAGTCCAATTCATACGCCAATCAAGATGCGCACCGGTTACACGGCCAGTAGCGCCAATATGCCCAACCGCCTGACCTTGGAGAACCTGCTGATCCTCTGCAACCAGCAATTTGCTCAAGTGCAAAAACGTCGAAGACAGCCCATGACCGTGGTCGATGATTAATGTGCCCCCCGAAAAATATAAATCCGGGTGTGCCAAGGTCACTAAACCGCCACTTGGAGCAACGACCGGCGTGCCGGTTGGCCTTGCCACATCAACGCCATAATGGGGCCTGCGTGGCTGACCATTATAAACACGCTGAGAGCCAAACACACCCGTAATCGGGCCACGAACCGGCCAAATAAAACCATCAAAAAAGTCATTTTGCGCGCGCTGCTGCCTACGCGCATTCACCACCCATTGCCCTTCGCGCCGAGAGCGCTCAACCTGCTTAGGATTAGGCTCTACATATTTCTGTTCAACACCCTCAATGTGCTGGATAGAATACTCACGATTACGAATAGCAAACGGATAGATCTGAGTATTCATCGACTGCTTCTCGCCGCTTGCGGGGCTGCTGACCTGCAGCACCAACTCAGGCTCGGCATCGCGATCGAGCGCAACAATAAAACGATGTTGCTGATCAAGCTGCAGCGCTTTGCCACGGTACTGCACACTCTGCCCAGGTTCGAGCTGACCCACTAACAAGCCTCCTTGCACAGGCTCGCCAGTTAGTTCGAGTGCATTAGCCACCGCCATGCCAAACCAGCTGAGTAAGGCAACCCTACCCATTGCATAGGCATACCCAGCCGCAAATGCCGCAAACCCATTTACTCTTGAGACTATTTTCTGCACATTCACCCTGTTTTTTTTGCTACAGTGACGTCGATAAAATTGCTCTATTACATCAACGACAACACCGGCTATTTCCAAAGCCAATTCACACACCCAAGACTCAACCGCACCACTGCTATTTACTTATGGGACGCTATCGGCCACCTAGACCTCATGGGTCTAACTATATCACTCCTGAGGGCGAGCGCGCACTGCGGGCAGAGCTGCGTGAGCTATGGAAAGTGGAGCGGCCCCAAATAACAGCATCGGTACATGAGGCCGCCAAAAATGGCGACCGTTCTGAAAATGGCGATTACATTTATGGCAAGAAACGATTGCGTGAAATTGATAGCCGCGTTCGGTTTTTAACGAAACGTCTTGAGCATGTTACGGTTGTTGACGCACTGCCCAACGACCGCAACACGGTTTTTTTTGGTGCTTGGGTTACGCTTGAAGATGCGCAAGGAGACCAGCAGCGCTATCGCATTGTGGGGCCAGATGAATTTAATTTGACTGAAGGTAAAATGAGCATGGATTCACCGCTAGCCAAAACTTTATTGGGCAAACCATTGGATGCGCAAGTGCAAGTTCCAACGCCCAGCGGCATTATTGAGTACGATATTGTAGCCATTGATTACGTCGCCAGTTAAAGGGTCCCCGCTGAATGACCCACATTCATGCGCCTTACGTATTATAATGCCTGACATATTAGCAGGCCAGCTCATGAGCTTTGATAGCAGTGTGTAGTCGCCAATCAGTAACCGGCAATAGTATTCGTGCAACGCTGACCGAAAATATCAAGCACGTATCCATCCTAGGCACAGATGTTAATCTGCAAACCAACCATTAATTACCACCAGCTGGACGTTCACTATGGCATTACAGGGTCAATCCAACTTCGACCACGGTAGCGATGAAAAAATTGGCGTACTGATTACAAATTTAGGCACGCCCATTGCACCCACTAAAAGGGCTTTGCGGGTTTATCTTAAACAGTTTTTGTCGGATAGCCGCGTTGTTGAAATCCCTAAACTAGTGTGGTGGTTTATTTTAAACGGCATTATTTTGAACACACGCCCGTCTAAATCGGCCGAGCTATATGCATCGGTATGGACTGAGCGCGGCTCGCCACTTCGCTGGCATACCGAAGATCAAGCCAATGCGATTACCCAGCGCTTACAGACCGAACTAGGCGAGGCCAGCGCGTCGCGGGTTATTGTGAAATACGCTATGCGCTATGGCCAGCCGTCTATTGGCGAGCAAATGCAATCGCTGCAAGAAGCCGGCGCCACCAAAGTTGTCGTGTTACCGCTTTACCCGCAGTATGCTTCATCAACCACTGGGTCCACTTTCGATGCCTTAAGTGAGTATCTGTGCTCTGCCCGCTGGTTACCTGAGCTGCGCTTTATTGCCAACTACCACGACAACCCCGCGTATATTCGCGCTTGTGCTGCGCAAATAAAGCAACACTGGGAAAAGAATGGCCGCGCTGAAAAACTATTGTTTTCTTTTCACGGCTTGCCCAAATTTCATATGGAAAAAGGCGACCCTTACCACTGCCACTGCCACAAGACCGTGCGGCTTATTATTGCTGAACTAGGCATCGAGGCTGAACAAACCATAACTACGTTTCAGTCCCGCTTTGGCCGCACTGAGTGGCTTAAGCCTTATACCGACGAAACGTTAAAAGGATTGCCAAGCCAAGGCGTAAAATCACTCGATGTGTTTTGCCCAGGCTTTTCTGCCGATTGCCTAGAAACATTAGAAGAGATTGCCGGAGAGAACCGCGAGTATTTCATAGAGGCCGGCGGCACCGAATACCATTATATTCCTGCCCTCAACAGCACCGAACCACACATTGCTGCGCTCACCGAAATCGTTCAATCGAATCTTCAAGAGTGGTTGAGCTTAGAACCCAGAGACGCACGCCTGTGTAAGCATCAGGCACAAATAAAGAAAGACAACTATCCCGCTTAACTAGGTCTCGGCCTAAAGGCAAAAGGATTTAATGGGCAGATTCACACAACCAGTGCTTAGTATGCCTTGCCCCATGCACGGCCTTTGATACAATGCCCCCGCTGCGCGCTCGTAGCTCAACTGGATAGAGTATCGGGCTTCGAACTCGAGGGTTGCAGGTTCGAGTCCTGCCGGGCGCGCCAATCACTTCGTTCATGTCGTCCCTTGCTTAGACTGCCAGCCCCCAAGCACAGCTTGCGGGCGTTCTGCTGCATATAAAGCTTCGCTTTAACAACATTGGCATCACCCTGCCGGGCGCGCCAATCACTTCGTTCATGTCGTCCCTTGCTTAGACTGCCAGCCCCCAAGCACAGCTTGCGGGCGTTCTGCTGTATGTAAAGCTTGCCTGCTAACTTATGATCGCCCTATTTAAGCGCACAGCTCACTTAAAATCGGCAAGCCAATATTGTGATACTGGTACAATCAAGTTGGCTTTTAACATCCAACTCTCATCAGTTTGGTTGCCGAAACCCACGGTAATACGCTTACTGTGAAAACAAGCTAACGACTCAATGTGCTTTTTAATCAAATAAACTTATGGCCGCAGCGGTAGAAGAAAATCGTGCTCGCGTTATGCTCGTAGATGACCTGCCGCAGCGTTCAGCACGGGTTGAAGAAAAGCTTATTCAAGATGGCTTTGACGTTATTTCTCGGCTGCCATGCGCTACCGGCTTACTGTTTCAAATTGAACAACTCAAGCCCGACATTATTCTGATCGATTTACAATCTCCCGGGCGAGATATTCTCGACAGCCTTTCGGTTATCAACGACCATAATCCCACGCCCGTTGTCATGTTTTCGGAAGAAGAAGATCCCGATTTCATCAAGGATGCAGTCGACGCCGGTGTTACCGCTTATATGATGGGAGGTGTTGATACCGACAAAGTAAAGCCAGTGATCGACGTGGCTATGGCTCAATTTAGATCTTATCAGTCGCTGCGCCAAAAACTAGACGCCACCAGAATCCAGCTAGAAAGCCTATCGACAATCGACAAAGCCAAGCATCTACTGATGGAACAGCAAAAAATTAGCGAAAACGCGGCCCACAAAGTGCTGCGCAAACTTTCTATGGACAACAATCAAAGCCTGCCTCAGGCAGCCAACTCCGTCATACAAATACTCAATAAGAACCCCTAGACGCATTCATGAAACTAGCACTCAACAAAAGCCTACCCGCCGCCGAACTCAAGCACCTCAACCTCGGTTACATGCGACTAACCGACAGCGCTCCCATGATCATTGCCCAGCATCTGGGGCTGTATCAAGAGTTTGGCTTAGATGTGACGCTGCATCGTGAAGTATCTTGGGCCAATATTCGCGACAAAACTATCACCAGCACATTCGACGCGTGCCAAATGTTGGCGCCGATGCCATTAGTGACAACCTTAGGCGCGGCCGGCATTCGCGCGCCGATCATCACCGGATTAGTGCTCTCGTTAAATGGCAACGGTGTAACCCTGTCCTCATCACTATGGCGCAAAATGACCCAGTGCACTGATGGCAGCCAACCCATTAATGATGCTTTGGCATCAGCACAGGCGCTCAGGGCCGTGCTCGACACGACCCAAAGCAGCCCAATTACACTTGCCACCGTGCACTCTTTTTCTAGCCACACCCTACTGCTGCGCAAATGGTTGATAGCCGGCGGCATTAACCCAGATACCGAAGTCCGTATTATTGTGCTGCCGCCAGAGCAGATGGTCGATAGCTTAGCTCAAGGTGTTATTGATGGTTTTTGTGTTGGCGCACCGTGGAACAATATTGCCGTTGAATACGGTATCGGCATCATGGCTACGACCGGCTTTGAAATATGGAACAACGCGCCAGAAAAAGTTTTAGGCGTTTTAGAATCTTGGCACAGCAGAAACCCTGCAACCCATTTGCGTCTGCGTTTAGCATTGATGGCCGCCTGCGCATGGCTATCTAATATGGATAACCGCAAAGCGAGCGTTGAAATTTTATCGCGCCCTGAGTATTTGGACCTTCCCGCCGACTACATCCGTCCATCGCTCATTGGAGAGATCCTTCACGATCGCTCACAGACAGCTCAGAGTCGCAGTAATTTTCACGTCTTTTCGAGTTATCACTCTGGGTTCCCTTGGCGCTCACAGGCTGAATCAATACTTGACCAATTTGCCCCTCTGCTTGGTAAGCCCGTTGATTCAGAAAAAATGGCTTCTCTGGCACAGCAGTGTTTTCGTAGCGATCTCTATCGCGAAGCAGCAACGCGAGCAGGATTGAATTACCCCAAGCAAGACGCTAAACCCGAAGGTGTTCATAGCCAACCGTGGATGCTCGATGAAGACATTGAACTGGGCAGCGATCTAATCGTGAAGCCCAATGCGCCAAAGCGGAACATATAAAAACTTATCGACAAAAAAACGCGCCTGTTTGGTGCTCCAAATTTTTCCACGCTTTAACTCCGCCAGCGTTAATTGCATTCATTCAATAGCGCGAGAATGTTTTTTTCGCTATATGCAGATTTTTTCAGGACTTTCTTCACCTAAAAATAATTTTTTACCTGATTTGAAAAATCTGGCACAGTTATTGGATGGTACATAGTAAGTTCTGACACACAACATCTCATTATTGATTATTCCCACCGGGTAACGATGCCCGCCTGCTTCCGTTAGCGCGGAGAGCCGGCGGGCATTTTTTTTGTCATTTTTAATCACGAGGTATCCATCCTATGCATCGCTCTATGAACAAAAAAACCACACTCAACATTCGCCGCACGCTAAAAACGTTAGCCTCGGCAAGCCTACTACTTGGTGCTAGCTGTGCTCTAGCCGAGTTGGGTGAACCAGAAAAAGATGAACTTCGTTTTGGCTTCATTAAGCTGACCGATATGGCACCTATTGCGATCGCTTATGAAAATGGTTACTTCGAAGACGAGGGCCTCTACGTCACGATTGAGGCGCAAGCCAACTGGAAAGTACTGCTTGACGGCGTCATCGACGGCAAATTAGACGGCGCCCATATGTTAGCTGGGCAGCCTCTGGCCGCGACCATTGGCTATGGCACCAAGGCCCATATTGTTACTCCATTCAGCATGGATCTAAACGGCAATGCGATTACTGTATCGAATGATATTTGGGAACAAATGAAGCCCTATGTACCAGTTGAAGACGGCAAACCGGTTCACCCAATCAAAGCCGACTACATGAAACCCGTGGTTGACAAATTCACGGCCGAGGGCAAACCGTTTAAAATGGGCATGGTTTTTCCAGTCTCAACGCACAACTACGAACTGCGATACTGGCTGGCTGCAGGGGATATTCACCCAGGTTACTATGCGCCGCATAAAGGAGACAGCAGCGGTACACTGGATGCACAGGCGTTGCTGTCGGTAACTCCGCCACCACAAATGCCTGCTACGTTAGAGGCGGGAACTATTTACGGCTATTGCGTGGGCGAGCCCTGGAATCAGCAAGCTGTCTTTAAAGGTATTGGGGTACCCATCATCACCGATTACGAAATCTGGAAGAACAATCCAGAAAAAGTATTCGGTATGACTAAAGAATTCACCGAAAAGTACCCCAACACAACAGCTCGCGTTGTTAAAGCCTTACTGCGCGCAGCTAAATGGCTCGACGAAAATGACAACGCTAATCGTCCGGCCGCCGTCAGGATTCTTTCTCAGAGTAACTACGTTGGCGCCGACTACGACGTCATTGCCAATAGTATGACCGGCACCTTTGAGTATGAAAAAGGCGACAAGCGCTCGATCCCCGACTTCAATGTGTTCTTCAGACACTTCGCAACGTTTCCCTTTTACTCCGATGCAATTTGGTATTTAACTCAGATGCGTCGCTGGGGACAAATCTCAGAGCCTAAATCTGACCAATGGTACTTCGATGTTGCCGCCAGTGTTTATCGCCCTGACATTTACAAAACTGCAGCGCTGGAGCTTATTGAAGAAGGCATTATGAGCGCCAAAGACTTCCCCCAGTTTGCTAAAGAGACGGGCTTCCGTGCACCACAAAAAGATTTTATTGATGGCATTGTCTACGACGGCAGCAAACCCAATGAGTACTTAAAGAAATTTCCAATTGGGCTAAAAGACCAAGTGCTCTAACGTAAAAAATTGAACCATCGGCAAGCCGCACCGGCTTGCCGATGGTTTCAACGTCCTGCTCGATATGAGTATTCACGAACCATGCTTGACTAAATTTAAACGATGGCCAACGCAATGAGCACAGCAACATTTACATCTAAGATCGAGAGATTGCAGTCTCTGATCACAGTAGCAAATCTTTTAAGCACGTTAAGTAAAACATTTAAATCGGCAGCCCTGCCCGTGACTGGCATTGTTGTATTCTTACTGCTGTGGCAAGCAACGGCCACCAATATTGTTACCTCGCTAGGGCAATTTCCTGGCCCGGTAGATGTATGGACTCAATCGAAAGGTTTAATCCAAGAACATCAGGCTGAACGAGAAAAAGCAGATAAATTCTACGCCCGCCAAGAAGCACGCAACGCAAAGAAGTTAGCCAAAAACGCAGATGCTGTGATAAAGACCCGCCCCTATACGGGCAAGGCCACTTACTTTGATCAAATTTTTACGAGCCTTTACACGGTTGCATTTGGTTTTTTCATTGCAACGCTAGTAGCCATTCCGCTTGGCATTGCTTGTGGACTCAGCGAGCGAGTCTACCGAGCCATCAATCCTATTATTCAAACGTTTAAACCGGTCTCACCATTAGCCTGGCTGCCACTCGTCACTATGGTGGTATCAGCGCTCTATGTCAGTGAAGACCCCTTCTTCGAAAAGGCTTTTTTAACGTCCGCATTCACCGTCGCACTTTGCTGCCTGTGGCCCACTGTCATCAATACGATCGTTGGTGTTGCCAGCATTGACCGCGACCTTATTGATGTAAGTCGCGTGTTGCGCTTGTCGTGGCCGGTCTATATCAAAACCATTGTTATTCCATCGGCTATTCCACTGATTTTTACTGGGCTACGCCTCTCACTGGCCACAGGCTGGATGGTACTGATTGCCGCTGAAATGTTGGCACAGAACCCAGGCTTGGGGAAATTTATTTGGGATGAGTTCCAAAACGGATCATCCAGCTCACTCGGCCGAATTATGGTGGCGGTCATTACCATTGGCATTATCGGTTTCATTTTAGATCGCCTGATGCTGGCTTTACAAAAACGTGTGAGCTGGGACAAACAAGCGATTTTCCGCTAGACACAAGATTTTACGCCAGCCGTCAAGCAATAGAACTGAGTTTATTGAAGGAAACGAGCATGCAAAGAAACTACCTAAAAGTAAGCCAAGTAGGTATTGAATTCCCTACTGATGGCGAGCCATTTCGCGCGCTGCAAAATGTTAATTTATCGATTGCCAAAGGCGAATTTATTTCGCTCATTGGTCACTCTGGTTGCGGCAAGTCGACCGTGCTGAATATTATTGCTGGGCTTTATCAGGCTTCCGAAGGAGGCATTATTCTAGAGGGCCGCGAAGTTGACGAACCGGGTCCAGATCGCGCTGTTGTTTTTCAAAACCATGCCTTACTGCCATGGTTGAGCGTTTATCAAAATGTGGAGCTCGCGGTTAAATGTGTATTTAAACATAGCAAAACCAAAGCCGAAATTCGCGAATGGGTTGAGCATAATCTTAGTTTAGTGCATATGGATCACGCGCTGCACAAACGCCCTGGCGAAATCTCAGGCGGCATGAAACAGCGCGTAGGCATCGCCCGATGCCTAGCTATGCAGCCCAAAGTATTGCTCATGGATGAGCCGTTTGGTGCGCTCGACGCGCTAACCCGAGCACACCTGCAAGACTCACTGATGGACATTCAAAATGAACTCGGTAATACCGTAGTCATGATTACTCACGATGTCGATGAGGCGGTACTTTTATCAGATCGTATTGTAATGATGACCAATGGCCCTGCAGCCTCTATTGGCGAGATACTCGATATTGATTTACCGAGGCCTCGAGATCGCTTAGCGCTTGCCGAGGATGTCCAATATAACGCCTACCGCCAACAGGTTTTACGGTTTTTATACGAAAAACAGAAGAACTCGGCAAAAAAGTCGGCGTCGATTGCACCTGCTGAGCTCCTGCCTAGCAGCTCAAAAAAATCAGTAGCAGCTTAAAAATTACAAAGCAGAACGGCAAAGAGGAAAACTATTCAATGTTAAAAATCGTTGTTGTCGGAAATGGCATGGTGGGACATCATTATGTGGAGCAACTAGCAGCCGCGGACGTCGAGGCTCATATCACAGTTATTGGCGGAGAGGATCGTCCAGCTTACGATCGAGTGCACCTCTCAGAATTTTTCTCTGGACGCACTCCAGAGGACCTTGCGCTGACCACCCAAGAGCACTACCGAGAGCTCGGCGTTGAAGCGCACTTTGGCGACGCCGTAGCGAGTATTGATCGAGATAAAAAAACTGTTAGCACTGTTAATGGTAAACAGTTTGCTTATGACAAACTCGTTCTAGCTACAGGGTCCTATCCATTTGTACCGCCCGTAAAAGGCAACGACCACGAGTCTTGTTTGGTCTACCGCACCATTGATGACCTTGACAACATTCAAGCACAAGCCCAAGGTAGCAAAGTGGGTGTTGTGGTGGGCGGCGGTCTGCTTGGGTTGGAGTGCGCCAACGCCGTTAAAAACTTGGGTTTAGAAACTCACGTTGTTGAATTTGCTCCAGGCCTAATGGGCGTTCAGCTGGACGCTGGCGGCAGTGCAATGTTGCGCCGAAAAATCGAAGCGCTCGATGTTAAAGTTCACACCAGCAAAGCAACTCAGGTAATTGAAGCTAACGCTGATGGCGACTCACGCCTCATTATGCGGTTTGCTGACGGCAGTTCACTGACTACCGATATGATCGTCTTTTCTGCAGGTATTCGGCCCTTTGATCAACTGGCTCGAGATTGTAATCTCAAGGTTGGCGAACGGGGCGGCATTGAAGTAGACCAACAGTGTAAAACAAGCGATAACAATATTTTTGCTATCGGCGAGTGTGCACTTTTCGATGGCAGAATTTTTGGTTTGGTCGCACCCGGTTACCGTATGGCTGAAGTCGCTGCGAGCCAGCTGGGCCATGACAGCACAACTTTCCAAGGTGCCGACATGAGCACTAAGCTCAAACTACTGGGCGTTGATGTCGGCTCAATTGGTGACGCTCATGGCAGTGAAGCCGGCGCTGTAGCCTATACCTTTAGCGACGAGCGTATCGATGTTTACAAACGTCTCATTGTTAGTGCCGATGGAAAAAACCTACTAGGCGCGGTGCTCGTTGGTGACTGCTCAGACTACGACACACTGTTGCAATACTTCCTCAATGGCATCGCACTACCCACCGACCCCCAAACACTGATTTTACCCTACAACGCGGGCGGCGCTCCTGCCCTTGGCGCGGCTGCACTCCCGGCTACCGCAACAATCTGCTCTTGTCACAACGTCAGTAAAGGCGACATTGTCACTGCAATGGATGCCGGCTACTGCTCATTGGGTGAGGTCAAAGCTGAAACTGCTGCAAGCACTGGCTGCGGCGGCTGTGCAGCATTGTTGAAAAGCATTGTCGACGATGAATTGACCTCTCGCGGCCTTGAAGTAAATAAAGCCATGTGCGAGCACTTCAACCTTACGCGTCAAGAGATGTTTCATATTATAAAAGTTGAATCGATCAAAAGCTTTGCAGAGCTGATTGAAAAACACGGTAGCGGGCGTGGTTGCGAAATATGTAAACCCACCGCCGCTTCAATTCTGGCTTCATTATGGAATGACTATGTGCTAGAAGAAAAACATGTTGGCCTGCAAGACACCAACGATACTTTCTTGGCCAATATGCAAAAGAACGGAACCTATTCTATCGTGCCACGCATAGCCGGTGGTGAAATCACACCCGACAAATTAATTGTGCTTGGTCAGGTCGCTAAAAAATATAAACTCTACACAAAAATTACTGGCGGACAGCGTATTGACTTATTTGGCGCACGCGTACAGCACCTGCCGGCCATATGGCAAGAATTAATTGAAGCGGGCTTTGAGACCGGCCACGCTTACGGTAAAGCATTGCGCACCGTAAAATCTTGCGTTGGCAGCACTTGGTGTCGCTATGGTGTGCAAGACAGTGTCGCTATGGCGCTATATATAGAAAACCGCTACAAAGGTCTGCGCTCCCCTCACAAACTTAAATCAGCTGTTTCAGGATGTACCCGCGAGTGTGCCGAGGCCCAGTCGAAAGACTTTGGTGTGATCGCCACGGAAAATGGCTGGAACCTGTTTGTGGGCGGCAATGGCGGTATGAAGCCACGCCATGCAGATTTGTTTGCCACCGACCTTGACGATGAAACACTCATAAAATATATCGACCGCTTCCTGATGTTTTATGTGCGCACGGCCGACCGGTTACAGCGTACTTCAGTGTGGATGAGCAACCTTGAAGGCGGACTCGAGTATCTGCAGCAAGTTATTATTGAAGACTCACTAGGCATTGGCGCCGAGCTTGAAGAGCAGATGAATAATATTGTGGACACGTATCAGTGCGAATGGAAAACCACAATCGAAGATCCTGAAAAGCTTAAACGCTTTCGCCAATTCGTCAATTCCAAAGCCGAAGACCGTGACATCATTTTTGTTGAAGAGCGCGGCCAACCCAGACCCGCTACCGAAGAAGAGCGTATAAAAATTTTGGCTTTATCGGCCTAGGAGATTGGACTGTGATCACTGCACTAAACACTACCGAACCAAAAATAATCCCTCTGTGCGGGCAATCTGACCTCATCCCCAACTCTGGTATCTGTGCAGCGGTGGGTGATCAACAAATTGCTATTTTTTTCTTACCCGATGAAACACCTCAAGTCTATGCCATAGATAATTGGGACCCCGTAGGCAAAGCTAATGTATTAGCACGGGGGATCGTTGGTGATGTAGACGGTCGCCTAGTAGTCGCCTCGCCGCTTTACAAGCAGCACTTTGATCTGATAACGGGCGAATGCCTCGAAGATCATCAAGTATCCGTTGCCACCTACTCGGTCACCTTGCTTGCCAATCAAGTACAACTGAGCCTGTGATTTTTCATTGATGAATCACAGCGACAACTTAGACACAACTGGCTTAATAAAAACAACTTGCCCTTACTGTGGCGTAGGTTGTGGCGTCAATGCAACCGTTGCTAATAACGAAATTATTGCGGTGTCTGGCGATAAAGGCCACCCCGCTAATTTTGGCAAACTCTGTGTTAAAGGCGCAGCTCTCGATAAAACCATGGGCAAGCAAGGACGGCTCCTGCAGCCAAGTATCAATGGTCAAACTGTCGCATGGGAAACCGCAATCAAAACTGTTGCCGACAAATTTAATGCTATTGTTGCGAAACATGGCCCGGGCGCAATTGCCTTCTACCTGTCGGGGCAGCTACTCACCGAAGACTATTACGTTGCCAATAAACTCGCTAAAGGATTTATTGGTACTGGCCATGTCGACACTAACTCGCGTCTATGTATGTCGTCAGCCGTTGCGGGTTATAAGCGGGCCTTCGGCGCCGATGCCGTGCCCTGCAACTACGATGACCTCGAGCAATGTGATCTGCTTGTGCTAACTGGCTCTAACGCCGCGTGGACTCACCCGGTACTGTATCGCCGCATCGCCGCTGCTAAAGAAAAAAATGCCGCCATGAAAGTGGTGGTGATCGATCCTCGTCAAACTGCCACCTGCGATCTAGCCGATTTACATTTGGCCATCGCACCAGGCTCGGATAGCTTCGTCTTTAATGGCTTGTTGCGCTATCTGGATAACACTGGCAACCTCGACAATGACTACATTGAGCAAAATACCCAAGGGTTTAAAGCCGCGCTAACAGAAGCTGCAGCGCTGACTCAGGCCGAGCTTGAAGAGGCTACAGGGCTTAGCCGAAAAGACCTAAACACCTTTTATCAATGGTTTGCCCAAACCGAAAAAACCATAACCTTTTACTCGATGGGTGTGAACCAGTCGGCCACCGGCACCGATAAATGCAATGCCATTATCAATTGCCATTTGGCCACTGGGCGAGTGGGCAAGGTGGGCGCGGGACCGTTTTCAATTACTGGTCAACCCAACGCTATGGGTGGTCGTGAAGTGGGCGGCCTTGCCAATATGCTGGCGGCTCATATGGATTACAATGCCGACAACCTGGTAACGGTTAGCGAATTTTGGCAGTGCAAAAACATCAGCCAACAGGCTGGCTATAAAGCGGTTGATATGTTTGATGCCGTGGCCGACGGAACCATCAAAGCCATTTGGATTATGGGCACCAACCCCGTTGTGAGTATGCCCAATGCCAGTCGTGTGCAAGCCGCTCTGGAGCAATGTGACACGGTCATTGTCTCAGACTGCATTGCGCAAACGGATACCACAGCAACAGCTAATATACTGTTGCCCGCCAGCGGCTGGGGCGAAAAATGTGGCACAGTGACCAATTCTGAACGACGAATTTCACGCCAACGAGCGCTGCTAACACCTGTCGCAGAAGCCAAATCAGACTGGTGGATCATCTCGCAAGTAGCCACCGCTATGGGCTTTAACGAAGCCTTCAATTACCGATCTGCGCGCGATATTTTCGCCGAGCATGCTCGACTCAGCGGTTACAAAAATAATGGTGCTCGCTTATTTAACATTAGCGCGCTAGCCGATATTTCACTGGCCGAATACGATCAACTCAAGCCTATTCAGTGGCCAATTACTCCCGCAAAACCCAATGGTACTGAACGCCTTTTTGAAGACAGCAAATTTTTCACCACCAGTGGCAAAGCACAATTCATTTCCATTCGTGCATCCCTGCCCCAGCAAAAAACGCAACAAACTTTATTTCCTTTGACGCTGAATACGGGCCGCATTCGGGATCAGTGGCACACGATGACCCGAACTGGACGCGCCAGTGAACTATTGGCGCATATTGATCAGCCCACGGTTGCCATCAATCCAAAAACAGCACAAGCGGCTGGGCTCATGGACGGTGATTTAGCTGAAGTCTCTACCGCACAAAGCAGCATTAAAGTCATCACCCTGATAGATCCAGTAATGGTTGCTGGGCAGCTCTTTGTACCGATTCATTGGAATGATCAATTCGCCAGCAGTGCACGTGTCGATACTTTAGTGGCTGCTATCACCGATCAAGTTTCAGGGCAGCCAGAATTTAAATTTAGCCGCGCCGCCATTCAAAAAGTAAAGACCTCCTGTTGGGCCACTATCGTAAGTCGTCACAAACTGGATTGCTCTGACTTTATTCACTGGACCCTTACGCCACTGGCTGACGAGCTTGGATTTCTTTACCAAGTTGCCTTGGCTGACAACTTCAACTGGCCGAGCTACATCGCCGCAACGAATAGCGATACATCTGCTACTCCTCGGGCCTATGCTGAATTTTCCGACAAGGCCAATTTAATTCACCGCTTGATTAGCTATACCGACGAGCACATGCAACTAGCCGTGTTCAGTCACCGCGACAAAGCGGCGCTTCCGCCTAAACCTTGGATGCAAACACTGCTGACTAATAGTGATCGCGATACCTACTGGTCATTGTTATCCCAACCCAACACTAGCTCGGCAAATGCCAGCAGCAAACTCATTTGCTCGTGCTTTAAGGTCAGCGAACAGAGCATAGTCGATGCAATTACTGCCGGCGCCAACTCAGCTACCGAATTGGGCCTGCAATTGAAATGCGGCACTAACTGCGGCTCTTGCATTCCTGAGCTCAACAACCTTATCACGCAATCAGATCATTCGAAGCTGCATGAAGACGCAGCCTCACAGCCTATCATCAGTGCAATTGGATAAAACACTATGGACAATATTTTAAAATTATTTGCCAACCAGACACCGTCTAACCCATCCCTCACTGCGGTCGAGAAGAAAGCCACCGGAGAGGTGTTTTTGGTAGGCGCCGGGCCTGGTGATCCGGAGCTGATTACCGTGAAGGCGATGCGTGCATTGCAACAGGCCGATGCGATTGTTTACGACCGCTTGGCCAACCCTGCATTGCTAGATTACGCCCAAACTCATTGCGATCTCATTTATGTAGGTAAAAGAAAAGACCAACACACCATGCCGCAAGAGCAGATTGGCGAACTACTGGCCATACTCGCTCGCTGTGGAAAAAACGTGGTGCGTTTAAAAGGTGGCGACCCCTTTATTTTTGGGCGCGGCGGTGAAGAGATTGAACATTTAAACGAGCAAGATATTCGATGCCATATTGTGCCCGGCATCACCGCAGCTATTGGCTGCGCCGCTGCTACGCAGATACCGTTAACCCATCGCGATCACGCCCATGCTGTGACCTTTATTACCGGCCATCGGCAGCATGACAAGCTGCATATCAACTGGGATCTGGCCCTGCAAGAAGACAGTACCGTGGTGTTTTATATGGGCCTGTCTAACCTCAAGGAAATCACCTCGGAGCTTATTGCTCGTGGCTGCCCAACAGAAAAACCCTTCGCTGTAGTTGCACAAGGTACGGCCGAGACTCAACAAGTATTGGTTGGCACCATTGGCGATATTACCGAGCGACTCGCACAACATCCACTGCCCTCACCCGCGCTATTGATTATGGGCGATGTGGTTAAAGCCAATGGCTATGCGCAACAACTGGCCGACCATACAATTGCCATTCCAACTGAGCTACAGTGTTCACAGATGCTGTGTTAAGAGATGCTTTAACCGCAATGGCAGCCTAAGCTTGCACGCCGCGCAATAAGGGCACAAATCTTACCGGCAATAAATTCTCTTCGACTAAATCCTTACCGGTTTTGCGAATCACGCGAAGATACTGGTCGCCATTTTTTTCTTCCAGCGGCAACACCATGCGGCCGCCAATAGCTAATTGCTCAAGCAACATTTTTGGTATTTCGGTGGCCGCTGCTGTAATAATAATGCCGTCATACGGAGCCCTGTCTTTCCAACCCACAAAGCCGTCACCATGGCGGTACTCAATATTTCGATAACCGATGTCGCGCAGACGGGCCTCGGCGGATTCTTGCAAAGAGCGTATTCGCTCGACGGTATAGACACGCTTAACCAATGCCCCTAGCACGGCTGTTTGATACCCACAGCCTGTGCCCACCTCTAAAATGGTTTGCACTCGAGAGCTCGCAAACAATGCCTGGGTCATCAGCGCCACAATATAAGGCTGCGAAATAGTTTGGCTTTGCCCTATGGGTAGCGTGGCATCTTCGTAAGCACGGTACTGCAGTGCCGGCTCAATAAACAGGTGCCGAGGCACAACACGCAGAGCCTCGAGCACACGCTCGTTGGTAATACCCTGGTCTATCAGCGATTGAATCAGACGATTGCGTGCGCGCTGTAAATTAGGATTAGACTCTGTAGCCACTGTATTCATAAATCTATTGTGATCTCGTTGTGATAAACCTGCCTCTCATATTGGCATGTCTCATATTGGCAGTCTCGCGCTGCCGATCTTATGCGTTCAGGCCTGTGCCTCTAACGCTGCAACATGCAACATGAAAAACCTCATCAATTATCTGCCAAGGCATAAGCAGAATTGTAACCGCCCTATTATCCCATAACGCACAAAACAGCTATATCGTAACAATTTGACAGGACTATCATTTGCGCGCTTTTCTATCGTGCACTGGCATCACTGTAATGGAGTAATTCGCGCAGCAACATGGTGGCGTAACTGCCTGTGGGCAATTCAAAATCCAACACGATATCTTGCCCTTCCTGGCTCCAATCAAGAAACGCCGGTATAGCGCGAAAGGCACGCCGCGCAGGTTTAATATCAGCCGCATTTAAGCACTCTATGAGCTCGGGATATTGCTCAGCGACCTGCCGTTCATACGTGCCCGCCAAGACAGTACTGGCTTCATAATATGAGCCGCACAGCAAGCCTGCCACATGTATATCGCCAGCGTCTAAACGCTCATTCATTTCAGCTGGCTGATCTTGCTGACTGCCTGCCTGTACCGGCTCAAGTGATTGCTCGCTTGCTTGGTCCGTCACTTTGAAGAAACTATTGGTGCCATTAAGCATCAACAGGTCCCCCTCGCAATACCTCGACCAGTTACCTTGAGCCACTCTCAATTTTAAAAGCTCATTAAACAAAAAGCCCCGCAGTGCCGACAAATACAAGCCTCTTTTATCTCTTGAAGCGCGCCGACCACTAATAAAAGTATCGATTGCACGATTCAGATTTAAGCCATGATAGCCAAAACGCTGATCACCAAAATAGTTGGGGAAACCATTGCTGCGTATGCGATCCACACGCTTGCTAAATGCTTTTAGCACTTGAGTATCGGTAATGTCGGCGTCTATCGCTCGAATGCGCAAGCAAAAGACATTACCTTTGTGTGCGCCCCGCGTGAGTTTTTTTCGATGGAACTGTGACTCAACAATTTGCCACTGTGCGAGGCTATCTTCTGCTATGTTGAAGGTGCTATTAGCCAGTGGAATTGTGCCTTGCACGCTAAACCACTGTTGGGTGTGGGCATGCTTGTCTTTCAAACCCGCATAACCAATATCGCGAGCCGCACAGCTAGAGTGTTTGGCTAATGCATCACGCACCTGCAAGGTCGTCATACTCGCTTTGTTAATACAGTAGTAAATATGCTGACCGCTGCCGCTAGGCACAAAACCTAATTTTTCGGTCACCTTAAAGTCGGCCAACTCACTGCGCATCATGCCACTGAGCGTCGGTTCTCCATAGGCATAAGGGAGTTGCTGTGTATTGCTGGGGTAGGTTTTCAAAGCGCAGCGTCGATTAGGAGCGACCCTCTGACGCTTGCTTGTTCGGCACGAGGGTCAAGCACATGCGGCAGCATCAGCTATTGCCCACGGCAGACTCAAGCAACACCACCGCAAAACAAGCAATGCCCTCGCCGCGGCCAGTAAAACCTAATTGCTCGCTGGTGGTTGCCTTAATCGAAATGGCATCGAGTGCCACGCTCGTATCGCGACTAATATTTTCACGCATGGCCGGGGTATAGGGCGCCATGCGCGGCTGCTGAGCCACGATAGTCATGTCGGCGTTGGCTAGCTGATAACCTCGCGCTGTAACGAGTTTCATCACCTCGCACAAAAGTTCGCGTGAATTAGCGTTGGCATATTGAGGATCGGTATCGGGAAAATGCTGGCCTATATCTCCCAGCGCTAACGCACCGAGCAGCGCATCGCACAGGGCATGCAGTAAAACGTCACCATCTGAGTGCGCCATCAACGAACGAGTATGCGGGATTTGCACGCCACCCAGTGTAATGTCGCTGTCGCTATTATCGGCTACCGGAGCAAAAGCATGTACATCAACACCCTGCCCTATCCTTATGCTCATGCTGGTGACTCCTGCTCGCTGGCTGTTTCACGCAAATAAAATTCAGCTAGTGCCAAGTCGGCTTGAGTGGTTATTTTTAAGTTGCGTGGATCACCCACCACCAATCGAACCGGTAAGCCTGCGAGTTCGACCGCACTCGACTCATCGGTAATAGCTTGCACAGATGGGTTGTGCTGCTCACTTTGCTCATGCGGGGCACCACTCAGAGCAGCTTGCATGGCGTCGCATAGTAAACTGTAGCGAAACATCTGTGGCGTTTGTGCCTGCCAAATTGTATTTCTATTGAGCGTACGGGTAATCGTCGCGCCACCGGTTGAATCGGTTGTTGCAGCCAGCTTAATTGTATCGTGCGGCTGCGTTGCCAGAATTCCACCGACGGCGTCATTATCCAACGTGTTCATCAAGTGACTCAACACTGGCTGACTCAACAGGGGTCTGGCTGCATCGTGCACCAAAACCCAATCGTTAGCATCTGCAAGCCCGCTTAGCGCCTGCAATGCATGAAGCACCGACATTGCGCGGGTTTCGCCGCCTTGAACAACTTGGAATTTGGCGCAACTAGGCAGAGGCAATTCGCTAAACCATGTATCTTGCTGACTAATAGCCACCACAATGCGCTCAAAGCGCTGCGATTCGGCCAGTGCTTGCACGCTGTGAAGAATAACTTCGCGGCCATCAAGCTGTGCATACTGCTTGGGTAAGTCGCACCCAAAGCGTTGCCCGATGCCAGCCGCCGGCACAATAGCCCAGTAATGATTACGTTGCTGCATACGTGATACTCAGCGGCCAGTCATACAAGCAAAAATAGGATTAACGGCTTTTACTGGCTGAATTTTTAATGGGTTCGTCAAAAAACATAAAAAACGTTTCGTCGTCTTTCACCAAGCCTAGGTCTTCTCGGGCCCGCGCCTCAATTTGACCGGTACCTTTCTTTAAGGTGGCAATTTCCGAGAGCAAGCGATCGTTGCGACTTTGTAGCGCATCATTAGCCAATTGCTGCTTAAATAGTTGTTCTTCCAGTTGCGTCGTATGCTTAAGGCTACCCTCACCCCACCACAAGCGATATTGCAGTGTGATCAATATACACAGCACCAGCAACACCAATGCCACCGACGCCCAACGACTCAGCTTGTTGTAAAGCCGTGCCTCGCTGGGAGCCTCATTGGTTGGCCTGCCTTGCACAGCTAGCGCCCCCATCTGCTGGGCGACTTATTGATGGTTGATGTAGCCTCTAGCACTGGCGGCTCCCAAAAAATGATACACGCGTGCGCACCTAATCAAATTTTAAATTCAGCTCGGCCATTATAGGGCGCAAGACTACCCAGCTCTGACTCGATGCGCAGCAGGCGATTATATTTTGCAACGCGATCGGATCGGCATAGAGAGCCCGTTTTAATCTGACCGGCGGCAGTACCTACCGCAAGATCTGCAATTGTAGTGTCTTCTGTCTCACCGCTTCTATGTGAAATAACAACGGTGAAATTGGCGTCTTTGGCCATTTTAATGGCGTCGAGCGTTTCACTCAAAGAACCAATTTGATTGAATTTAATGAGAATTGAATTAGCAATTTTTTCATCAATGCCACGCTTTAATATCGCAGTGTTGGTAACAAATAAATCGTCGCCCACCAATTGAACCTTGTCGCCTATTTTTTGCGTCAAATCAGCCCAACCTGCCCAGTCGCTTTCATCCATGCCATCTTCAATAGACAAAATGGGATAATTCCTTGAAAGCTCAGCAAGATAATCGGCAAAACCGGACGCATCGAATGACTGCCCTTCGCCTGACAAATTGTAGTTGCCCTCTTTGTAGAACTCAGACGCTGCACAATCGAGAGCCAAGGTAATTTCATCACCTAGTTGGTAGCCCGCAATACCTACTGCATCAGAAATCAATGACAATGCTTCCGCATTAGAAGCAAGATTAGGCGCAAAGCCGCCTTCATCACCCACTGCGGTATTGAGGCCCCTATCGCTGAGGACTTTCTTCAAAGCATGAAAAATTTCAGCACCACAACGCAGCGCTTCGGCAAAGCTTTTTGCGCCTACTGGCTGCACCATGAATTCTTGAATATCAACGTTGTTATCGGCATGCTCTCCGCCGTTAACAATATTCATCATAGGCACTGGCATGGAGTATTGGCCTGGCGTGCCGTTTAGGTTAGCAATATGCTCGTACAACGGAATACCTGCATCATTCGCCGCCGCTTTAGCCACCGCCAACGAAACGGCTAAAATGGCATTAGCACCTAAATTCTTTTTATTGTCGGTTCCATCAGCATCCAGCATCGCTTGGTCAATCTGGCGCTGTTCAAGTGCATTCATACCCACCAACAAAGTATTGATGGTGGTATTGATATTACCTACCGCTACCAGCACACCTTTACCCAAATACCGGCTTTTATCGCCATCGCGCAACTCTAGCGCTTCACGCGAACCTGTTGAGGCTCCTGATGGCGCACAGGCTAGGCCTACTGCACCGGATTCGAGTAGAACCTTGGCTTCGATGGTGGGATTACCACGCGAATCTAATACTTCAAGTGCACTTACAGATTTAATGGTCGACATAAAAATTGCTACCTCAGTTAACAAGCGTTAACGCTTGCGTCAATACGAAAAAGAGCGCCAAGCTCAAATTAATCAATTACGATTGCAGGCAAACCTTTAGCTAGTGTATCCATAGCCTTCATTTGCTCTAAAAAAGGCTGCAATTGTTTCAGTGGGAGTGCACATGGACCGTCACATTTCGCCTGCGCTGGGTTGGGATGCGCTTCAAGAAACAAGCCCGCTAGACCTTGCGACATACCGGCCAGCCCAAGCTGCACGACTTGCTGCCTGCGTCCATCGGCCGAATCGCTGCGTCCACCCGGTTTTTGCAGCGCATGGGTTACATCAAAAATAACCGGATTACCCATCGATTTCATCGTGCTAAAGCCAAGCATGTCGACCACTAGATTGTTGTAGCCAAAACAACTGCCTCGCTCACAAACCATCAGCTTATCGTTACCTGCTTCTTCACATTTTTTAAAAATATGCTGCATTTCATGGGGAGCAAGAAACTGGGCTTTTTTTATATTAATCACGGCACCGGTTTGCGCCATTGCAGTCACCAGGTCAGTTTGTCGTGACAAAAAAGCGGGCAACTGAATAACGTCAGCCACTTCAGCCACGGCCTGTGCCTGAGCTGGTTCATGCACATCAGTAATAATAGGCACTGCATAAGTCTGCTTCACTTTTTCCAGAATTTGCAAGCCGCGCTCTAAACCCGGCCCGCGAAATGAATGTAGTGATGAGCGGTTAGCTTTGTCAAAAGAAGCTTTAAAAACGTAGGGAATATTAAGCGCTGCGCACACTTCAACAAAGCTGGCGGCAACCTCTAATGCCAAATCTTCAGACTCAAGCACGTTCATACCGCCAAACAGCACAAACGGAAGCTCGTTGGAGATAGAGAGAGAATTAATTTTTAAAGTTTTTTGTTCAGGCATGATCGACATCACTTACGCAAAAGGTTCACTTTAGAAACGGCTATATCCGCTGCTGTTTTTTTAAACCAAAATCAGCTAACGATCGGCATAAGCGACGGCGGCTTTGACAAATCCCGCAAACAATGGATGAGCGTCACGCGGTGTTGAAGCAAACTCTGGGTGGAACTGACAAGCAACAAACCAAGGGTGATCTGCCACTTCAACCACTTCGACCAACTGTTGATGTACTGACCAACCGGCTATGCGCAACCCAGCGGCCTGCAATGGCTCGAGGTATTTTGCATTAAATTCGTAGCGATGACGGTGGCGCTCGTTGATTTCGTTAGTTTGGTAACATTGCTGAGTCGTTGAGCCATCAACCAAAGTGCTTTTTTGTGCACCTAAACGCATACTCCCGCCCAAATCAGAATCATCGGCGCGCGATTGCTTGCTACCGTCTTCATCAATCCACTCAGTAATGAGTGCAATTACAGGGTCAGGGCTTTCGCTATCAAACTCAGTAGAATGCGCATGCGGCAACCCTGCCACGTTGCGCGCGTATTCAATAACTGCTACCTGCATACCCAAGCAAATACCTAAATACGGTATGCGGTTTTCACGTGCGTACTGAACCGTTTTAATTTTGCCTTCAATACCGCGCTCACCAAAACCACCCGGTACCAAAATGGCATCGACGCCTTCTAATTGATCAAGTCCCTGCGACTCCATATCTTCGGAGTCGATGTAACGAATTTTTACCTTCGTACGCAAACTAATGCCTGCGTGCTTAAGCGCTTCATTGAGTGACTTGTAAGCATCGATTAAATCGATATATTTGCCCACCATAGCAACGATAACTTCGCGCTCAGGATTCAACTCGCCTTCAACAACTGCTTCCCACTCAGATAGATCGGCCACTTTGCAATCGAGACCGAGCCGCTGAACAATATACTCATCCAGACCCTTTTTATTCAGCATAATGGGAGCGCGGTAGATGGTGTCAGCATCGGGTAGCGATATAACGGCTCGCTCTTCGACGTTGGTAAACAATGCAATTTTTCGGCGCGCACTCGCGCTAATTTCAATTTCTGAGCGACAGATTAATACATCCGGCTGCAAGCCTATCGATCGCAATTCTTTAACCGAGTGCTGGGTTGGCTTGGTTTTGGTTTCACCGGCCGTTGCAATGTAAGGCACTAACGTCAGATGCATCAATAATGAGCGTTGCGAGCCCAACTCAATTTTTAATTGACGCGCAGCCTCAAGAAAAGGCAGCGATTCTATATCGCCGACGGTACCGCCAATCTCTACCAAGGCGACATCAAAGCCCTCGCCGCCGAGCAACACACGACGCTTAATTTCGTCGGTAATATGCGGAATAACCTGCACTGTGGCTCCTAAATAATCGCCACGGCGCTCTTTACGCAATACGCTTTCGTAAACTCGACCCGAAGTAAAGTTATTGCGTTTGCCCATTTTGGTATGAATGAAACGCTCGTAGTGACCCAAGTCGAGATCAGTTTCGGCGCCGTCTTCGGTTACAAACACTTCACCGTGTTGAAACGGGCTCATGGTACCGGGGTCGACGTTAATATAAGGATCCAGTTTGAGCATGGTGACTTTAAGGCCACGCGACTCAAGAATAGCGGCGAGCGATGCCGACGCGATACCCTTGCCCAATGAAGAAACCACACCGCCAGTAACGAAAATGTAACGCGTCATTTAATGCAAACTCTTAAATAATTTTGGATGATGATGTATCTGATTCATGCAATCGCCAAGGCCTTAATAAATACGGCCTCAACACGCCCAAGACGGCCGGCCAAAAGCCGACCCAGCAGGCATAATTTAAGACGAACACGCCCAAAAAAGGTGGCGAGTAAGAGCATTAATATCAGGCTTTTGTGGCTGCAATACTTCAGTAACAGGCACATTTAGATGGAAGTTCAGCTTAACAGAAAGGCATCGAGGCAACAAACAGCCAAAAAGTGATTTTTATTGCTTAGTGAAAGATATAGGCGGATGAGACAACGTACGGCACCCAGCCCTAGTGTCTTTTTATGCCGATTTCATCAAGGAGCGTTGTGCCTGCATCGAGAAGGCTTGTACCGGTTACATCGAGGCGCTCACTGCCGACTTAAAGGCCCTGACCAATGCGCGCCATCAGATATCAAAAGGGTCAACTTCGTCTTCAAGTGCCTGCGAGGCCACGGTGCTACTCTCGGGGAAATAGCGATCCATTTCAATCTGGGAGGGCCGCAATGCCTGCGCTCGCAGCGCATCGACATCCGCTCCTATTTTGTCGGCTAGCATTGCCTGACTGCCTTCTTTAACTGCTAGGCGCACCGCGTTGCCCCACACAATCAAATGCGAGGTATTTATGCTGCGGTGCTGTGAATCTTTAGCCCACTCAGAGCCTATCTTTTGGCCTATGCCAGCCATCTGCCGCCTTAATCTGTCGCGCTCAAGTGCATCGGGGGTCGCATCAAGTACAGTGGCCGTTAGCCATTCCCAGCCGTTGGGATAAAGAGCCCAGCCCAAATAGAAGCGTTTTACCCACAGCAGGTAATCCGCTTCGGTTTGCACTGCACCATTAGCTTGATCAGCATCGAACGCCGCTTCAAACACCTGCTGATTCGGCAGCTGTGTTGGCCACTCCTGCCTTGGGCCACTCATACAGGCGCCTAGCAGCAGTACCAGCACATAAGTTACAATAAACCGAGATATAGAATATATATTCATGATAAATATAATTTTTTTACGCACATATGAATTCAGACTCAAGCAAGGCTCTTATTCTGACACAAGCTAAAGCCTGCAGGAAACAACGAACTTACCCAATAAAGTATAGTTGACACTGCCTTCCCATGGCACGGTTGCGGAGCTGCGAATACAACAACTGGAGCACATTTTTATGATTTCAGTGCAGCTTTCACCGCCCGTTAATCATTTATTCAATAGGTGTTTGCTGTGACGCCCACTCAAAAGCAGGCGCTTATTGTACTTGCTGCCATACTCGGCTACGGCGGCTGGGGCGTTTACAGTAACCTTCTGGATCAACCCTCTGATATGGTCATAGTGGCCTGGCGAGCCGGCGTGATTCAGGGCAGCTACGCGGGGCTACTAACGCTGATCAACTTAGCTCTGCTAGAGCTGCTGTATAAGCGATTACACCAAAGGATGGGGCCAACGCCTGCCATTTTATGCGCGCTGGTGCTGGCAACAGCGGCTCAGTACAGCCTGATTATCCCTGTACATTTAATTAACGGCACGCCCAACATCGCACTCAC
>CAJQKT010000089.1 GCA_905478995.1 uncultured Pseudomonadales bacterium | reverse complement strand
GGCAGTGCAGCAGGCACGGGAACGGCTGCTGCCACTGCAGCATCGCCAATGATTTCATGCGCAGTACCTGTAGGGTGCAAGGTGTCCCAGAAGACGTAAGTGTCACAGCTGCCCGGACCTGTATAGGCTGTGGCAAGACAGTTAGCGTCGCCGTTAGTAAAGCCATTGCCAGCTAAATCGGCTTGGATGTTTTGACCGATAGTAAACAGGTCTAAGAAAATCAATTTGCTTTGATCAACACCAGCTAGCCCTGCACTAAGATATCCATTGAACAGGTTAGTTGCGCCTGTACAAGTGGCTTCAAAACCATCACAGACAGGCGCGCCACCAAGATCTGGCACGTTGCCGACTAAAACGGACTCAGCTCCTGCGGCTATTAAGGCGTTGACACTATTGGCTACAGCTAGCGCATCGTTTTGCAGATCGGTGGTCGTATAAGTGCTACCGTCGACGGCATTAATATCGTTACCGCCAATAAGCACTGTGTAAAGCGCGTTAGGATCAGCAACACCGCCTGTGTTATTAAAATAGCTGCCCGTTACGCCTACTGCGCCTATTTGGGCTTGCACTGAAGGGACGCTTGAGTTGTCGCTCACTCGCGCGCCACCCCAAGAATAATTGTCGCCGCCTAATAATGACGCAGTGGCTGGTGACAAGCCTAGCCCTGTGGCCAGTGTCTCAACCCAAACTGGGCCGTCACTAAAGCGACCGTTAAAGTAGGGTGCACCGGGAGTCGCGCCAGCCGTTGCGGTATAAACGTTCCCTACGTCGGAGAGACTATCACCAAAGGAGATAACTTTAGAATAAGCCGCATGGGTTAACCCCGAGACTGTTAACGACAATGTAAGCGCACATACGGTGCGAGCATGAGAGAGAGTAAACATGATAATCCTCCAGGACCGATGGTTTAGTAGTAATTTATTTTGCGTTTAGTTCAGTGTGGTTCGTCGGGCCTGAGCATACCTAGCACGGGCTCTTAATTCCCTGTGAGCAGTAGCACTGTGAACTTGCGTTGCCCGACTATTGTTCGATCGTTTTGTTATTAATAATAGCCATGGTGGCTATACCTTCTCTGAAGCGCTCTTTGTGAGGTTGCCGCCAGAAGGCTTATCTTTTTAATCAGCACGAACACTGATCTTATAATCGTTATTAGTAGCTTGCCACTTGATCGGTGGCTAACTTGTGTACACCTTAATTTTTTTCAAACTAAAGGTCAAGTTCTTTACATTGGATACTTAATGCAGGCGGCTCTTTGATTATCATGGAATGTTTAAATAAAATTTGCGGAGCCATGCAATCTATTGTTATACATGGGCTTTATCTTAAGACAGATGGCAGTTCGCTGGAGTGAGGAGGTAGCATTGAATTTTTGGTGCTCGCCGCTTACAGTCACGATCTGTTTGTTATTTAACCAGGCTTTCGCGCTATTGGGTTTATTTTTTCTTCGCGAGGCTGATTTTTGCACAGGTAGCGTAATTAGGGCAGTCGACTAAGTGATCATTGACCATGCCAACCGCCTGCATATAGGCGTAACAAATGGTCGTGCCAAAAAATTTGAAGCCGCGTTTTCGCATAGCTTTACTAATAATGTCGGAGAGGGGAGTGCTAGCCGGAATTTGCTCATGGCGTTGCCATTGGTTTTGAATAGGCGACCCCCCCACAAAGCCCCACAAAAATTGGCTCAGCGAGCCTTCGTCGTCGCATAGCTGAAGATAGCAGCGGGCGTTGTTAACGGCCGCGCGAATTTTTAGCTCGTTGCGTACAATGCCTGCATCGCCCTTGAGGGATACTATTTTTTTTTCAGAATAGCTTGCTATTTTATTGGCATCAAAGCCATCAAAAGCGCTGCGATAGTTTTCGCGTTTCTTTAATATGGTGATCCAGCTCAAGCCAGCCTGCGCTCCTTCTAGCAACAAAAATTCAAACAAGGTTGCATCATCATAGGTAGGTACTCCCCACTCTTGGTCATGATATTGCTGGTAAAGTGGGTCGTTACCGCACCAGGGGCAGCGTTGGGGTGAGGCGTGCATTGTATTTGTTCGATGAGTTGCCAAGTTTTTGTCTCAAGAGATTTCGGAGTTGACTATGTTTGTTTTAGATTCGCGCTTACAAAAAGACACACACCCTGTTGCTAATTTGCCTCTTTGCGAGCTGCTATTGATGAACGATAGCCAATACCCTTGGTTAATTTTAGTTCCTAGGCGGGTCAATTTGCGAGAGCTGGTCGATCTTGATGAGCACGACCAACTGCAACTAACCCGTGAGTCTAATGTTGTTGCGCAATTGTTACTGGAGCAAGTGGGTGCCGACAAGTTAAATATAGCGGCGCTGGGTAATATAGTGGCGCAGTTGCATGTGCATCATATTGCACGCTTCGCCCATGACCCTGTTTGGCCTGCGCCGGTTTGGGGGGCGCTTGAGCCTGTAGCTTACACACCCAATGCGCTGGCAGAGCGGCAAACGCTGCTTTGCGAGGGCTTGCATCGGCTAGCACCGCATTGGCGTCAATAAATCAGCGGCTAATAACCCCATTGGGTTGGTAATTTCGCATAGGCCAGGGCGCTTTCAGTGCAGGTACTAGCCGCCAGTCATATTCATGAAGCGGACGATATCGGGCTGGCTATTTAAATCAAAATAGTGCCGCTCGGGCTTGAGCAATAGGCCTTGTTTAATGGCTGTAGTTAGCGCTTGTTTATCGGCTGCTTGATCGCGAAGTATGGTGCGTAAATCAACAGAGTGCTCGTTGCCAAGGCACATCAATAAGCGGCCCTCAACAGTGACGCGTACGCGATTACAGTCACTGCAAAAATTGTGACTGTGCGGTGAAATAAACCCCACATGGCTATTACTGTTGTCTACCTTGAAGTAGCGCGAGGGGCCGCTGGTGGTTTTTTTACTTGGTAATAGTTTATGCCGCTGCTCAATGCACTGGCGTACTTCATCGCTCGAACAATAGGTTTGCGCGCGATCATGTTCGTTAATTTCGCCCAGTGGCATCTCTTCAATAAAGGCAATATCAATCTCCCTTGCAATGGCAAAATTGACCAAGTCGAGAATTTCCTCATCGTTGCGCTGCTTCATGATGACGCTATTGAGTTTTATTTGTTTAAACCCTGCTGCGCGTGCAGCATCAATGCCTTCAATCACTTGCTCTAAATTACCTGTGCGGGTGATCTGCTTAAATTTGAGAGGATCTAATGAATCGAGGCTGATATTGATTCTTTGCACGCCCAACCGGGCGAGCTCCGAGGCATATTTGCTTAGTTGTGAGCCATTGGTGGTCAACGTCAGTTCCTGTAGTCCTTCCAGCGCACCTAATTTTTCAATGAGCCACAGTATGTTGTTACGTATGAGTGGCTCACCGCCGGTCAGGCGCAGCGTGTTAATGCCCGCATTTACTAAGCCTTGAGCAATGGCATAAATCTCTTCTAACGAAAGGATTTCACTGCGCGGTAAAAATTCCATGTCTTCTGCCATGCAATAGACACAGCGAAAGTCACAGCGGTCGGTGACCGATAGGCGCGCGTAGTTGATATGCCGTCCAAATGTATCGGTTAGCCTAGGTGCAGGTAGGTCTGTGACAACTGTTGTAGGCACTCTTTAATCCGTTGCTGTTAATAGATGCTTCGCGAGCACTTTACCACGTGCAGCGCGTTATCGGCGCGGTGTTTAAAAAAGCGCTTGATGCTCGCCATTGGCTTCGCTTTAATGGCTTTGGTTGCGATCACCTTCTGTGGAGAATAAAAATGCGAATTTTTTTAGGTATGCTGGCTGCTATAGGGCTGTGTGCCTGCTCCGATGTACTTAACACCGTCCATACCGAGCAAGACTGTGAGCCGCAGGGCGATTTGCGCGTTGTTTGTGGTATTCAGGCTCCGGAAGACCTTGCGGCATTGCCCGATCATTCAGGTTTATTAATTAGTGAGTATGGTCATCAAGGCATTATGGGGGGGCGTTTGTCGCTCTACGATATAGCCACTGGGAGTACACGCATTTTATACGATCTTGCTAGCATCAACGATTTACGTTTGGGGCAGAATCTCTGGGGCGACGACCATTGTGCAGAGCCCGAAGTATTTTCTCCCCATGGTTTTGATTTATCACAGCGTCCTAGTGGGCGCTGGCAGTTGTTGGTCGTTAATCATGGCGGGCGTGACACTATTGAGATGTTTGAGCTGATGAAAAACCAGCCAAGCGGCTGGGCACTTGAGTGGCGAGGTTGTGTCATGGCTGATGGCAATAGTGTGCTTAATGATGTTGCAGCCACCGATAATGGTTTTGTTGCTAGCGAAATGGTGCAGGTTGATTCTTTTTTTAACGGTGGGCTGGATTATATCTTAGGTCGGCAAAATGGTCGGTTATGGCGCTGGACACTGCAGTCGGGTTTGCAGACGGTGCCAGATTTACAGGGCGTGGGCTTTAATGGCGTGGTTAGCGATAATCAGAATAAGCGTTTTTATGTTAATGCCTATGGTGAAAACAAAATAAAAATATTTGACCGCATTAAAAAATTAACAACAGGCGAAGTGGCCATTGAAAAAGCTGATAACACTAACTGGGATTCTACCCGTGATGGGTTTTTACTGGTGGCTTCTCATCAGGCTAATTTATTGCAAATGGCCTGGTGTGTTAGTCACGGTCAAGTCAACTGTAATGTTCCGTTTAGTATATACGAGGTGAATATCGATACATTGCAGAAAAAAGAAATATTTCATAGCGACGGGGAATATTTTGGCGGTGGTACCGCGGCCATTCATATTAACAACCAACTCTTTATTGGCTCATTTGCCGGCAACCGCTTACTTATTGCACCCATGGGTTACGGTGTGAATTAGTTTTTGATTGGTTGAAAAGGCGAACGGTTGATATTGAATTTCGTGCATTAAATAATAATTGAGGAAAGCCTTTTGTCGCAAACAACTTCGCTGAAAAATTCTGCGTTATTGATGGGCCCGTTAGTAGCCTTTTTGGTAGGTCTTATAGCGGCGGCTTCATTAGAGAGTATGGCAGCTATTACTGTCGCGGTAACAGTATGGTGTGTTATCTGGTGGGTGACCGAGCCGGTACCCATACCCGTAACTTCGTTAATTCCTATGGCAGTATTTCCATTAACCGGCGTTTTAAACGGGCAAGAAGTGGCTGCAGCTTATGGTAGTCCCTTAATTATTTTGATGTTGGGTGGTTTTATTTTGTCTCGCGGAATGGAATCTACGGGGACACATCGCCGACTCGCTGTGACGATGGTCAATATGTGTGAGCGTATTGCCGGCGGGAGTAGTGAGCGCTCATTGGTAGCGGGTTTTATGCTGGCTGCCGCTGCGCTGAGTATGTGGATATCAAATACGGCGACAACGTTAATGTTACTGCCTATTGCATTAGCTATTCTTGAAAAAACTCAAAGTAAAGTATTGCCCATGGCATTGATGCTAGGCATTGCCTATGCGGCTAATGTAGGCGGTATGGGCACGCCAATTGGCACACCACCCAATCTAGTTTTCATGGAGGTTTTCACTCAAACCACGGGCGAGCGTATTGGTTTTGTTCAGTGGATGAGTTGGGGGTTGCCCGTAGTGATTTGTTTGTTGCCTATTATCATTTGGTGGTTAACAAGAAACTTAAGTGGTGGGCATGATGTTAAATTGCCGGCGGTTGGTGCGTGGACTTCTGCAGAACGGCGGGTGTTGTGTATTTTTTCTATGACGGCGCTTTTGTGGATTACTCGCAGCGACCCATGGGGAGGCTGGAGCACTTGGTTTGAGCTTGAAACGGCTAACGATGCCGCAGTGGCTTTGCTAGGAGCGATTTGTCTTTTTGTTGTGCCTAATGGTCGTGGCGGCCGTTTGCTGAATTGGGAGCAGGCCAATCAAATACCCTGGGGGATGTTGTTATTATTTTCTGGTGGTATCTGTATTGCGCGCGCTTTTTTAACTTCAGGCCTCAGTGCTGAGTTGGGCGAGTTATTTGGCGTGCTGGCCGGCTGGCCTATCTTCATTATGCTGTTGGTGCTTTGTTTGGGCGTGAGCTTCTTGACTGAAACAACCAGCAATACCGCGACCACAACGTTGCTCATGCCGGTGCTCGCTGCAGCAGCAATGGGTGCCTCAGTTGCGCCTGAGTTATTAATGGTGCCTGCTGCTTTGAGTGCGAGTTGTGCATTCATGTTGCCTGTAGCCACGGCCCCTAATGCCGTCGTTTTCAGTAGTGGAAAAATCGTTGCGGCAGCTATGATGCGCACGGGCTTAGTGCTGAACATTGTTGGCGCATCAATCATTGCGTGCTTCAGCTGGCTTTTGATTTAGCATTTGATCTAACAACTACCCGGCCTGGCTTGCTCGTAAGGCGGTTTTTTTCATCAGCGGGGCGACCAATAAATCTAGCACGCCCTTGAAAATCGCTGCAGTGCCCGCATGTTGATATTAGGTCTGAGTAAAGTAGGCCGCTATTAGCTTATGCAAGCTAGCGAATAGGTGAAAATATGATAACGAGACGCGGTCATGGCAATAGAGCGCCTCCCACTAAAGCGATGAAAGACGACGCGGATTTAGACGCTCCGCTTGATGGCCTAGGCGGAGAATCGGTTGGCGATCTTGCCCTTCCAGGTGATATCTTACCCGAAAAGTTGTATGTCATTCCTGTGGGTAACCGGCCTTTTTTTCCTGGGCAAATACAGCCTGTAGTAGTCAATAAACAACGCTGGCACGGTACGCTAGAGCAGGTAGCCAAGGCGGGCCATAATTATGTTGGGCTGGTTTATGTAGATGGCAACGATCCTGAAGCGGCTAGCACCGACGATTGCCCGGCAATAGGCTGCGTTGTGAGATTGCATAATGTCACAGTGGTTGGCGAGAAAATGCAGCTTGTTGCTCAAGGTGTTAAGCGGTTTCTTGTTGAAAGTTGGGTCTCTAGTGAGCGGCCCTTTATGGCTTATGTCAGTTACCCAACCGACAAACAGAAGTTTATTGATGAGCAGCTTGAGCTAGCCGAACAAACTAAAGCGCATGCGATGGCCCTGATCAAAGCAATTAAAGAATTGTTGCCACTCAACCCGTTATATTCGGAAGAGCTTAAAGATTACTTAAGTCGCTTTAGCCCCAACGATCCGTCGCCACTAGCTGATTTTTCTGCAGCTATTACTACGGCGAAAGGGCGTGATTTACAGGCTGTCCTTGAAACGTTGCCTCTACTTGAGCGGATGAAAAAAGTGCTCATTCTCTTGCATAAAGAAATTGAAGTTGGCCAGCTGCAAACCGAAATTACGGCGCAGGTCAATGAAAAGGTAAGTGATCGTCAGCGAGAGTTTTTTTTACGAGAGCAGTTAAAAATAATTCAGCAAGAGCTTGGTATAGAAAAAGACGATAAAACGGCCGATTCCGATGAGTTTCGAGATCGGCTTCAGGGTATGAATGTGCCTCAATTGGCGCAAAAGCGTATTGATGAGGAGTTAAAAAAGTTAGGTTTTTTGCAATCGGGATCGCCCGAGTTTGCGGTTACACGTAATTATCTAGATTGGCTAACGTCATTTCCTTGGGGCGTTAATTCTAAAGACAATCTCGATCTTAAAGTGGCCCGGCAGGTATTGGAGAATCATCATGATGGCCTTGAAGATGTAAAAGAAAGAATTATTGAATTTTTGGCGCTAGGGGCTTTTAAAGGTGAGATGTCGGGGTCAATCGTTTTGTTGGTGGGGCCGCCGGGCGTAGGTAAAACATCTATTGGGAAATCGATTGCCGATGCTTTAGGAAGAAAGTTTTATCGTTTTAGTCTGGGTGGAATGCGTGACGAGGCAGAAATAAAAGGCCATCGGCGTACTTATATTGGCGCAATGCCGGGTAAGTTTGTTCAGGCACTTAAGCAGGTTGAAGTTTCTAACCCAGTGATTATGCTTGATGAGATTGATAAAGTAGGCGCTTCTTATCAAGGGGATCCTGCGTCAGCTTTATTAGAGGCCCTTGACCCCGAGCAGAACAGCAGCTTTCGTGATCACTACCTTGATTTGCCGGTCGACTTGTCCAAGGTCTTGTTCGTGTGCACGGCAAATCAGCTCGATAGTATTCCGGCACCATTGCTTGATCGTATGGAAACTATTCGTTTGGCCGGTTACATTACCGAAGAAAAATTACTCATTGCCAAAAACCATCTTTTACCCAAAGCTTTAAAAAAAGCTGGAGTAAAAGCTAGGCAGCTACGCATTGCCCGGCCTGCGTTACGGAAAATTATTGAGCAGTATGCTCGCGAGGCAGGTGTGCGTAATCTTGACAAACAATTACAACGTATTATCCGCAAAGCGGTGGTCCGGTTGTTAGAGGAGCCTGACGAGCCGGTACGGATAGGGATCACTGATCTCGAACACTATTTAGGCGCGCCCGTTTTTCGCGATGAGCATATGATTAATGGTACGGGCGTAGTCACTGGCTTGGCCTGGACGTCAATGGGCGGCGCAACCTTGCCCATCGAGGCGACGCGCGTGCACACCAAGCACCGAAGCTTTAAGCTCACAGGGCAGCTGGGTGATGTAATGAAAGAATCGGCCGAAATAGCCTACAGTTATGTGGTCTCGCACTTAGCGGAGTACGGTTGCCCTAAAGATTTTTTCGATGAATCGTATGTTCATTTACACGTGCCTGAGGGCGCTACTCCCAAAGATGGGCCCAGTGCGGGCATCACAATGGCCACGGCACTGCTTTCTTTGGCCCGCAAACAGAAGATCAGGCAGCCACTGGCCATGACGGGTGAGCTGACGCTTACCGGGCAGATTTTGGCTGTAGGTGGGATTCGTGAAAAAGTCATTGCGGCTAGGCGCCGAAAAATAAATCAGCTTATTATGCCCGAGGCTTGTCGTCGCGATTACGAAGAACTGCCCGATTTTCTTAAAGCCAATATAAATGTCTATTTCGTCGGGCATTACCGCGAGGTTTTTGAATTCATTTTCAAGTAGAATGGCCCGCATCAAGCGCTGTATATATTATTCAGTAAACATTGTATTCATTGACCACAATCGAAAGTAAAGGAGAAAAAAGTATGGCCATTCAGACAGGCGATAAAGTACCTGCGTGCACCTTAAAAGTTATGGGTGCTAACGGCCCAGAAGACATCACCACAGAAGCTATTTTTGCTGGAAAAAAAGTGGTGTTGTTTGCCGTGCCGGGCGCGTTTACGCCAGGTTGCTCAAAGGCTCATGTTCCGGGCTTTGTTGTTAATGCCGATAACATCAAGGCAAAGGGTGTCGATACAATCGTCTGCCTATCTGTCAATGATGCCTTTGTCATGGGTGCATGGGGCGACGCGCAAAATGCTCAAGAGTTGTTAATGCTTGCCGATGGTAACGGCGAATTGACAGGTAAGTTAGGTTTAGAGCTTGACGGGAGCGGGTTTGGTTTAGGTAAGCGTTCGCAGCGTTATGCAATGATTGTCGAGGACGGTACGATCACCACCTTAAATGTTGAGCCTGCAGGTGATATTGGTGTGAGTAGCGCCGAAACCATTCTTGAGGCACTGTAAGTATCTAGCTAATCTTGAATCGAAGAATGAGCATGCGCACAATGAAGAGTCACGCGCATGCTCATTCTTTTTTGTTTGGCTTGTTGAATTAAGTATTAATAATAATACGTACCGCTTGTAGATTGGCCGAAGCGTTTTTCAAGTGTGCCAAGGCGCTTGTTTTTTGCTTGGCAAAGTATTCTATTTCAGCCGGACGAATAGACTGATTGCGCTTATTTAATTGGCGCAATCGCAGCAATTCGGCATCAAGTGTTTCGCTCAGTTGTACCCCAGCGGTTTCTATTAACGGCATTGCTTCGGCATCTGCTATGCGTTGCGCGCAGGCCACCATTTTTTCTAGCTCTGGTTTTAATTGCTTAACAATAGCCGGTCGAGATGTGCGTTTTACGTGACTGCGAATTTTATTCAGCTGGGCGTATTTGATCGCTTTGGTTAAAACATTGCCTTGCATGTCAATGAGCACACGCATAGGTGTTGCCGGTAAGTAGCGTTGTATTTGCAGATCACGCGGGGCGCTGCACTCGGTGACGAAAAAACATTCTAAAAGTACGCTGCCGGCTGGCAGTGATTTTACTTTGATGGCGCCAATAGCCGCGTTACCTAATTCTGTCCCAGCTATCATTTCCATGGATTCATCGACCATGGGGTGTTCCCAGGTCATAAATTCCATGTCTTCACGACTTTGTGCTTTGCTGCGGTCGTAGGTAACCGTTACGCCTTCTTCTTTTACTCCAGGGAATTGTGCCGTTAGCATTTGATCGGTCGGTCGTAATACTTGGCAATGTTCGGAGTGATAGTCTTGTTCAATGCCGAAGGTATCGAAAACTAAAGACATATAGTTGCTAAGTACTTCGCTTTGCTCGGCCTGGCCAACGGTTTCTATAATATTGGTGGCGACCTCGACGTTGCAAGAATTTAATTCTAAAAGTTGATCGCGTCCTTGGGCTAGTTCATTGCGCAGAGCGGAGGTGTGCGTGATAGTGTTTTCAAGCAGTACTTCAAACGTTTTTTCATCAGTAGTAATGGTTTGTGCCAGCCAGGGCTGTAAATTTTTTTCGAAACAATTATATACAGCAAGACCTGCAGAGAAACTGTGCCTGAATGCATTGAGTCCTTCATCGTACCAGCGATATAAGTACTCGGAGGCGCTGCCCTCTAAATAAGGAATATGAATTTGAATGTCATGTGCTTGGCCAATACGATCAAGGCGACCAATGCGCTGCTCAAGTAAGTCAGGGTTGGTAGGCAAATCAAATAAAACCAAATGGTGAGCGAACTGAAAGTTGCGGCCTTCGCTGCCAATCTCCGAGCAAATCATTACCTGAGCGCCGGCTTCGGTGTCGGCAAAATAGGCCGCGGCTCGATCGCGCTCTATGATCGATAAGTCTTCATAAAATGCGGTGCTGCGTATGCCGGCATTAAAGTGTAAATGTTTCTCTAGGTCGATTGCAGTTGATGCATGGTGGCAAATCAAAAGAACTTTTTCATTGCGTAATCCTTTGAGTAGGCCTTCAAGCCAGGCCACCCTCGGATCTTCGCGAAGCCATTGTCCATTTTGCTCGCTGCTTAAATGCTCTGGGTATAAACCGCTGCGTTCACGATAAATATCGGGTATTTCCAACGGGTAGCCAACCGGTAGGCGAGCTGGAAAATTCTTTATTGCTGCTCGGGTATTACGAAATAGTACGCGACCTGTGCCGTGACAATCGAGTAACTGATTCACTAGCTGCTGCGTATCGCTTCCTTGCTCATCGGGTTGAATATATTGTGCCAACACGGCTTGTTGAGTTGCGCTCAATACTTGTTGATTCAGTAACTGAGTTACTACCTCGTTCAGGCCAACAAATTTTTCTTGCTGTGCAATGAACTCATTGAGATCGTGAAAGCGAGCGGGGTCGAGCAGTCGCAAGCGCGCAAAGTGACTGGCAATGCCTACCTGCTCTGGAGTCGCCGTTAGCAACAATAAACCGGCACAGCTTTTCGAGAGCTCTTCAATAACGCGGTATTCGGTGCTTACACCGCTGCGGTCACTGGGCTTGGCGGCAGGTTCGACGTCGGCGCTGGTGGTGTTATCAGGCGACCAGTATAAGTGATGAGCCTCATCCACAATTAATAAGTCCCAGTCAGCCTTTTCAGCGTTACTAGCTATGGCTGGGTCGCTGCATAATAGGTCGAGACTGCAAAGGACGAGCTGCTCAGATTCAAACGGATTGATTTCACCGGCTTCTTGCAGTGCGGTATAGCGGGCTTTATCAAACAGTGAAAAGCGCAAATTGAACTTACGCAGCATCTCTACCAACCACTGATGTAAAAGAGGCTCGGGCACAACAATAAGCGCGCGTTTGGTCAGCCCGGTTTGCAGTTGGTAGTGCAAAATCATACCGGCTTCAATCGTTTTGCCTAAGCCCACTTCATCGGCAAGCAAAACTCGTGGGGCGAAGCGGGAAGCGACTTCACTGGCAATATACAGTTGATGCGCCAACAAATTAGTTCGCGGGCCCAGTAATCCGCGTGCTGCAGATTGCTGTAATTGAGCGCGGTATTGCAAAGTGGCTACACGTAATTGGAATGTTTTATTTTTATCAAACTGACCGCTATACAGTCGCTGCGTTGGTGAGCTGAGTTGAATGAGGCCAGATAGCCGGGACTCGGGCAAAATTTGCTCTTCGCCGTTGGCGTCCTCTACTAAGTAGTAGTTAAGCCCTTTAAGCTCTTCAACCGCTTTAACAGTAAGTAGCTGTTGCTCTGCATCGTGCAGCGTATCGCCGGCCTGAAAAGCAATACGTGCCAGTGGCGCGCTATATGCCGCATACATGCGCTCCTCTTCACAGGCAGGATAGTGCACCGTCATGTGCCGACCATCTGTTTCTACTACAATTCCAAGCCCTAACTGCGGCTCTGCTTGGCTTACCCAGCGTTGACCTACGACAAAATCCATCAAGTATCTCTGACTACAACAATATAAATAAAACACTGTTAACTTAGGGCATTAACGCGACAGAAGATAACGAGTAGTGGTTGTGTGAGCTCGGCCTCGCACAGTTTTTTTCAATATTTATTTACGCGCCGCTTATTTTAAAGCAACATCGGGCTTTATTAATCTGCAATATTAAGTCATTGATGCCGTATAAATAGATTCTATAGCCGCATTGAGCGCCAAATTAAATTCGTCATCAGTTTGTTGCGCGCTCAACCCTTGTGTAAGTGCTCGCGAAAAGCTGGCAATCATTTTTTCGTTTGCGGTGAGGCGGTGATCGGCCTCTTCGCGCGTATAGCCGCCAGAAAGGGCTATCACCTTGAGTACTTGTGGGTGTTGCATGAGCTCGCGATAAAAATTAGCGTGCTCGGGCAGAGTCAATTTGAGCATAACGTATTGGTGAGCCGGGAGCTGATCTAGGTGAGTGAGTAGTTCGGCCTTGAGTTGCTCTTCGACTGCGGCCTTTTCGTGGGAGTGAATGTCGACTTCAGGTTCAATAATAGGAATAAGCCCAGCGGCCAAGATTTTTTCGCCCAGCTCAAATTGTTGCGCCACCACCTTCGTGATACCGTCTGCGTCATAATGTTTGATAAGTGAGCGCATTTTGGTGCCAAATACACCGCGTTCTTTAGCTTTTTTTAGCAATGCCGCTAGGTTGTCGATCGGTTTCATGAGTTGTACGCCCTGCAACTCGTCAGCTAGACCTTTATCGACTTTCAAAAACGGCACAATTTGTTTGTCTTCCCATAAGAATTGCGCGGCATTTTTACCTGCAAAGTCACGATCGAGGGTATTTTCAAACAAAATAGCGCCTAGTATGCGTTGGCCATCGAATACTTCACTGGTGACAATGCGTTCCCGCATTTGATGAACAAGCGCGTACATTTCTTCATCATTGGCGTAGTCTCCTTCGTTAATGTCGTATAAGCGCAGTGCTTTTGGCGTGCTGCCGCCACTTTGATCTAGTGCGGCAATGAATCCAGGCTGCTGCTTGATTTTTTCAAGCTGTTGATCGAATGATGGCATGAGAGGCGCTCCTTTGGGGCTGGATAACGTCTATTTCAGTGGCGGGTCAGTTGTGATTCGCAGAGCTATAAAGCTGTATTTGTGCGGGGCGGAATCTTATCATAAGGCGCCTAATGCTCTCGACGCCAAGAATGACAAATTACACCTAAAATTCGCAAATTTATGGTCCATATGCGCATCTTGGGATCTCGAGTTACCAAGAATCACGCATATAAGTGGTAAACAAATTGCTCGAGAGGCTCGCTTGGGCGACAATGTCGCGCCCCGAAAAGGCGCGAGGCTAGATTTTCTTATCTTGATCTCGCTCGGCTAGGCCAATATTGGCGCTGGGGCAATTTTTCGCTAATCAAACCAATTATCAGGAGTCATGCTTCATGCCTACACGTCGTGATTTAGCCAATGCCGTTCGTGCGCTTTCAATGGACGCAGTCCAAGCAGCTAATAGTGGCCACCCTGGCGCGCCAATGGGTATGGCAGACATTGCTGAAGTGCTGTGGAATGACTTTATGCGGCATAACCCTAAAAACCCTCAATGGCCTGATCGAGACCGTTTTGTGCTCTCGAATGGCCATGGCTCGATGTTGTTGTATTCATTGCTGCATCTCAGTGGCTATGCGCTGCCCATAGAAGAGTTGAAAAATTTCCGCCAGTTGCACTCTAAAACACCGGGTCATCCTGAGTATGGTTATGCGCCGGGTGTTGAAACTACTACTGGCCCACTGGGGCAGGGAATCAGTAATGCAGTGGGCATGGCTCTGGCTGAAAAAACACTGGCTGCGCAATTTAATCGTGACGGCCATTCCATCGTTGATCACTTTACCTATTTATTTTTGGGCGATGGTTGTTTGATGGAAGGCATATCGCACGAGGCTTGTTCACTTGCCGGCACCCATCAGCTGGGTAAGTTAATTGGCTTTTATGATGACAACGGTATTTCTATTGATGGTGAAGTAGAAGGTTGGTTCACCGATGATACGCCTAAGCGCTTTGAAGCCTACGGTTGGCAGGTAATTCCGGCGGTTGATGGCCACGATGCCGAAGCTATTAAGCAGGCTGTTGAGGCAGCCAGAGCCGACACCACGCGGCCGACGCTCATTTGTTGTAAAACAGTCATCGGCTTTGGTTCGCCTAACAAAGCCGGTACTTCGGGCGTGCATGGTGCTGCGTTGGGAGCCGACGAAGTCAAAGCGGCGCGTGAGCAATTGGGTTGGTCTCACCCGGCGTTTGAAATCCCTGAGGCTATTGGGCAAGGCTGGAATGCGACCGATCGCGGCGCGGCATGCGAACATAGTTGGCAGCAGCAATTTGATCAATATCAAACTGCTCATCCAGAATTGGCCGCAGAATTTGAGCGTCGCATGAGCGGTGCATTGCCCGCAGATTTTGCCGAGCATGCTCAGCAGTACATTGAGCAATGCCAACAAAATGCCGAGAGTCCAGCTACGCGCAAGGCTTCACAAAATTGTCTTGATGCGTATGGCCCTAAATTACCTGAATTACTCGGTGGCTCGGCTGATCTAGCAGGTTCCAACAATACTATTTGGAACGGCAGTGTGCCTATTACTGCAGGCGATGCAGCGGGCAACTACTTCTATTACGGTGTGCGCGAGTTTGGCATGTCAGCCATGATGAATGGCATGACCTTGCACGGCGGGTTCATCCCGTATGGTGCTACCTTTTTAGTCTTCATGGAGTATGCCCGCAATGCAGTGCGCATGGCGGCTTTGATGCGCCAGCGCGTTATTTTTGTTTACACCCATGATTCTATAGGCTTGGGCGAAGATGGGCCGACTCACCAGCCAATAGAGCAGCTCACGAATTTGCGCACTACGCCCAATATGTCTACTTGGCGACCCTGTGACTCCGTGGAGTCGGCGGTGGCGTGGAAGGCAGCGTTGGAAAAGGCCGATGGCCCATCCTCTTTGATTTTTACCCGTCAGGGTTTACCTCATCAGGCTCGTGAATCACAGCAAGTGGCGGCCATTGAGCGCGGCGGCTATGTCTTGCACGACGTGCCGCAGCCTGATGTCATTCTGATTGCCACCGGTTCAGAGGTGGGGCTGGCAATGCAGGCTGCCACGCAGCTCAGTGAAACCGGTATTGCTGCGCGTGTGGTCTCTATGCCTTGCACAGAGGTGTTCGATGCCCAAGATGTAGCGTATAAAGAATCTGTGTTGCCATCTAACGTTACTGCCAGAGTGGCGGTTGAAGCGGCCCATGTAGACTTTTGGTATAAATATGTAGGCCTGAATGGCAAGGTTGTGGGTATGCGTAGCTTTGGTGAGTCGGCGCCCGCAGAGCAGTTATATGATCTCTTTGGTATTACCGTGGCAGCAGTTAGTGAAGCGGCCAAGTCGGTTATTGCGAATTAATTAGAGCCAGTGACTAATCGAATCTTAAGTCAGCTTAGCATGGGTTTTACTGACTCATCAGCGCGGTGTATTGCAGCGTTAAGTCATGAGTGATTTGGGGGCGGGGTTATGCGTGTAGCGATTAACGGTTATGGCCGCATTGGTCGCTGCGTGCTACGCGCAGCCATGGAGAGAGACGATTGCGCGGCACTGGAGTTTGTTGCCATCAATGAGTTGGCTGCACCCGAGTCACTGCACTACCTCACCCGTTACGATAGTACGCATGGTCGATTTCCTGGCACGGTTGAGCTTGAGTCTGGCCACCTTGCTTTAAGCTCAGGTAATCGTCATGTTAAACCTGCGCTGTTAGCTGAAGCTGATCCTGCCGCCTTACCTTGGCAGCAGTTGCAAATAGATATGGTGCTTGAATGCAGTGGGCAAGTGACTACAGCTTTGCAGGCGCAAGCTCATTTGGATGCTGGTGCCGGTCACGTGCTGTTGTCTAATCCGGGGGAGTCGGGTATTCCTGTTATTGTTTGTGGTGTTAATCTGGCACTGCTTGATACGTCGCCTCCACTTGCATCGGCTGCCTCTTGCACGAGTAATGCGTTGATTCCAGTTTTACACGTGCTGCATGAGGCCTTTGGAATTAGTAACGGCGTTATCACTACTATTCACGCGTCGATGCACGATCAGCCTGTGATTGACGCCTACCATAGCGACGATTTACGTAAAAATCGCGCTGCTTCACAGTCGATTATTCCTGTCGATACGGCTCTTGCGCTGGGCATTGGTCGTGTACTACCTGAGCTGGAGGGTAAATTTGCTGCGCATGCTGTGCGGGTTCCGGTCAATAATGTTTCTGCTTTGAATATCACACTCAATCTTAATTGCTTAACCGATGTGGCAGCGGTAAATGGCGTTTTGCAGCAAGCTGCTAAAACCAGCCTTGAGGGTGTGATGGGCTTTACGCAAGAGCGGCTCGCTTCTTGCGATTTTAATCATGATGCCCGCTCTGGCATAATTGATGCTCAGCAAACGTTGGTGAGCGAAAACACGGTTAATCTATTGGTTTGGTTCGACAATGAGTGGGCATTCGCTAACCGCATGCTCGATCTATTATTGCGTTATCCTGACTAATGTGGGTGCTGGTATTTGAACTGGCTTACGCCGTTACGTACTGTTGTTAAATGATCTAACAGCTCCGGTTCGGGGGCTGCCTAAAAACCAAGAAATTGTGTAGTTAGCATTGCAGGAAGTCTATGTCTGTACTATTGATGCAAGACCAAGCGCTCAGCGGCAAGCGAGTGCTCATTCGCGAAGATTTAAATGTGCCAATAAAAGAGGGCGTGGTTGCATCCGATGCGCGTATTCGAGCCGCAGTGCCGGGTATTGTGCAGGCGATAAGCTCAGGCGCTCGTGTGATCGTGATGTCACATTTGGGTCGCCCGGTTGAAGGCGGCACTGACGCTGACAATGCGGCTTATAGTTTGGCGCCGGTGGCAAGCCATTTGGCCGAATTGCTCGGTTGCGACGTACCATTAGTCACTCATTGGCACGAGCCTAAAAATGTTGAGGCGGCTTTGGCTGGTGCGAATATTTGCTTGCTCGAAAACGTTCGCTTTAATACTGGTGAAAAAAGTAACAACGATGCCTTGGCTAAGCAATATGCGAGCTTGTGTGACGTTTTTGTGATGGATGCTTTTGGTACGGCTCATCGTGCCCAGGCTTCAACGCATGGTGTTGCAAAATATGCCCCTGTGGCCTGCGCAGGACCCTTGTTGGCGGCCGAGCTTGAGGCGCTTGCCCAAGCCCTTGCCAATCCGGCACATCCCGTCGTTGCGATAGTGGGGGGCTCTAAAGTTTCTACTAAGCTCACAGTGCTGGAGTCACTGGCTAAAGTGGTCGATCAGCTGGTTGTAGGCGGCGGTATAGCGAACACTTTTTTAGCAGCGGCGGGTAAAAACGTGGGTAAATCATTGTGTGAGCACGAGCTGCTAGGCACCGCTCGGGAGCTGGCGGCCAAAATCAATATTCCGCTACCTACCGATGTCGTTGTGGGCGCTGAATTTTCGGCGAGCACCGAGGCGTGCTTAAAGCCGGTTGGTGAGGTGCAAGCTGACGACATGATTTTTGATATTGGCCCACAGACCAGCGCTCAGTTTGCCAAAATATTACAAGAGGCAAAAACTATCATCTGGAATGGTCCGGTGGGCGTATTTGAATTCGAACAGTTTAGTGCAGGCACTCAAGCACTGGCTGAAGCGATTGCTTCAAGCGAGGCATTTTCTATTGCCGGTGGGGGTGACACTCTGGCCGCTATCGATCAGTTCGGAGTTGCTGACCAAATATCGTATATCTCGACAGGCGGCGGCGCATTTTTAGAATTTGTAGAAGGCAAGGTATTGCCAGCTGTGGCTATATTGGAAACGCGCGCACAAGGTTCGGCGTAATGTCTATTGGTTTTTGATCAATATCGTGCGACAAGGGTAACACTATGGCAATCAAAAACGAGGGCGTTCAGCAGTCGAGCAAGTCGGACACTTCGGGCGAGCAGCTTATGAATGTCGACGAGCTAAGAAGGCAGCTCAGGCCGCTTGATTTATCGGGCACGTACGAACATTCTGATGCAGAGCGCGGTTATTTCGACTTTTATGATATTAACTTTAGTCAAAAGCTTGATAGGGTTAGACATCATTTTGGCTATATAAAAAGTAATGACTACCGATTGGCCTGCCACTATTTTGAAAATGAAGGAGCCCAGAGTACATGTTTCATCGTACATGGCTTTCTAGACCACGTAGGCTTGTTTAGGAAAGTCATCGACTATTTGTTACATCGTGGTTGCAGTGTAGTGGTGTTTGATTTGCCTGGCCATGGTCTGTCAAGCGGTAAGCGGGCGCATGTAGAAAGCTTTGGTGACTATGTGCTGGCACTGCGGCAATGCTTGGAGTTTTTTTACAAGAAGACAACGTCTCCGTGGCACGTAGTTGCGCAAAGTATGGGGGGTGCCATTGTTATGGACTACTTGCTAAGCCAGCAGTACGATGAAGCTACAGGGCCGTTTGAAAAAGTGCTATTGCTAGCGCCTTTGGTACGCCCAGCAGGCTGGATGTCCATTAAAATTGCCAACAGACTATTGCGAGCATGGTTGCCCAGCACTAAACGAAAGTTTACCGTTAATTCGCATGATCAGGATTTTTTAGATTTTGTTAGAACGCAAGACCCCCTCACTATTAGGGCCATTCCGCTTAAGTGGCTTTCTGCATTGGTGGTTTGGGAGCGCCGTTTTCGCGAGCTGAGCTGGGGTGATAATGCTTTGTTGGTTGTACAGGGCGATGATGATGGCACAGTCGATTGGCGTTATAACCAAAAGAAAATTACCGAAAAATTTCCTAAGGCTCGGTTTATGCCCATTAAGAACGCGCGCCATCACCTTGCTCATGAAAGTGATGAGTATTTTTCTCGCGTCACGCAGGCGGCCGATATTTATTTCGAACGACGAACTAAGCCGCGCTAGCCAGATGTTATTTGTGTTAGTAGCGGTGTAATAAAAGATCAATCTATTTCAGGCGGCACTACCATGCTGCATAACAAGTTAATTTATGGGATTCTTTCAGATGGGTAAAAAAGCCACTAGTGATGTTTTAGCAGCGCATTACAAAAGTATTATTGAGGGTGTCGGTGAAGATGTTTCGCGAGAAGGTTTGCTAGATACGCCAACTCGAGCAGCGAAGGCGATTTTGTCGATAACTAGCGGCTATGAAAAGTCGTTAGATGAGATTGTTAACGGCGCTGTGTTTGAGTCAGGCAGTGACGAAATGGTTTTGGTTAAAAGTATCGAAATGTATTCTGTTTGCGAGCACCATGTTTTGCCTTTTATCGGCACCTGCCATATTGGCTACATTCCCAATGGTAGGGTCTTAGGCCTTTCAAAGTTTGCGCGCATTGTTGATATGTACTCGCGCCGCTTGCAAATTCAAGAGCGTTTAACTCGTGAAATTGCCGATGCTATTTTATCCGTAACCGGAGCAGCCGGGGTGGGTGTTATTGTTGAAGCAAAGCATATGTGCATGATGATGCGCGGTGTGGAAAAGCAGCATTCAACCATGGGCACCTCAGTCATGCTGGGTGAATTTCGTGAGTCGTATAACACAAGGCAAGAGTTTTTGCGTTTGCTGGGCGATATGGGTTGAAATTTAAAGGCATGTCACTAAGCCGTTTTTACAAGCTCACTTGCGGTGCATTGTTGTGCTTGAGTTTGGGCGCCTGCAGTTCTTGCGATAAGGCAAGCTGTGATGGCAGTAAAAACAATGGTGGCGGCACCGGAGGTGGTGACGATGGCCCATGCCCTGCCTTGGGTGATTTGACGGTTGAATTCGTTCAAGCGTTTGGCGGCGATACTTTTTGCGAAATAAGCGGCAGCTTGAGCACCAATGCAACACTCAAGGCCGATATCGATTGGCGACTGGATGGCACTGTTAGTGTGGGTGATGAGGCGGGCATTAGCGCCTCTTTGGTTATTGAGCCGGGTGCGACGCTCAAAGGAAATATTGCAGGCACAGTAACAGAATATGTATATATTTACCCAGGTTCTTCGTTGCGTGCCGTGGGTACTGTTGATGCGCCGATTATTTTCTCGTCTAATGATGACGGATACAGTCTTGAATCCGGTTTAGGTGAGTGGGGCGGGTTAATTATTGAAGACAGTGTAGCGGTGCAGACTAATGTTCAGCTCGAATACTTCGTCGTTGCCGAGGCGGGCGCGCCGGTCACTGTTGCAGGAAATGACTACGCGGCTAACATTTCATTATATGGTGACCACGACACGTCTAAGCTGCGCTACGTTCAGTCACATGTATCGGGCAGTGACGGTATCAGTATTACCGCTGCCGACAACGCTAATCTGGCACGACTAGAATGGTTGTTGGTGACTGGCGCGAATCGGGATGGCGTGCATTACACTAACTTTAGTGGCTTGATTAAAGACTTATTAGTCATTCATAGCCCGGGTCTTTTTCCGCCTGGTATCGATCAAGGAGTTGGCGGCCGCGCGGGCATTCGAGCAGGTGGTAATCCTACAAAGGCTCCGTTAATTGTGAATGCCACATTAGTGGGTCGTGATAATTCGCAAGCATTGCCCGGTAATTTCAGCCGAGAGTTTGGCCTGTTGTTTGAGGATGGGCTCACGTCTGTGCGCATTGCCAATATGGCAATTGCCAATTTTAGAAACGGTTGTTATGAAATCGGGGAGAATAATGAATTTGGCGAGAATGTTGATTTATCGAGTATGGCGTTACTGAGCCCAGCCGCTAACGATAGTAATTTTGTCGACGGCGTGCATTGCGTGAACGAAACAGAAGTTATCGATGGCTCCGGCGGATCCTTCAAAACGGTGAGGTTTGGGGGCGGCGATATTCCTCCCGAGTTGCAGGGTTTAGGTGATGGCGAGGGCATCAGTTTTTATAGTGGTTTTAATCGCATAGGTTTTGCGGGTGAAAGCGTTAGTGCAGACAATGGCAATACTTTTACCTCGAGTTGGTTCGTTGACAGCATTGCTGGTCTTGCCAATCAAACCATTGACTTAAGGCGCTATAACGGGGGTGATACCAATGACAATGGTGTGGTTGACATCATTGATGATAATTTCTCACCACTGTTTGATAGCAACTTAGATCCATTGTTTGGTGGGGTCTTCAAGCCCGCAGTATTTATTGATTTTGATTTAGACTCGCCCAATTACTTGAGTCCACTCGACCCTCAACCCACGGGCAGCTTTGTATGCGGTTTTGTCCAAGGCGTCAGTTCGGTCGAGTTTTATTGCGGGCCGGCAGGTTCATCGGGCGCTGTCACCTACGAAGGCTTCAGCCTCACCGTGGTGGGTGCGGTGCGCTCACCTTTAGATAGCGAAGCCACGCAGTTTGACGGCTGGACAATACAAACGGATGAGAACGAAGAGTTTCGCCCTTTACTGTAGGGGTTTGAATGAAGAAATCTAATCCAACTGCCAAGCAGACTGCTCATATTCTTAGTTAGGTTTTTTAACCGTAACACCGTTGGTGCCGCCCACAATTAAAATGTCAGCGGCGCGTGATGCAAATAAACCATTAGAGACTACGCCTACAATATTGTTAATGGTTTTTTCTAAATCGAGCGGGTTAAGAATTTTTAAATTGTGCACGTCCAAAATATGGTTGCCGTTATCGGTGACAACCCCTGCGCGGTACTCGGGCATTCCGCCGAGGCCAGCAAGTTTGCGCGCTACATAGCTGCGCGCCATCGGAATAACCTCAACCGGCAGCGCAAAGCCGCCGAGCACGCCTACTAGTTTGCTTTCATCCACAATACAAACAAATTTTCTGGCTACCGCAGCCACAATTTTTTCGCGGGTTAACGCGGCGCCGCCACCTTTGATCAGTTGCAGGTGGGTATTACTTTCATCAGCACCATCCACATAAAATTCAAGCTCATTCACTTCGTTGAGGTCCATCACGCTAATGCCGTGATCTTGCAGCCTTTGAGTGCTTTCATCAGAGCTAGATACGGCTGCTCTGAATAAATGCTTTACGCTGGCTAATTCGTCAATAAAGTAATTCACCGTTGAGCCGGTGCCAACGCCCACAATGCTATTGTTTTCTAGCATGGGTTTAATGTGCGCTAATGCAGCTTTGGCTGCATCCATTTTTTGTTGGTTTTGAGCGGTCTGTGGCATGGCTAAATCCATAGGCGAAGAGTGAATAAATTGAGTGCTCACTATAAGCGAACTTGTACAGTAATGCTTGAGCTGAGCGGGGTGTTAATTAAAATATGTTATCGCTTTATCAGTAGCGATGGCATCTAGCTTGATGTCCCATGGTTGCGCGGCAAGAGGGGTTGTTTGTTGGCAGCTGTGGGCAACCCCCATGATAACCGGCCTGCGCGATTGTTTAATTGTCTGCATTGCTCCGCCATACTGCGCTAAAAAGCGATCATAGTATCCTCCACCACGTCCCAGCCGATTGCCCTCAAGGTCGAATGCCACTAGCGGCGTTAATATCAGATCAAACGCAGGCAGCTTGATAGGGGTTGTTTGCGCTGCGGGCACCTTGACTCCCCACTGCTTGGCTATCAGCTGATCGCCTTTTTGATAGCGCACAAAATACATTTCTTTGCGTGCATCAAAGGCGGGCGTGTATATGGCTTTACCTTGCTGCCAAGCCTTGGCAATAACATTTTGCAGTGCTATTTCGCCGTCGTCGGCAATATAAGTGGCGATAACTTTGGCGCGTAAAAAAGAGGGCGTTGCGCATAATTGTTTGCTCAAGCGCAGTGCGGCTTGCTGCTGCTGCCTGGGTCTGAGCCGACGACGTTGATGTCGATGCTCTTGGCGTAGTTTGGATCGGGCTGTGTGGGTCAAATGCAAAGTTCACTCAAGATCATTAAAGTGCGCAGGTTCTATCGGCCTATAGGCTAAATGATGATGATACTGCGTTAATGCAATCTAGGGCAATGCACGGCTTTTATGGGCAGTGATGTTTAATGGGCAATGCAGGAAGTTGTGCCAAGAAAAGCGAGGTGACGTATAGATCGGTTTAGCTGAGTTGAAATAGGCTTGATTTAAATGAGCTTGTTTAAATTAGCAAGAAAAGGCTGGTTAATGCAGTGTTAGCTTATATGAAATGGTGCGCCCCAGGGTACCGCTGTCGTTGCGGCCTCGAACCGAAAGGTTCAAGGTGGTGGCACTGTTCGCGTCAAAGGCTTCCCGGTAAACCAGGCATGCACACAAACGCGGCGAGTAACCCCCAAAGCGGTATTATCGGCTCAAGGACATGCTGACTGGCAAATACCTCAGGGTGCGAAGGCAGTATAAACTAGATGTGCGCGCACCGATACTAAATAGTTAGAGCGTTTGAGTTTAAAGTGGAGTGATTTTTTTTTATAACGTTATATAGGCGCGCAACACACGTCATAACTTATGTGCTGGTTCAGGTCATACTTATGTGCTGAGGCAGGGAGGATGCTTGGGGCAAATAAAAAACTTTACGTTTTTTTACTTTATTTTTATTGACGTTGATAAGTTATTTAAAGTGTTGCAGTTTGAGGGTGATTCATTGCTCAGAAGATTTATTGATAGTGATTACTATTGTGGTCTTAAAAACACGCAAGCTTTTTGTGCTGACTGCCCGGTCGCGCACCTTTAACTTATATTTCCATTTGCTTGGCGCTTTGCAAGGCGTTGTCGAGTTTGCGATTGAGCTTTTTCAAAAGGTTGGTGGTTTCTTTGCCTTCTGCGCGATCTTTAGCTTGCAAAAATTCATGCGTGATATTAAGTCCCGCCATAACAGCTATTCTTTCTAGGCCAATCACTTTGCCGGTTTCACGAATTTCTCGCATGCGCTGATCAAACTGTGTGGCGGCTAACACAAGATCGTCTTGCTCGTCAGCAGGGCAGGTTACCTGGTAGTCTTTGCCTAAAATCTTTACATCGATAACCGTGGGCTCATCGCCTTCGGGTTTTGTAGGTTTGGGTGGCACAGTACCGCGCGACAAACTGGTCATTCGCCATTCTCCATTGATTTGAGTCGACTGATCATTGCTTCTACTTTTGTGCGAGCGGTTTCGTTCTTAATGAGTAACTGTCTGCGCTCGCCCAGCCAATCGTTTTCACGCGTGCGCAAACTTTTGTTTTCTTTGTCCAGTGCGCTGCATAGCGCAACCAGCTCATCAACCTTTTCTTCAAGGTTTTCTAAGTAGTCTCTCATGAACTTTTATCCGAGTGTTACAACCGCTGACGCTTGCGCGCAAGCGCAGCGTTGCGTGTGTGGTTAACTGTGTGACAGCAATATTGTTTGTCAGCTCGTTATGGCCTGGAGCAGCGCTCACGCTTGGTACGGCGGTTACTGAGTGCTTGTTGTGCCGTTTAATTGGCAGCTATTGAGTTTATATCCAGCAACAATGCGAGTAAGGTCGCGTTTTTACTCCGCTATAACGTCTTACAGTTTAATCTAGGCAGCTAATATAGTGCGCCCGAGCAAGATGGTCAATCATTGCGCGACAATTCCGAATACACAATATTACTGCCTGTCGATTAGTCAGGATGTCCCCTATAATCGCTACCTTGAAATGGCCTATTAAAATTAAGGCGCAGCCGGCAGCTATTGAATTGACAGCAACCCAAAATGAGTAAAGGTGAACAGTTGGATAACACGCAAGGTAGTACGCTTAATCCTCCGCAAGATTTCGATGAGCTAGCCGACTGGCTGGTGACTATTGGCAGTCATTTTTCACCCGCTGAATTACATGGCGCCGTAGTGGGGGCATTGTCTGGTGCGATGCGTCTGCCAGCGCGTCAATGGGCGCTGTTTGGGCTGGCGGTGACTGGCGCCGATCAGCGGTTAGATGAGGGCCAATTTGAAGAAGCCATAGGCATACTGGGAGGGCTGGCGAGTACTCAGCTTGAGCAGCTCACCGATATTGAAATGGCTTTTCAGTTGTTTCTACCCGATGATGACCATGAAATTGAGCAGCGCACTGAAAGTTTGGCTCATTGGTGTAAAGGCTTTTTGGGCGGTTTTGCCGAGGCTCGAGCGCATACGGGTAAAGCTGCCAAAGATCAGTCGAAGCCTGAGTTGACGCCGTCGGTAGTAGAAGCCCTGCAAGATATGGCGGCTATAGCGCAAGCCAGTGCCCAGGGCGCTGCGGCGTCGCAAGACGATGGCAGTCATCAGCACGAAGATGAGGCTGACTGGGACGAAGATGATGATCTATTCGATCCGCTTGCGGTTGAGGCTCCTCGCCCAAGCACCGGCGACGAGGAAGCCGAGCGCGACTATGTGGAGGTGATTGAGTATTTACGCCTTGCCGCATTAACGGTCTTTACCGAACATGGTTGGGTTGAGGCAACACCAGCGAGCAAAACTTCGCCGAAGCCAGCACCGCCTGCCGATAACGAGCGTACATTACATTAAAGCCGAGCACGCCGTTTAACGCATACACATGCTTATTGTTAACGAGCGCAACTTTTTGGACATACTCAACCGACCTCATACCATGCCTACATCGAATAGCTACAAGCCAAAAGTTACGCCCAGTATTTCGCGCAAAGAATTTGCCAGGCGTCGTCGCCATTTAATGCAGCAGATGGAAGTTGACAGTATTGCCATTGTGCCTTCAGCCTCAACGCTCATTCGCAACCGTGACGCTGAATTTAAATTTCGCCAAGACAGCGATTTTCATTACCTGACCGGCTTTAATGAGCCAGAAGCGGTGTTGGTGTTAATTCCTGGGCGGGCGCATGGTGAGTGTTTACTATTTTGCCGTGAGCGTGATCCCGAGCGCGAGCTATGGGATGGCTATCGGCAGGGTCCTGAGGGCGTGGTTAAAAATTTTGGTGCCGATGATGCTTTTCCCATTAGTGACATTGACGATATTTTGCCAGGCTTGCTCGAAAGCCGTGAGCGCGTTTATTACGCTATGGGTAAGTGGCCGGATTTTGATCGCCAGGTGATGGATTGGGTCAACGTATTGCGGGCCAATGCACGAGCTGGTGCGCATCCGCCGGGTGAGTTTTTAGATCTGGATCACCTATTACACGACTTGCGGCTCTATAAAAGCGCCGCCGAACTTCGCGTTATGCGCGCAGCCGCCTGTATTTCGGCCGAGGCACACATGCGCGCCATGGCAAAGTGCCGGCCGGGGATGATGGAGTATGAACTGGAGGCGGAATATCTTTACGCCTTTGGCGCCGCCGGTGCTCAGCATCCGGCGTACAGTTCGATTGTAGGCGCGGGTGTTAACGGCTGTATTTTGCACTATGTTGAAAACGACAGCATGATTCGTGATGGCGACCTAGTATTGATTGATGCCGGCTGCGAGCTTAATTGCTATGCATCAGACATTACGCGTACTTTTCCGGCGAACGGCAAGTTCAGCAAGGCGCAGCAGGCCTTGTATGAGGTGGTTTTGGACGCTCAACTCGAAGCCATTAAAGCAGCCGTGCCGGGTAACCATTGGAACGAGCCGCACGATGTGACGGTCAACGTTATCACGCAAGGTTTGATTGATTTAAAGCTGTTATCGGGTGAGCTCAATGAGCTAGTTGAGACTGAAGCCTATAAGCCTTTTTACATGCATCGAGCCGGACATTGGCTGGGTATGGATGTGCATGATGTGGGTGATTATAAAGTTCATGACGAATGGCGGGTGCTCGAGCCGGGTATGGTGATGACCATCGAGCCGGGCATTTATGTGGCGGCAGCCAATACCAAGGTGGCAGCCAAGTGGCGAGGCATTGGTATACGTATTGAAGATGACATCGCGCTGACGCAGTCGGGTAATGACGTTTTGACCCGCGATGTTTGTAAAAGCGTGGCGGATATTGAGGAGCATATGCGTCAGTCGCATGCAAGCAGCCCTGTTTTGGGCGCCGCCAAAGCCAGCGCTGCGAGCAAGAGGGTAACTGCTAAGTCTGTGGCTACGGTTAAGACTAAAGCCACGGCTAAGACCAAAGCCACGGCTAAGACCAAAGCGAAGCCCATAGTGAAATCTAAAGCGTCGCTAAAATCTAAAACCGCTTCAAAATCTAAGCCTGGGTTAAAAGCCAAGGCTGCATCCAGCCGCAAGGCAAAGCCGACTAAAAAAACATTGCCTAAGAAAAAATCGCCTACGGTGGCAAAAAAATCTCCACAGAAGCCTCGTCTGAGTAAGCGTAAATAAATTGATCATGTCCCTCCCTATGTGTTGTAAGCCATCTAAGGTTCAGTCGCATGCGCCATGACTTCGACGTCATTATTGTTGGGGCAGGCATTGCTGGCAGCGCACTTGCTTGCGCCCTAAGCTCTGGCTTTTATGCCGCCACTAAGGGCTTGCGCATTGCCTTAGTTGAGGCGCACAAAATTTCTGACACGTTGCCTGCTCGCGGTGGCGAGGTTGAAGGCTTCGATACTCGCGTAAGTGCGTTGACGCGCGCATCGATCGACTATTTTGAAAAGCTTGGAGTCTGGTCGGCAATGACGGCCCTGCGCAGTTGCCCGTTTGTGGGTATGCAAGTTTGGGATGCGCGTGGTACGGGCGAAATCAATTTTAATGCGCAGGCCATGGGTGTCGATTATTTAGGCCATATTGTTGAAAACAGGGTAATCACCGCGGCTTTAATGAGTGCTGTGCGTGAGCAGCGTGTTGAAATATTGGATGGTTGTGCCGTGGCGTCTATTGTGTTGCCTACGGCTGGCCAATCGGAGCAGGCTGCTGGTGGCGCTCAGGTGACGCTAGACAACGGCTCTACGCTGACAGCGGGTTTGGTTGTGGCCGCCGACGGAGCGCATTCGCCCTGTCGCCAAATGCTCGGTATGCCAGTGCGTGCTTGGGACTACCAGCAAGATGCCATTGTCTGTACGGTTGCTGTAAGTCAGCCTCATCAACATACCGCCTGGCAAACCTTTACTGGCACGGGCCCATTGGCTTATTTGCCGTTAATGACTGGGCCGCAATCAAGTGGCGACGCAGGCTCTCACTATTGCTCTATTGTTTGGTCGCAGACGCGCGAACGAGCACAGCGGCTGCTGGCTCTGCCCGAGGCTGAGTTTTGTCAGCAGTTGGCGAGTGCTCTGGAATTTCGATTAGGCGATATTGTGGCGGTGTCTCAGCGTCGATCTTTTCCTTTACAGCAGCAGCACGCCATTGACTACGCACTTGAAGGTTTTGCCTTGATTGCTGATGCGGCGCATACGATTCATCCGCTGGCCGGACAGGGCATTAACTTGGGTATTGGCGATGTGCAAGAGTTGGCACAAACTATTGCTACGGCCCATGCTGCCGGCGCGCCGCTCGGCGAGCTTGCTCGCCTGCAGCGATATCAGCGCGCGCGCAAAACTGATAATCTCGCTATGATGGCTGTGGTTGAGGGCTTTAAGCGTTTGTATGAGCCGGTACCGTTGCCAGTCATGTGGTTGCGCAACTGGGGTATGCAGCAAGTGAATAGTCAGCCATGGCTTAAAAATAAAATCCTTAAATACGCAATGGGGCTGGGCTAAATCGGTGCCGGTGTTTTCCCTACAGGCCTTGCTACCCGCCGCATTATCGCTACTACTGCATTTGAGCTGAGACTTTATGAATAACCATTTTTTTGCCTATTTGAGTAAAATGCGCTGGATCCATCGCTGGGGCATGAAGCGCAATGCTATTCAAGAAAATGTTATGGAGCATTCGTTTGAGGTAGCCGCTATTGCACATTGCCTAGCAATTATTGGAAAATCTATTTATGGGCGCGATATTGAGCCTGAGAAGATTATGGCAGCAGCGCTATACCACGATGCTTCCGAGGTGCTGACCGGTGATTTGCCGTCGCCGATCAAGTACCATAACCGAAAAATTCGTGATGCATACAAAGAGGTGGAGTATGCTGCCGAGCAAGAAATGTTGTCGACGCTGCCTGAGGCGCTGCAACCTATTTACCGTGAGTTTTTATTGCATGATCAGCAGTCAGAATCTACCGCTGCTCTGATTAAGGCGGCTGACTTGATTGCCTCCCTCATAAAGTGTAAAGCAGAGATTAATGCTGGAAACCGTGAGTTTGCCAAAGCCGTGAGCGATGTAGAGCAGCGCCTAGACACGATGAATCTAAAAGAGGTGGTCTACTTTCGCGAACACTTCTTAAAAAGTTTTGATCTGACCCTAGATGAGCTGATCACGCATAGCGAAAAACTTTTTCCTGATGCAGGCAGGTAAATTTTAAGCAGGCTGAAATTTTTTATGCATATTTTTTAGTACAACTACGATAGAGAAATGAAAACATGAGCAACTTACCAGAAGAACTTCGTTATGCTACTAGCCATGAATGGGCAAGGCTTGAAGAAGATGGCACCATCACTGTGGGCATTACTGACCATGCGCAGAGCCAATTAGGCGATGTGGTCTATGTTGAGTTACCCGAAATTGGCGTTTTGTTGGCTGCTGCTGACGAAGCTGGCGTGGTAGAGTCAGTCAAAGCGGCTTCTGATGTTTATGCGCCATTGTCTGGAGAGGTGATTGCTGTCAATGAGGGCTTGGAAGATGAGCCTGAAATGGTTAATAGCGAGCCTTATGATGGCGGTTGGTTTTATCGTCTTAAACCTGCCGACCTTGGCGAGCTAGATAGTCTCTTAAATGCCGATGATTATTCTGAGGAAATTGCTGAGTAGTTAGGCAGTCAGATGATACTGGGCGAGTGTCGCCTTGGCGAATAAAAAAGGCTCTGTGGGGCCTTTTTTATTACGCGTACTAAACTCATCGATTGTTTTTGTCTAGCATTAACTAGCCATTTAAATGTTCTAATCTAATTTTTGGCTGCCATACGCAGTTAAATATAAAAGGCATTTTATATGCAGAATATTCCATTAATTGTTTCGCTGGTAGTTTTAGTCGGTATGTTATGCCAATGGCTGGCTTGGCGAGTGCGGCTGCCAGCCATCTTATTTTTATTGATTGCGGGTGTTGCCGCAGGTCCCTTGCTGGATTGGTTGAGTCCTGATGAGTTGATGGGTAATTTGTTGATGCCGATGGTTTCATTGTCGGTAGCCATCATTCTTTTTGAAGGAAGCCTTACGCTCAACCTTAAAGAAGTGCGAGGTGTAGGCGTAGTTGTCAGGCGTATGATTAGCGTCGGCGCGCTTGTTACTTGGGTTATTGTTGCTTGTGCCACACGTCTAATTTTTGATTTCTCTTGGCAAGTAAGCGCTTTATTTGGCGCCGTGGTTATTGTCACCGGCCCAACGGTTATTGTGCCAATGCTGCGCTCGGTTAGGCCTTCACGCAAGCTAGCTAATATTTTGCGCTGGGAAGGTATCGCCATAGACCCGATTGGTGCACTTATGGCGGTGGTAACCTACGAGTTTATTCTTGCCAGTGCTGCCCACACAACTTTGGGTCATGTATTGCAGGTTTTTCTTTTTACTATTGCTATAGGTGTTGTACTTGGTGTTATTGCTGGATTTATTTTAGAGCGTTTGCTGGTTAATCATTATATTCCAGAGTACTTGCATAATTTGGCAGCGCTGAGTCTTGTTTTGGTGGCATTTAGTTTTTCTAATACCCTGCAGCACGAGTCCGGTTTGCTAACAGTCACTATTATGGGTATGTGGCTGGCTAATCGGCCAGATTTAGATATTCATCCTATTCTCAATTTTAAAGAAAATCTTACGGTGTTGCTCATCTCTGTGCTGTTCATTTTGTTGGCAGCCAGAATCGATTTGCAGCAGTTAATGTCTGTTGCGTGGCAGGCTGCTGCGTTATTACTGGTTATACAGTTTGTAGCCCGTCCTGCAAAAATATTTGTGAGTACTTGGAGGCAGGATATAACTTGGCAGGAAAAAAGTTTGCTGGCCTGGATTGCGCCTCGGGGTATTGTTGCTGCAGCTATTTCAGCTATTTTTGCTGAGCGCTTAATTGAATTGGGCTATGAGGATGCAAAGCTTTTAGTACCGCTCACTTTTTCGGTGATTATCGGCACTGTGGTTTTACAAAGTGCTACAGCTGGGTTTATTGCGCGCCGCTTAGGTGTTGCGGAGCCTGAGCCGACCGGTTTTTTATTGGTGGGCGCTAATGCGTTCTCTCGTAGTTTGGCACAGGAGCTCGGCAAGTTTGATTTGCGCTGTGTGTTAGCCGACTCTAATTGGGATAATATTCGTCAGGCCCGCATGATTGGTCTTGAAACGTTTTATGGTAATCCAGTTTCTGATCATGCCGACATCCATTTAGATTTGAGCGGCATTGGTTCACTGCTGGCGGTATCACATCAGCGGTATATTAATGTGATAGCTGCTATTCACTACAGTGCAGATTTTAGTGACCGGCGAGTTTTTAGGTTGGCTTCGTCTAATGATAAGCGACGATCTGAAAAACATGCGGTATCGGGAAGTTTGCAAGGTCGACAATTATTTTCTGAAGATACGACTTATAGTAATTTACTGAGTAGGGTTAATGAGGG
>CAJQKT010000088.1 GCA_905478995.1 uncultured Pseudomonadales bacterium | reverse complement strand
AAGAAAATCCCTAGAACCGCTCTTAAATACCTTTGCAGCACAAAGATCAATTATTAAATATAACGCCAACTAACTTATCACTAGGCACGCTTTCAATTGCTGTTTTAACTTGTTCGCTAGTCACCATCCCATAAGGTACCACTATGGTCACGAAATCGCATAACTCTGCCAGAATACGCGCATCCGCTGTGCTTCCAATGGGAGGCGCATCGATGACCACATAGCGATCGGCGTAGCGCCCTTGGAGCTCCTCAACAAACTGCTGCATCCGATAAGATGTGTAGTACTCCGGCCCCAAATCAGTGGCGCTTCCTGCGGGCACTAACCTCAACCTTGGGATACCGGTCGCATAGATAATCTCTTCCATAGAAATTGATGGATCTTGCAGGTAATCAGAAAACCCAAGGTCGGCACCGTCAATGAGCTGATCGTTAGATGGTGCGTAAATGTTGCAATCAACCATCAATGCCGTTTTACCATGATCCAGAGCAAATGAGGCCGCTAAATTAGTACTCACGAACGTTGCACCGCCGCCCTGACTAATGGACGTGACCAGCAGAGTGAAATTCTTGCCGCCAACTTTTTGCATTAATTTGGTACGAATTTCTCGAAATACATTGAGGATTTTTTTGTCGCGCATTTTAGAATGAATAATTTTCTTTTCATCTAAATCTTCAACGGCAAGATGGTAGATATCGGCCATTTCACGAATCTGCTGGCGTGACAAGCGATCTTCTGCCTCATCTAAGCGAACAATATTTCGCGAGCCCTCTTTTGGATTTTGATCAAAGTCCATAGCACTACATCCAAATAAGATAAAAGGCGGCTGTCGATGCATAGAGCGCCACACAAACCAAACCCATAAAAACGAATAGCCTTACATCGACCTTGCGCATGCGCTTGATCGGGTTAGAAACCAAATGCGGTATTTCGCCCAGCAATGGCACATCAAACTGCTCTTCGATGGCATTACTAAAACGAATACGAGGATCCAAAAAGATATAAGAAATTATCAAGCCAATAGGCACAACTATAGCGGCCAAGATACCAGCCAAGGCAAAATGGATGAATCGCAACCCAGTCGCAAATAGCGGATATTTAGCCGGCTCTTGTATCTTGTAGGTAACACCCTGCCCTTCGATATCTAAGGTCATAGACAGCCGTGCTTTTTCTTTACTGTTTAATAAATCTTCGTAAAGTCCTTTAGTCACTGAGTAATCACGCGTCAGTTCAGCAAGCTCGGCATCGCGCTCGGCTATACGCGATGCACGCTCACGCTCTTCACCCAAGCGCGCGCGCATGGAGGTTAATCGGCTAGTTAGTGTGTCGCGCTCAACCTTTGCCGATGCAAGAGCACCGCGCAATTCATCAAAAACAGGGTTCTCAACACCACGAACCGTCGAATCACCCGACGATCCCACAGATACGGGCTTCGAAGCTGCGCCTCTCAATGCTTTAATGTGCTCTTCCAATGCAATGACATCGGGATGCCTGCTGGTATAAGAGAGCTTTAAGTTATCTAACTGGGTAACCGCCTCTGCAATGCGCTCACGAAATTCTTCGGACCTCGCTTTGCGTGATAAATATCGGTCTTCTTGTGTGACTTGAGATTCAAATGATTTGACTCGCTCGCTTGCCTGCCCCAAATCTAGCTCTAGATCAGCAATATTCTGACGTAACCCTTCTATATTGCCCTGCACTCTCCCCTCATCACCGTCAAGGTTAGAGGCATTAAATTCTTTTAGGCGATCTTCGGCTTGGCGCAACTGCTCCTTATAAGAGGCCACTTGTTTTTCAATAAACAAAAAAGCCTGCTTGCTTTGACCGCGCTTATTGGCTGAACTTTCTTTTATAAAGAGGTCTACCAATTGCGTAACTAGGTTGTAGGCTCTGTCTGGGCTGACATCAGCAAAAGACACACCAATGTAGTTTTTACCGAGCGATTGCACCTCTACTCGCGCACGCAAACCATTGATAATTGAGGACTGCTGAGCGGGGTCTTCTATGCCATTTAAATAATCTTCGCCTTTTACGATTTGTTCTAGGATACGATTAGAGAGCATTAAGTCTTTAACAATCTCCAGCTGGTCTTCGACCTTAGTCACTTGCGCCTGGCCTTGTAATAACGGTGCAATAATATTTTGCTGATCGGCATAGAGCGATGTAGAGACCGTGTATTTTTCTTGCCAAAACATACCGTATACAAGAATAACGACGGCAATAGCAAAGCCGCCAAACAGCGCGGCGTAGCGGTGCAACCAAAGCTCACGAAACCCTGCTCTTGCGAGCTGCAATATAAATACAAAATCCAAAACGTCTACTCTGTAAAATTAAATTGAAAATGCTGATGAAAAAATATCCGACCGTAACGGTCAGTTGTTTTTTAAAAACTGCGCTCAGGCACGCTAATCACATCCGAAGGTGCCAGCGGATAATTTGTTTCGAGCTTACCTTTGGTAAGGATATCTTGTAGCCGGACTTTGTAAGCACCCATTTCACCCTCAGCCGTTTTACGATGCAGCAATGCCTTGTTACCGGACGCAAATGGCGACAAACCACCTGCCTGCAACACCAAATCGAGCACTGTCATACCCTCTTCAAAGGCAATGGACAAAGGGCTATTGACAGCACCCGTTACCCTAACGCGAAGTTGAAATGCCGCACTACTTGGCGTTTCTATTATTACAGCGACTTGCGGCGTGCGAACAAAGTCTTTTAATTTTTCCTCAAGATCTTTAGCAAGCTCATTAGTTGTTTTTTGGCTAGCGAGCACATCGCCAATCAGGGGGATAGAAATTTTTCCGTCGGGGCGCACCAACACAATGGAGGATAGGTCAGGGTTTTTCCAAACATCGACTTTAATCCTATCGCCTGAACCAATTCGGTATTCGGGCAATTCCAAAACACCTTGCGCGGGTAATTCGGATATACCTTGCTGCGAAGAACAGCCGGCAACAAAAAATAGTGTTAACAAAAAAACACGCGCGGTACTGCATCGCAATGCTGTGAGATAAGTATTCATACTATCGGACTCCCATTCCTAATAAAATAACCTGCACGGTTTGAACCATAATAATCAAATCGAGCATTAAACTTTTATTTTTTACGTAGTAAAGATCGTATCGCAGCTTTTGCGCAGCATCTTCAACCGACGCTCCATAAGGGTAATTGAGTTGTGCCCACCCCATCAAGCCGGGCTTAACATGATGGCGTTCATTGTAATAGGGTAACTCAGTGATCAGACCCTGAATAAACTCAGGGCGCTCTGGGCGCGGGCCAACAATACTCATATCACCGCGCAATACGTTCCATAATTGCGGCAACTCATCGATGCGCGTATTTCTTAAAAACGCGCCCACTCGAGTAATGCGGCTGTCATTTTTTTGCGCCCATATAGCAGCTCCATCTTTTTCGGCATTAGTGACCATGCTGCGAAACTTTAATATTTGGAAGGGCTTGCCTTCCAAGCCAGTACGCTGCTGCCGATACAAAATAGGTCGGCCCGACTCACAAAAAATAAGTACTATAGCCAGCGCCATCAAAGGCCAGGTTAGCAGCAGTAATACGAGCGACACTATAATATCGCAGGCACGCTTAACCATTAGCCCAAACTCACCACTGGTAAAGCCTGAACTAAACACTAACCAGCTAGGGCTAATTTCTGCCAGCGAAACGACACCTAGCTCTCGCTCACATAAGCCAATAGCATCGGACACACGAATACCGTGTAACTTGCACTCGAATAATTCATTGAGCGGAAAAGCATTGCCCTGCCCCGCGCGACGATCATCAAGCGCAACAACAATCTCACTAATATCTAACTTTTGCGCCATCTCTAACAAAGTCCCTGTGCGAGAGCGTAAATCGTGTGTCACAAAAACCGGCTCAGATTCAGAGCTTTGCACAAACGCCACTACCTTTGCCACACCCGCATGCCCTGCACCCAACTCTTCTGCGAGCCGACGGGCATTTTCTCCCGCGCCAAATATAAGCACCCTAGAACGCAGTGATTCGGCATCAACCAAACGAAGAAAAAACCAACGCACAGGAACCACTAAGCAAAGCGCGACGAGTGTTGCGTAAAATAATACCCCACGCCCCATGTAAAGGGGTGGGAACAAATAGTAAATCACCGTTAAGGCAGACGTGCCGAGCAAGCAGTAAGCCACCACAGTGCGGATAGCCATGGGCCCATTACCACCGCGCAGCCCTGCACTATAGACACCCAGAGCCATCGTACACAACAGCATCAATAGCATGTAAACTGCCGCACTTGGCACCAACATTGGGTTTAGCAACAGTGGTGCGTCCCATGGAACATCACCAAACAGGCGGAAGCGCAGCGTGTGGCCGATGATTAAGGACGCATACAACAAGCCCGCCTCTATCACAGTTAATGCAATAATGGGGTAGGGCAAGAAGTGTTTAAATAAACGGACGTGGGCCAAGAATTTGCTCTGGTTTGTGATTTTGATTGAATTTAGAGTTTAGCATGCCTGCCAGTATCTGAAAGAAAAACACATTATTAAACAATGCTTTGTAAGGAAAAGATGAACGAATCTCAACCACACTCAAAAAAAGGCGCAAACCCCTCCGCGCTAAACGCTTGCTTAAATAGCTTAGAAGCCAATTCTACAAACTCTATAGCGAATTTATTCGCCCAGCAGGCCAATCGTGCAGCCCAATGGACATTTAAAGCAGCCGGTATCACCCTAGACCTATGCCGCACTCCAATAAACGATAACTCACTGAAAATACTAGTAAAATATGCGCAATCGCAAGAACTAAGCAGCAAGATTCAAAAGCTTGTGGGTGGTGGCGAGCTCAACACCACCGAACGACGTGCCGCACACCATACGGCTCTGCGCGATATCTTCGACGCACCTGCATCCGATCATCAGAAAATGGCTCGGGACACTTTCGAGCGCGTATGCGAGCTAGCCGACCAATTAGGCAACGGCCAATGGCTGGGTGCCAACGGAAATCCTATCACCGACGTCATTAATATTGGCATTGGCGGCTCCGATTTAGGCCCGCGATTAATCTGCGCCGCACTCGACCACGGCCAACTGGCCAACAGCGCACGACCTAATGTGCACTTTGTAGCCAACGTAGATCCTGTAGAGCTCGACCAAGTGCTGGCAACATGCCAGCCCTCATCCACATTAATTGTTGTTGCTTCGAAAACTTTCAGCACCATAGAAACTCTCGAAAACGCTCGAGCCGCTAGACAGTGGTTGTTACGCGAAATACCTGATGCTGACCTAGGCAAGCACTTGATTGGCATTACCGCCAATATTGAAAAAGCCGTGGAATTTGGCATTGATGCTGAAAACTTATTACCTTTGTGGGACTGGGTAGGCGGGCGCTACTCGCTATGGTCAGCTATTGGGCTGCCCATAGCCATTGCTCATGGCAGCCAATGCTTCGAACAATTATTGCGTGGCGCCAACGCTATGGATGAACACTTTTCTCATTGTGAGCTAAGTCAGAACTTGCCGTTTTTATTAGCGGCGCTCGACTTAATCAACGTTAATGTATGCGGCGCGCAAAGTGTTGCGGTACTTCCGTACAGCCATCAACTAGCGCTGCTGCCCGCCTATTTGCAACAGCTATGTATGGAAAGTAACGGCAAGAGCGTTCGCTTGAATGGTGAGCAAGTGAACTATGCAACAAGCCCGGTGGTGTGGGGTAGCGCAGGCACAGTGGGGCAGCATTCGTTTCACCAACTGCTGCACCAAGGCACGGGCAACATCCCCATCGATTTTATTCTGCCTCTGCGGCCCAACAAGGCCAGCACGTTTAATGATGATGCCAGACACCGGCAGCTAGTGGCCAACTGCTTGGCGCAAAGCAAGGCACTGACCGAAGGAAAAACCACAGAGCAAGCACTACAAGAGTTATTAGCGGCTGGCGCCGATCAACAAGAAGCGGAGCGGCTGGCTCCGCACAAGGCAAGCCCAGGCAATCGCTGTAATACCATTCTTGCTATGGACGAGCTCACGCCCGCCACGCTCGGAGCACTGATTGCTCTTTATGAACACAAGATATTTGTACAAAGCGTATTTTGGGACATCAACGCTTTTGATCAGTGGGGCGTTGAACTAGGCAAGCAGCTGGGAGGCCCAATAGACACGGCCATGAGCCTATCCGAGAATAATTTAAGTGAAACAGACGCTGCAACCCAGCAATGGATTAACAATTACTACAAAGCCAACGCGAAATAGTCGAGCCTAACATTTAAACTAAGCCATTTTTTCGAGTAGCTCGCGAGTCTTTTCTTGCATCAACTCAATGTCGCCCACCGACTCAACATTCAGCCTCACCACCGGCTCAGTGTTAGACATACGCAAGTTAAATCGCCAGTTGGAAAATTCAACACTCAGCCCATCGGTGTAATCTACGGCAAGCCCCAATGGCGCATACTCTGCCTCGATGCGCGCAATAAGCTCCTTAGGGTTATCAACACGCCGGTTGATTTCACCACTCACTGGGTAGCGGGCAATCATGTCACTGACCATAGTCGACAATGGCACACCTTTTTTAGCGATCAACTCCGCAACTAGCAGCCAAGGAATCATGCCGCTATCGCAGTAGGCAAAGTCGCGAAAGTAATGATGCGCACTCATCTCTCCGCCGTAAATGGCATTTTCTGCTCGCATTCGCTCCTTGATAAAAGCATGGCCGGTTTTACTCATGATAGGCTCACCGCCCAACCCCTTCACAACGGCCTGCGTATTCCATGTCAACCGAGGATCATGAACCACTTTTTCACCAGGCGATTTTTGCAAAAATGCCTCAGCTAACAGGCCGACGATGTAATAGCCCTCAATAAAAGCGCCTGTCTCATCGAACAAAAAGCAGCGATCAAAATCGCCATCCCAAGCCACGCCAAAATCAGCACCCGAAGCGCGCACTGCATCGATAGTTGCCTGCCGATTATCCACTAGTAAAGGATTAGGAATACCGTGCGGAAAATTACCGTCTGGCTCATGATTAATTTTTACAAACTCAACCGGCAGCATACTTTCAAGCGCATCGATAACCAACCCTGCGCCACCATTACCCGCGTTTACCACCACTTTAAGACCACTCAATGCCGACGGATCAAAATAACCAAGCACATGTTTGATATAAGCATTGCGACTTTCAAATGAGCTGATGACACCTGGCTCCGACACTTCGGAAAATAAGCCTGACTCAGCCAACGCTTTAATTTCTAGCAAGCCGGTATCACCGCTTATGGGCACGCTGCCGCGCTTTACAAGCTTCATACCGTTGTAATCCATTGGATTATGGCTGGCAGTAACGACGATACCGCCATCAACGTCATTATTGAAAGAGGCGAAGTATATTTCTTCAGTGCCAACCATGCCGATATCTAACACATCTGCGCCAGCATCCGTTAAGCCTCTTGCCACAGCTGCCGAAATAGCCGGGCTCGTGAGGCGAATATCATGACCCAAGCAAACTTTTTTTGCTGCTAGATGCTGCGCAAAAGCACGGCCAATACGATAGGCAACCTCTTCATTTAACTCGTCAGGCACCCTGCCACGAATATCGTAAGCCTTGAAACAGCTATAATTATTGCCTTCATCGGGCATTCTTATCACCCTTGATAGATATTTTCATAACAATAGTTGGTTGCATCAATAAAACCTTGAATACTGCCGCAGTCATAACGCCGCCCTTTAAACTTGTAAGCCATAACCGCGCCGCGCTTAGCTTGCGTTAACAGTGCATCTGTTATTTGCACCTCTCCGTTTTTGCCTGCAGGCGTATCTCGGATAATATCGAATATATCTGGCGTTAAAATATAGCGTCCAATAATGGCCAAATTACTCGGCGCATCTTCAGCCTTTGGCTTTTCTACCATATCGGTAACGCGAAACACGTCTTCTCTAATTTGCTCACCAGCAATCACACCAAACTTCTCAATTTGATCACTGGGTACCTCTTGGATGGCAACAATCGTGCAGCGAAACTGCTTATAGAGCTCCACCATCTGAGACAACACGCCGGGGCCTTCGCCAAAACATAAATCATCGGCCAAGACCACACCAAAAGGCTCATCGCCTATTAAGGTCTGGCCCGTCAGTATTGCATTGCCAAGCCCTGCCATTTCACGCTGGCGCGTAGTAGAAAACGTTCCGCGATTAATGACATCACGAATACCAGTTAACAACTCTTCTTTACCCGAACCGGCAATTTCTTTTTCTAACTCATAATTTGTATCAAAGTGATCGTTGATGGCCCGCTTACCTCGACCAGTAACAAAACCAATCTCATACAGACCAGCATCTAACGCTTCCTCTACACCGTATTGCACCAACGGCTTGTTAACAATTGGCAGCATCTCTTTGGGCATGGATTTAGTCGCCGGCAAAAATCGCGTACCATAACCTGCAACGGGAAAAAGGCATTTCTTGATCAAAACATTCTCCTGACTTCTATTTCAAATCGATGTAATTTCGCGCCACCCGATAAGCAACGGCTTGACTACTAAACGATGGCTTAAGCACTTGAAAATAATTTAGGTGTCGCGCCCATAAACATCATCATAACGCACGATATCGTCCTCACCTAAGTAGCTTCCGGTTTGCACCTCAATCAGTTCGAGCGGAATTTTACCCTTATTTTCAAGTCTATGCTTGTGCCCCAGCGGGATATAAGTAGATTGATCCTCACTCAATGTAAACACTTTATCTTCACAAGTAACTTGCGCTGTACCGGCCACCACAATCCAATGCTCTGCACGATGATGGTGCTTTTGCAGCGATAGCTTATGTCCAGGTGTGACAATAATCTTCTTCACCTGAAACCGCTCACTAAGACAAATGGTTTCATAGGAACCCCAAGGACGATAGACAATTTTATGCGTAGTGCCTTCATCACGACCGCTAGACTTAAGTTGACTGACCACCGCTTTGACGTCTTGAACTCGCTCTCGATCGGCAACTAACACCGCATCGGCAGTTTCGATAATGACTGCGTTATGAATACCTAAGGTGGCAATCAATCTGTGCTCGCTGTGCACGTAAGAGTCGGACGTGTCTAGCGCAACCACATCGCCAATACTGACATTACCTGCCGAATCTTTTTGCTTCACATCCCACAAACTCGACCAACTGCCTACATCACTCCAGCCCGCATCCAAATCCACCACCGCGCGCGCAGAAGCCTTTTCCATAACTGCATAATCAATAGAGTCTTCTGGACACGCATTAAAACTGGCATCATCGAGACAAGTGAAATCGAGGTCACGCCGCGCATGATCCACCGCAAGCTTACAGGCATCGAGTATTGTAGGCGCCTGCTCACCAATCTCTTCGAGATAACGCGCCGCCTTAAACATAAACATGCCACTATTCCAAAGATAATTGCCTCCGGCCAGATATTGTTGCGCGGTTGCCAAATCGGGCTTCTCAACAAACTCCTCAATACCACTAGCCAACAAACCCTCCAACGACTTCGCTTTGCAAATATAACCGTAGCCAGTTTCTGCATGCGTTGGCACGACACCGAAGGTAACCAAATGACTTTGCTCAGCAGCGGCTGATGCAGCCAGCAAAGATTCATGCAGCGCTGCCTCGTTAGTAATCAGGTGATCTGCAGGAAGAACCAGCATGGTTGCATCAGGATTTGAAGCAGCAATATGCAGCGCAGCGCAGGTCACAGCAGGAGCCGTATTTTTAGCACAGGGCTCGAGCATTACCGCATTGAGATCCGCACCAATATCTTGCATTTGCTGAGCAACCAAAAAGCGATTTTCTGCATTGCACATGATTACGGCCGCACCCAGATCAGGAACACCCTGCAATCGCAGCCAAGTTTCTTGCAGCATCGATCGTCCAGAGCCCGTTAAATCAATAAATTGCTTCGGGTATGCTTTTCGCGATAGCGGCCATAGACGCGTGCCCGAGCCTCCGCACAAGATGACTGGAATGATCATTATTACTCCTTAAAAAAACCTGACCGATGCTCCACAATTAAAACCATTCGCACCGGCTTGAATCCCAAAAGCTTCTTTTGGGCTCGTAAACACTTAAATAGGTAACATCACGAAATGAGTATGAAAAATACAGCCCGCCCATACGCCTAAGACTTTAGCACCTGTGAAGCACCTAGCTAAGTGATTCACTCACCACGAGCGATCCTTGCCAACTAAACGACGCTGCTACTTTTGCAGAGGCAAGCTCCGCATCGATCTGCAATAGAATTGAACCTAAATTTTCAAAGCACATTGGACACTGAATGGATTGAAGTTACAATGCTCTGGGAAATAATAGCGCAGCATTATTAGAGGCGCAAAATACATATCAAGGACCCACACAGCCAAGCAGCGAGCGCTTCATTACTGGCCCAGCGCCAACCTCAAAGGAATCTTACTCTCACCATGACTCAAGCTACTCATCAAGCAGACCCTCAAACGGCTGCGTCAAAAGCCAACTCATTCAGCAAAGAAAAATTAATAGCCTGTGGCGAGGGCCGATTATTCGGCCCCGGCAATGCGCAATTGCCAGTTGGCAACATGCTGATGCTCGATCGCATCACTAATATCCAAAACGACTTAGGTGCATTTAACAAAGGCTTTTTACATGCCGAACTAGATATCAACCCGGATTTGTGGTTTTTCCAATGCCACTTTATCGGCGACCCTGTGATGCCAGGCTGCTTGGGCCTCGATGCTATGTGGCAACTAGTAGGGTTTTATCTAGGCTGGCGCGGCAACCCAGGACGTGGACGTGCGCTAGGCGCTGGCGAAATAAAATTTAGCGGGCAGGTTCAACCCACTACGCAGCTGGTGAGTTACGAAATTGATTTCAAGCGCATTATCGAGCGCAAGCTCATTATGGGGATTGCCGATGGCAGAATGCTGGCCGATGGTAAAGAAATCTATCACGCTAAAGATTTGCGTGTGGGATTATTTCAAGATGAGAGTAGTGAGTAATTTAATCGTCGATCGCTTCGATGTTAAAACATTATTGGCAGAGCCAAGCTCAAGCCAGTAAAATTAGTCGCCCAACATTGTCACTCCACCTTTTAGATAGCTAGCCGCGCCCTGCTGCTGCAAAGCAAACGGTTCAGAAGGCTTAGGAAAAAGCATGAAAAGAGTTGTTATCACAGGCCTAGGTATCACATCGTGTTTAGGCACAACTGCCGCAAGCGTGAGTCAGGCATTGCAAAATGGCACTTCCGGAATTGTGCATCGACCCGAGTATGAAGAATTAGGCATGCGCAGCCATATCGCCGGAGTGGTCGATCTAGACCTCAGCCAACATATCGATCGCAAATCTTTGCGCTTTATGGGGCCAGCAGCAGGCTACGCTCATATCTCAATGACCGCTGCAATTGCCGATGCCGGACTAGCTGAAGCTGATATTTCCAACCCACGCACAGGCATTATTGCAGGCTCCGGCGGAGCATCATCATCAAACCAAGTTGAAGCAGCGGATATTTTGCGCAATAGAGGGCTGCGACGCGTTGGCCCCTATCGCGTAACGCAAACAATGGGCAGCACCGTTTCTGCGTGCCTTGCAACCGCCTTTAAAATCAAAGGTGTGAACTATTCAATTTCTTCGGCGTGCTCAACCAGCGCACACTGTATTGGCAATGCTGCCGAGCAGATTCAACTAGGCAAGCAAGACATCGTATTTGCTGGCGGTGGCGAAGAAGAACACTGGACCTTAAGCAGCTTATTTGACGCAATGGGCGCACTTTCCACCCAATACAATGACACCCCCACCCAAGCATCTCGAGCTTACGATGCCGACCGTGATGGATTCGTTATTGCCGGCGGTGGCGGCATGGTGGTGCTTGAAGAGCTTGAGCATGCACAGGCACGAGGCGCTAAAATTTATGCCGAGGTTGTAGGCTATGGTGCCACCTCTGACGGCGCCGAAATGGTCGCCCCTTCGGGTGAAGGCGCAGTGCGCTGCATGCAACAGGCCCTTGCCAGCGTAGACGGCGACATTGATTACATTAACGCCCATGGCACAAGCACCCCTGCCGGCGATATCGTGGAGCTCAATGCAATGCGCTCAGTGTTCGGCGAGCGAGGCCCGCGAGTCAGCTCAACTAAGTCACTCAGCGGCCACTCGCTTGGCGCAGCTGGCGTGCAAGAAGCTATCTACTGCCTGCTGATGCTGCAAAATGGTTTTATTGCGGGCTCAGCCAACATTGCCACGCTCGATCCTGCCGCCCAAGGCATGCCCATCGTGCAAAAAACCGAGAGTGTCGACTTACAGCGAGTGATGAGCAATAGCTTTGGTTTTGGTGGCACCAATGCCAGCCTCGTCTTGCAAAAATGGAGCTAGTCCTCCCAGAGCTGGCCTCCATTGATGCAAAATCAATCTACTCGTAGCGCGCGATAACCGCGCATAAACGCCGTTTAAAGGCGACGGGCGGCCCTCGCCTAGCCGGCGTATCCACAGGCCCTTGGCAGGCTCATGGTAATTGTACCGCCCTCGATTTCAATTAATTCAAAAAAAGCTATGCTTAAGAAGAGGTTAGTTGCCAACTAGTTGCGCACTGCCATGCGCAGTGTTTAGGCAAAGGCAAAAAAGGAAATCTGACGCAGCAAACCACCAAAATCATTATTCGTTATAACCGAATGACGCATGCGATTGAAAACCGAAAGGGAAAATACCCATGAACAATTTATCGAGCCGCTCAATCATTGCCACCATTTTTAGCGGGTGCTTGACTGCACTTGCACCCCCAATATCGGCCATGGACTACAGCGTCAGCTTGTCTGCTGATAATCAATACGACACCGATGGAGGCCTAAACGGTAGAGATCAAGAAGAACTCGAGTCGAGCATCGGACTTGGTTTAAATATTAGCCAAGACAATCAACGCCTCGATTTCATGGGCAATTATAGCCTCAACTACCTCAATTTTGACAACAACACCAGCAGCGACCGATCTCAAATCACAGGTAATAGCGACTTCGTATTGAGCGTTATTGAGCAGCGTTTTGACTGGCTAGCCGCGCATAACATCACGGAAACCTCACCCAGTCGGCGCGAGGCAAACAATACCGCCGATGATCAAGAAAGGCGCCAACAACTTACCACCGGGCCATTTGTCACCCTACCCATCACCGGCGTCGATCAATTAATATTAAGCGCCGAATACAGCGAAATTTTCTTTTCGAAGCCCAAAAATACTAACTTACAAACGGCGGAGAACGACGACACCCAAAGCCTTTTAGGAAGCATTAATTGGGAGCATGCTTTATCGGAAATAACGGATATTACTGCCGGCTACCAATATCAAGAGTCTGAGCGCGATGACAGAGAGCAGAACCTAGAATTTCACCGATACTTTATCGGCTTCTCCCGCTCACTTCGCAATTTAAACTACAGCTTATCAGTAGGTAGCAATACGTCTGAGCAAGAGGGGCAAAGCAGTAATAGAGGATTGTTTTACCAGGCCGATATTAGCAAGCAGTCGGGGGCGAATACATTTTCCGCATCAGCTTCACGCCAGCTAACCGAGTCAAGCTTGGGCCTTAATTCATTGCGCTTTGACAGCGAGCTTAGGACCCCAGATACCAGCCAACTTGGTGCGGGACAAACACTCGACAACAGCACAATTGATGGCGCGGTTGAAATTACTTTCTTGAGCATGGATTACACGAGTACTGCTCTGTGCAAACTATGCAGCTATGGCGCCGAGCTTAGCTATGTCGATAGCGACTACGAAAATGAAGCCTCGGAGGATGATGTAGTCAATGCCGCACGCTTGTTTTTCAACTACCGCCTGTCGACTCGCCTCACTGCAGAATTTCAAACCGGCATCGAAAACACGGAATTTCTTACGACCGATCAAACCGATGACCGCTCAGACACCTCGCTCTATTTTAGTTGGAATGCCAGCCCCCGACTCAACATCCGCGCCGGCGGCGGCTACGCACAGGAAGACAGCGAAACGGCCCCTAGCAATGGAAGTTATGACAATTACTATGCATCGATATCATTCGACTACCAGTTAATTACGTCTCGCCTTGGTAAGAACTAATCGCGCTCGAGTCGATCTATAATTTTAGCGGCTGTGCAGTAAACTTAAATCTCATCAGTTTTAGGCCAGCGCTCACCCGCAAATAATAAGGCCTGGTCGGTCAATGCAATAACCTTATGTAAAGCACCGTTGTTAATCTTTGAATGTGGCGCCAAGGGAATTAAAACATTCGAGACAGCCAAAGAAGACATCACACCAGAGCTTTGATTATCAAACAGTGATACTTGCAAATTGCCCTCTTCGGTACTTGTTAAGGTCCCTCTTAAAAAATCCAACCGCTTGCCTGCATTATTCTTATCAAAATTCGCTACTGCATTCACGCATCGATGCAAATAATCGGTGGCGCCCATTTTCTTCAATAGCCAGGGCCTCACCAACAATTGAAATGTAACAAACGAAGAAACCGGATTACCCGGCAAGCCAAAAAAAGCTGCCGACCCGATCTTACCGCAGGCAAATGGCTTGCCCGGCTTAATGGCGATTTTCCAAAAATTGATCTCACCCAACTCCCTAGCCTGGGCCAGCACATGGTCCTCTTCACCCACCGACATGCCGCCTGTAGTAATCACACCATCTGCCATACTCGAAGCCTTTAAAAGCATGGCACGCGTTGCCGCTGGATCATCGGGGCAAAAACCTAAATCGATCGGAATCACATTGAGATCTAACAGCAGTTGCCGCAACGCATAGCGGTTGGAATTATAAATTTGGCCCGCAACCAACGGCTCGCCTGGCTCGCAAAGTTCATCGCCGGTAGAAAAAAACGCAATGCTAAGCGCTTTAAAACAACATACCTGTGAAATGCCTGCTGAAGCAAGCAGCGCCAGCGAAGCCGCATTCAGTCGATCGCCCGCACTAACAAGCAAACCACCGCGAGCAATATCTTGACCCGCTGGGCGCACATTTTGCCCAGCGACAATCGGCTCGGTGAAATACACGTGCTGACCATCATCCCGCGCATTCTCTTGCAAAATAATGGTGTCGGCGCCCTCGGGCAACATAGCACCGGTAAAAATTCTCGCTACTGAACCAGGCGCTAACGCATTGGGCTGATCACCTGCGGCTATTCGCTGCGACACTGAATAAGGCGTATCAACAATGACATCTGCAGCTCGTACCGCATAACCGTCCATAGCGCTGTTAGCAAACCCCGGCACGTTGATAGAAGACACTTGATCTTCAGCCAACAATTTATCGCCAGCCTCAGCAAGACTCACAGACTCGACATGGCTAGTAGCTTCAGCAGTTGCAACAACTCGTGAAAATGCATTGGCAAAATCAAGCATTTAAGAGCGGCCTGTGCTGGCGCGTAAAACGCCGTAAAAATTGCAGGGCCGATGCCGGCTGTCTAACTGCTCAACCAAAATCTTCTCCCACGCCAATCGGCAGGCACCAGTTGAGCCAGGCATAGCAAAAATAACGGTATGGTTTGCAAACCCTGCCAACGCGCGCGACTGAATGGTCGATGTGCCGATGTCGGTAAGCGACAGCGCACGAAATATTTCACCAAACCCTTCAATAACTTTGTCGAATAGTGGTGCAATAGCCTCAGGCGTTGAATCTCGGCCGCTGAACCCAGTGCCACCTGTAATCAACACGGCTTGAATAGCAGAATCCGCTATCCACTGCGAAATTTGTGCACGTATCTGATAAATATCATCTTTCACTAGCATGCGCTGATCTAGGGTATGCCCCGCCTGCGTTAGCGCATCGCACAGGTAGTCTCCCGAGGTGTCGTTGGCGGCACTGCGGCTATCCGACACGGTCAACACGGCTAGAGATAAAGGCTGAAACTGAGCTTCGGCAGACATAAACGGTTCTTTCCTGTGGCTAAAGTGGCTGATTATACGCAGCTAGACCGGCTTTGTGCCGGTCGCTATTGACAAATGGCTGGCGAATCTGAATAATCGCGCGCCTGAAATTTTATGCGTGAGTGCTGGTCAACTTAGTATGCTGTTGGCTAATACAGCGCTCAATGAAGCAAGAATTTATCGCGGTGAGGCTACTGTGGTAACCAAACCAACGCTATCAGCGCAAGCGCAAGTTGGCACCTATATGATGCCAACTTCAGTCAATTCAGACCACTGTGCATAGTAATTTATCTATATAGAGGAATTAATCTTGGCCAATTCAGCCCAATCGAAGAAACGCGCCCGACAGGCAACTAAGCGCCGCAACCATAATGCTAGTTTGCGATCTATGGTTCGCACCTACATCAAAAAAGTAGTTGCCGCTATCGATAATGGCAATAAAGAAAGCGCCACTGCGGCCTATGCCGAAGCCGTGCCTGTTATTGACCGTATGGCGGACAAGGGCATCATCCACAAAAACAAGGCTGCCAGACATAAAGCTCGCCTCAATACGCAAATCAAAGAGCTAGCCTAAACATTAGTGTTAGTTGGCCGCTTCAATTGCACATGCGGCCAGCGAGAAAAACATCGATAGTAACTTGAGCCAAAGGCCCAACCATAGGCCTAGCGTTAAGCCCGTTTTATACTGGGTGCACGCAGTATTTGTTGACAATGCTTGGCTCAAGAGTTATAAAGAAAGCATTACAGAGGTGACACCCCCTAGTCATCAGAGTCTCCCCCGGCTCATGTTGTTTGTAATCAATTAGTTACATTTGAATTTAGATTTATTCGTCGCCCCCCTTGGCGTCTTGATTTCGGTTCGAGCGTAGGTTTCTGTTTGCAAGCACGGCATTAGAGTTAGTTCTGATGCAAAAGTTTATCCCTGGAGAATTTTTTTAATCTTAAATTCTTTTGGGGGCTTTCTAAACGTGAAAAAAATACTCATACCAACACTCAGCGCACTGCTTTTTCTATCCCTAGCCGCGCCTAGCTCGGCTACCTTTTATGACGACTATGGCGACGACAAAACCAGCTCAGACAGTCCGCCAGATAAGGGTAATAATGGAGAGTTCGATATTGATTTAAAAGATGACTCCAAAGACG